>CAXTNC010000177.1:0-6851 GCA_964245495.1 uncultured Acetobacteraceae bacterium
GTCAGCATCTCCGCTGGCGGTCCGAACTGTTTCCCAGCGGCCTCGCGGCAGCGCTGCCGGTTGTCGCAGCCATCAAACCCGGGAGCGATCACGAGGAACGTCCGCCGGTTCTCCGGCACCTCCTCCGAAGGTTCGTACCATTGCGGCCAAACCTGCGTGAAGAAGGCCGAGGCCGCGCCAGTCGCGGCGTCGAACGCGATCGGGCGCATGATGACGCCGTTCCCTGTGACCCAGGCGACCGCGTTGGCCTCGTTGCCCCAGTAGCTTCCATAGCCGTAGTCCAGCCCGTGCGCCTGCAAGAATGCCGCAAACTGCAGGATGCCGTTGTCGTAAGGCGGCACAAGAGGGTCGAAATGCCTGAAACGGGCATCTGCCACCCCGAGGCTCGCCGTCCACCAGGCGGACGGCGCGCTGGCCAGCCCCGCTGCGGGCAGCAGCAGGCTGTATCCGACCGCTCCAGCGCGGAGCCTGACCGGCAGCGCGCCCCAGGCCCGTCCAACCGAGGCAGCGAACCCCATGACCAGGAAAGCGTAGCTTGCCATGAAGCAGCGCCCGACCGGCAGGGCTTCTGGCATGTCGAGCACCAGGAAGGCGGACGCGGTCAGGCCGCAGGATGCCAGGCCGGTCATCATCAGCAGCGCGAACCCAGGATCGTGACGGCTTCGCTGCACGGCGAGCGGGATGGCCGCGCCGATCCCGACAGCGAGCAGCACAAGGCTCGCCAACACCGCTGGCCAGCCCGGCACCCAGTAATAGCCGCCGTTGATCCCGGGCAGGAAGGCGAACCATGTGGCCGCGTGGCGCGCCAGCCAAAGCAGCCTGCCGGGCCAGTTGGCGGCCGAGGTGAACCGGTAGGCGGGGGAGACGACGAACCCCATGAGGCCGAACAGCTTCGTCTGGCAAACGGCGGTTGCGGCTCCGGCCGCGGCGGCAAGCCACGCCGCGGCCCGGCGTTCGGCAGGAGCTTCCTGCGCCATTGCCGCCAAGACGGCAGCGGCTCCTGCAAGCGGCAGCGTGACCGCAGCCGTCGTCCAAGGGTCCGACAGCCCGGCGGCGCACAGGCTGGCAACGACGAGCGCCAAAGCGGGCCAGCCCGCCCGCTGCACCCAGGCAATGGCGGCGGCCAAGGCCAGCAGTCCCAGGAACAGCGAGGCGTTGTGGCTGACCGGGTATGTCAGGAAGCCGGACTCGCCGATGCTGGCGCGGTTGCTGAGCAGCACCACGCAGGCCGCCGCAGCCGCCGGCACTGCGCCGGCCGTCCTGCGGAGCACGACGAACACCATGGCTGCGCAGCCCACGAACCAGGCCCAGCCGCAAATGAACGAAACGGCCGGAGCATCGCCGAAGACCGCGAACGCGGCGAACAGGGCCGGCAACGGCCAAACCAGCCAGCTGTCGGGCGCATGGCGGAACGTGGCCAGGAAGGATGGGCCGTCATGGAGGAGGCCCTGCCACAGCACGTAAGGGTTGGCTGCGTCCGACTCCGTGCTCCACGTCGCCATCGCGTAGTGGAAGCTGACCCACAACCCGAGGGCTGCGATCGGGACGAAGCCGATGGCCCGGCTCATCCGACCAGCGCCGCGCTTCGCTCGATGGCCCAGTAGAGCGGGCGGCGGCCGGCCCGGATCGCCTTCTGCTCATATCGGGTGGGTGGCCAGCCCTGGGGGCGCTCGGCGGCCGGGCCGGGGGCGGTGAACAGCGCCTGCTCCGCCAGCACGGCGGCCGTCCACGCCTGGTAGGTCGGGTCGTCGGTCGCGATGCGCCACTCGCCGCCGGGCCGCATGGCGCGGGCCACCAGCGCCACCGTGTCCGGATGCACGAAGCGGCGCTTGGCGTGCCGCGCCTTCGGCCAAGGGTCCGGGAACATCAGGAACAGCCGGCTCAGCGACCCGGCGGGCAGCTGGCGCAGCAGCAGCCGGGCGTCCTCGTCCCAAACCAGCAGGTTGGGCGGCAGCGGCGCCGTGGCCTCCTCGCCCTGCGGCACGAGGGCGGACAGCAGGGAGCAGATGCCGTTGGCGTACACCTCGCAGGCGACCAGCCCCGCCTCCGGGTGGGCGGCAACCTGGGCGCGGGCGTGCTCGCCGCCGCCGAAGCCCACCTCCAGCCACAGCTCGCGCGGCGGGCGGGGGAAGGCGGCGGCTGGGCCGGCCGCCTGGTCCGGAAGCAGGCGGAGCCGGGGCAGGCAAACGTCCAGCAGATGCTGCTGCCGGGCGCGCAGGGCGCTGCCGCGGGTGCGGCCATAAAGCCGCTCCGCGGCGGGCTTGACTGAATCTTGCCGCTCCGCCGCGGGCTTGAGCATTACCGGCCGAAGGCGCTCCGCAGCGCGGGCGCCAGGTCGGTCCTTTCCCAGGTGAAGGTGCCCAGCTCCGGGTCCGGCGTGCGGCCGAAATGGCCGTAGGCGCTGGTGACGGCGTAGATCGGGCGGTTCAGGTGCAGGTGCTCGCGGATGCCGCGCGGGCTGAGGTTGACCAGCTCGCGCAAGGTGCGCTCCAGCTTGCCCTCGTCCACGTCGCGCCCGGTGCCGCCAAGGTCCACGTAGACGGACAGCGGGTGGGACACGCCGATCGCGTAGCTGATCTGGATGGTGCACTTTTCCGCAAGCCCGGCGGCGACCACGTTCTTGGCGAGGTAGCGGCACATGTAGGCGGCGGAGCGGTCCACCTTGGTCGGGTCCTTGCCGCTGAACGCGCCGCCGCCGTGCGGGGCGGCGCCGCCGTAGGTGTCGACGATGATCTTGCGCCCGGTCAGGCCGCAGTCGCCGTCCGGCCCGCCGATCACGAAATTGCCGGTCGGGTTGATGTAGACCTCGCTTTCCCGCGGCATCCAGCCTTTCGGCAGGGCCGCCTCGATCAGCGGCAGCAGCATCTCCTTGATGGCGGACTGCCTCACGCCTTCCTGGTGCTGGGTGGACACGACCACGCTGGTGGCACCGACCGGCTTGCCATCCACGTAGCGCAGCGTCACCTGGCTCTTCGCGTCCGGCAGCAGCCCGGCCACCGAGCGGTCCTTGCTGCGGCGCAGCTCGGAGATGCGGCGCAGGATCAGGTGGGAATAGTGGATGGGCGCCGGCATCAGCGCTTCCGTCTCCGTGCATGCGTAGCCGAACATGATGCCCTGGTCGCCGGCGCCCTCGTCCTTGTTGCCGGCGCTGTCCACGCCCACGGCGATGTCGGCGCTCTGGGCGTGCAGGTGGCATTCCACCTGGGCGTTGCGCCAGGAGAAGCCCTGCTGGTCGTAGCCGATGTCGTGGATGGCCAGGCGGACCAGGTGCGCCAGGTAGTCCGGCGTCACCGTTTCCGGCCCGCGCACCTCGCCGGCCAGCACCACGCGGTTGGTGGTGACGAGGGTTTCGCAGGCGACGCGGGCATAGGGGTCGGCGTGCAAGAAGGCGTCCAGCACCGTGTCGCTCAGCCGGTCGGCGACCTTGTCCGGATGGCCCTCGGAGACGGACTCCGACGTGAACAGGTATTCGCCCGAGTCCCGCATGGGATAGCTCTCCGCTTCTGCGACCAGATCAACGGCAGCGCCGGCACCCGCCGTTGCGGAGCCGGGGGTGTGTGACGGAAAGCGGAAAGAGGGTCAAGTTGGCGGGGCCTGGGGTTGGCGTCGCGCTTGCCAAGCGGATGGCCCTTGTATAGCGGGGTGCAGATGGTGACACAGGCGCCTGCGCCGGCAGCTTCATCGGCCGACTTGGCGGACGCGGTGCGCCGGCTCGCCCGGACCAGCGTGCTGGTGGTGGGGGACGCCATGCTGGACCGCTACGTCTACGGCGCGGTCAACCGCGTGTCGCCCGAGGCGCCGATCCCCATCCTGTCCGTGGAGCGCGACGTGGCCATGCCCGGCGGTGCGGGCAACGTGGTGCGCAACCTCACCGCCCTCGGCTCCGCCGTCGCGTTCGTGTCCGTGGTGGGGGACGACCAGGCGGGCTCGGACCTCACCGGGCTGGTCGGCGGGCAGCCCAACGTGGAGCCGTGGCTGCTGGTGCAGGGCGGGCGCACCACCACCACCAAGACCCGCTACATCGCCCAGGGCCAGCAGCTGCTGCGCGCCGACCACGAGGTGGCGGCGGCCATCCACCCGAAGCTGGCCGAGCGCCTGGTGCGCATCACCCAGGACGCGCTGGCCGCCACCACCATCACCGTGCTGTCCGACTACGCCAAGGGCGTGCTGTCCGGCGACGTGCCGGCCCGCATCATCGCCGCCGCGCGCGCCATCGGCCGCCGGGTGGTGGTCGATCCCAAGGGCCGCGACTACGGGCGCTACGCCGGGGCGGACGTGATCACCCCCAACCGCCGCGAGCTGGCGGAGGCGACCGGCATGGCCGTGGACACTGAGCCGGCCCTGGTGGCCGCCGCCCGCTCCCTGCGGGACGCGCACGGGTTCGGCGCCGTGCTGGTCACCCGGGCGGAGGACGGCATGACGCTGGTGGCGGAGGGCGAGCCGCACCACTTCCCCGCCGAGGCGGCCGAGGTGTTCGACGTGTCGGGCGCAGGCGACACGGTGGTGGCGGCGCTGGCCGCGGGCATGGCGGCGGGGCTGGACCTGCCGGTGGCGGTGCGGCTGGCCAACATCGCCGCCGGCGTCGTGGTGGGCAAGGTCGGCACCGCCGTGGCGCGGGAAGGCGACCTGCTGGCGGCGCTTTCCCCCCAGGGCGGCGCGCTGCGCAAGGTGGTGACGCGCGAGCAGGCGGCCGAGCAGCTGGAGCGCTGGCGGCAGCGCGGCTGGCGCACCGGCTTCACCAACGGCTGCTTCGACCTGCTGCACCCCGGCCACGTCCACCTGCTGGAGCAGGCGCGCGGCCGGTGCGACCGGCTGGTGGTGGGGCTGAACTCGGACGCCAGCGTGCGGCGGCTGAAGGGCGCCAGCCGCCCCGTGCAGTCGGAGGCGGCGCGGGCGGCCGTGCTGGGCAGCGTGGCGGCGGTGGACCTGGTGTGCATCTATGACGAGGACACCCCGGAGGAGACCTTGCGCGCGCTGCGGCCGGACCTGCTGGTGAAGGGGGCGGACTACACGCTCCCCACCGTGGTGGGGGCGGAGTTCGTGCAGGGCTACGGCGGCGAGGTGATGCTGGCGGAGCTGCTGCCCGGCTTCTCCACCACGGCCACCGTGCAGCGGCTGCGGAGCGTTTGACGCGGGCGCGGGGCAGCCTTTAAAGCAAACGGCAGCCCCGAGGATGCCCCATGCCCGACGTCCCCGATTTCATCCTGCGCGACCCGCCGGCCGACCTGCGCCGGGTCGGCTCGCACCCGGACCACTGGTACCCGCTCGCATGGTCCAAGGAGCTGAAGCCCGGCAAGACCTACGCGGCGCAGTTCGCCGGCCAGCCGGTGGTGCTGGTGCGGCCCGACAACGGCCCGGTGTTCGCGCTGGAGGACCGCTGCGCCCACCGGCAGGTGCCGCTGTCCAAGGGGCTGGTGTCCGGCTGCGCCGTGCGCTGCGGCTACCATGGCTGGACCTACGACGCCTCCGGGCAGTGCGTCGACGTGCCCTACCTGGGCAAGGGCAAGCTGGTGAACGGCGTGCGCTCCTTTCCGTGCCGCGAGCAGGACGGGCTGGTGCTGATCTGGCCCGGGGACCCGGCGCGCGCCACGGAGCTTGCGCCGCTGGGAGCGGCGGCGGACCCGGCCTACAAGACCCGGCGCTTCGGCAAGCAGGTGCGCTGCCATTACTCGTTCATGCACGAGAACCTGATGGACATGAACCACCAGTTCCTGCACCGCCGCCAGATGGGCCAGATCGCGCCGCGCTACCTGGGCCGCCGGGTGGGCGAGGACTGGCTGGAGGTGGACTACACCTTCGCCCGCACCGGCGGCAAGCAGCCGCTGGGCGAGGCGGCCATCCTGGGCAAGCGGCGCACCGCGACCGACGCGGCGGCCCAGCACAAGGACCTGATGACCATCCGCACCGAGTACCCGTACCAGACGCTCAGGATCTGGACCACGGGCGAGGAGCCGGTGATGTCGCTGTGGATTTGCTACACGCCCTTGGACGCCGAGCAGCGGCGGAACCGCACCTTCGGCCTGCTGTCCGTCCGCCGGCCGAAGATCCCCGGCCTGCTGGACGCCGCCTGGCCGGTGCTGGTCTGGTTCACCGAGCGCATCTTCCGCGAGGACCGCGAGATCGTGGAGTCGGAGCAGGCGGCGCACGACGCGCAGGGCGGGGACTGGAACCAGGAGGTGTTCCCCCCCATCCGCGACCTGCGCGCACTGCTGGCGGCGAACGGGCAGGCGATCACTCCACCCGCAAGGCCGCCCGCCACGACGCGGTGATCGCCGGGTCTTCCAGGGCTGCAAGCCGGGCGGCGGCGGCGGTGGCGAAGCGGTGGGTGAGCGCCCGCCGCCGCGCCGCGGTCAGCGGGTGCGCCGGGGCAGGGCGGATCACCTCCGCCTCCCGCCCGCTCACCACGATGAGGCCGGCGCTGTCCGGCAGCAGCCCCAGCGGGAAGGCGTCATCGACCGCGAAGTACAGCGCGTCGCAGAACTCGCGGTAGTCCGGCCATTTTCCGTCGGTCAGGAAGTCGCGGGGGCCCGACTTCACCTCGATGCAGACGAAGCCGCCGTCCGGGCGCAGCGCCAGCAGGTCGGCGCGGCGGCTGTTGGGCAGCGGGAACTCGTGCAGCGCCGCCCAGGCGAGCTGGTGGCACAGGGAGGCGGCAGCCCGTCGGACGGTGAGCTGGCGCTCAGGCAGCGATGGGTCCATCGCAGCGCCATAGCAGCGCTTGAACGGAGAGTGAACCGCTGGATGCGCGCCAGGGCGGCCACCCACGCGGGCGATGGCGGCTTGCAGCTCGGCGTCCGAGATGGTGGCCAGGTCCGCCGGGTCGCCCCATTGCACGGCGTCGTCGCTGTTGT
>CAXTNC010000178.1:0-6781 GCA_964245495.1 uncultured Acetobacteraceae bacterium
GCCCTTTGAAGCCGTGCACCACGCCTGGAACACCACGCCGGACATCTTCAAACTCAATCCCCGTCACCTCACTCCGGGACCAAACAACTGAGCGTGGTGGAAGATGCGAGGGCAGGAACTGCCCGTGCTGCCCCACCAGGAAGCCGCAGCGCAGGAGGCGGGCAACCGGCTCGATGCGCACCGTCCGGGCTTCGTCAAAAACCTGGTCGAGGTCAACCAGCGTCAGCCCGAGCTGGTCCGCCAGGCCTTTGCCGGCCTGGCCGGCTTGGCGCCGCTGCTGGCCGCCGTGCAACGCCGACCGGCTGACCGGAGGGCGGAGCAGGGTGCGGAGGCCGAGCGCAAAGCCAAAGCCGACGCGGCCCGGGCCGAGTTTGAGGCGTTGGCGCCGGCGCGCGAGCGGGTGCTGCGGGAGCGCATGGCTTTCTGGTGGCAGACCCATCACCCGCATGCCCGGCTGTCCGACTACGACTCCTTCGCCGTGCGGGCCAAAGCCAAGGCTGCCGAGGCGGTGCTGCAGGCCGAGATCGCGAAGATGCTGGCGGCCGAGCTGCGGCCGATCGCGGCGAAGCTGGCCCGGGCCGACAAGCTGGCGGAGCAGGAAGCCGCGGCCCGGCTGAGACCGTCGCCGAGCCCCTGGTAGCCCGGCGAAATTTTCTTGGCGCCGTTCGCAAGCTCGTCGCCGAGCCTGGTGTCTCCATGAGAGAAGACCACGTCGATGGATACCGAACCTGTTGATCCCGCTGTGCAGGCCTTCGAGGCGCTGCGTACCGAGATCACTGTGCTCAGCGCCGAGATCACGTTCGCCCTCGCCGAGCAGCGCGCCATCGCCGCCAAGCCGGCGCCGGACTACGACCTGACCCTCGGGCGCATTGCCAAGCAGCTGGCCGAGCTGACCACCCGGGTGGCGGCCGTCGAGGGCAAGCCGGCCCTGGCGTTCACGGCGGAGAGCTTCGGCAATGGGCTGGGCGCCATCATGTGGCAGGAAGCCGGGCTGGCCAGGATGGCGGTGTCGGAGGCCGTGGCCCTTGCGAGGGAGCATGCCGGTGAGCTGCAGGAGGTTGCGGTCAACAACGTCCTGTCCCGCTCGGCCTGGTGGTGGCGAGTGGTAGGCGGTGCCGTGTTCGGCACTGTGCTGGGCGTAATGGCGTGCTTCGGGGCAGTTGCAGCCTTTCCGAAGCAGGCGGGTGGCTGGATCGCGGCTACAGTTATCGGCGATGGGCCCTGGGTCGCCGGGCTTGCTCTTATGCGGCGAGGTGATTTAGCGAGTTACGAGCGTCTGATCCGCCTGTCCAAAGCATGTGGGGGTGAGCCGGTTGAACTGTGCGAGGCAGCGATCACCGTCCGCACCATCCCGTCTCTGACCAGCCAGGCGCCTCCCGCTTCGACAGGCTCACGCGGGCGCCCTTAAGCGGACAGTAGTCTGAAGACGTATGATGTCGCGTAAGACATCATGGCATTGCAGGTTGTCCTCGACACCTCTGTCCTTCGGGCGGCGCTGGTCAGCGGGACCGGAGCTTCCCGCACCGTGCTGCTCATGGTTTTGGACGGGGAGGTCGATGCTCTCGCTTCGACGGCGTTGATGCTGCAGTACGAGGATGTCCTGTTGCGTCCCGAGACGCTGGCCGCGGCCAAACTCTCCGCCCGTGACGTCCTCAACCTGCTTGACGACTTGTGTGCGGTGTTGCGGCCTGTGGCTATCGATATCTCATGGCGGCCACCGTCACCGGACAACGGCGACGACCTGGTGGTCGATGCGGCCGTGAATGGCCTTGCCGCAGTCGTCGCGACGTTCAACCTGAAACACCTGCGAGAGCCTGCGGCCCGATTCGGCATCGTGGCCGAGACACCCGCCGACCTGCTGAGAAAACTGCTATGAGCACCTTCCCATTCCGGATGCCTGAGGAACTCAAGGCCGCCGCGACAGCACAGGCCGAGCGGGCCGGTATCAGCATGAACCAGTATCTGCTCTCTATCGTGGCGGCACGCGTCGGCGCCCAGTCGGAGGCTGAGCGCTACTTTTCAACGCGTGCAGCGCGTGCTGTCTCAGGATGCGCGAAGGAAACCCTGGCCCGTGCCGGTGTCGGGCAGGCACCTGAGACCGATGACGAGCTGCCGTCCGACTTGGCTAGCAAACTGGCCAAGCATGGAATGTTCGGCGGCCAGTAGCTGTAGCGGCGCGCAATAATGAACGGTCCGACGCGCAATCAAGGGCGGCTTCTGGCGCGGGTTGGATGAGACCGAAGCGGGTTTCTGGCGCACGCTGTTTGAGACTGGGCGCATGGTTGGTGAGACGGACGCGAGACCGGGCGGGCCGACGCACGATGCGGTAGCGTCCTCGCTCGTGGTGGAAATTTGCTGACGACGGCGGTGTGGGCAGAGGTGGTCACCGGATCGGCTGGCTAAGGTGGAGTTGCGAGCTTCAACCTGAACCGACGAGGACCCGATGACCGAGGACAGACTACCGTTAGCCGAGCTGTTGGCCAAAGCCGGAGATGGCGACTTCCTGCGCAGCGTGACGGAGGCCGTGGTGCAGTTGCTGATGGAGACGGACGTGGACGGCCTGATCGGTGCCGGACGGCATAAGCGCACCGGCGAGCGGACGACCTGCCGCAACGGCTACCGTGACCGTACGCTGGACACGCGGCTCGGCAGCCTGCAGCTCCGGATTCCCAAGCTGCGGCAGGGCAGTTGCTTCCCGCCGTTCCTGGAGCCGCGCCGCACGTCGGAGAAGGCCCTGGTGGCCGTGATCCAGGAAGCCTGGATCAGCTGCGTATCGACCCGGCGAGTGGACGACCTGGTGCAGGCGATGGGGCTTGCTGGCATCAGCAAGAGCACGGTCAGCAAGCTGTGCAAGGTGCGCAACGCGCGTTCAGCATCGTGACCGCAAAGCGGTCACAGCGTGCGACGACCGCGTTGGCGCCTTCCTGGACCGCCCTCTCGGCGGCGACTGGCCATACCTCTGGCTGGATGCCACCTGCCTCAAGCAGCGCGAGGGCGGGAGGATCACCAGTGTCGCCGCGATAGTCGCCGTGGCGGTGAACACCGAGGGCAAGCGGGCGGAGCGGCAAAGGTTCCGCGTGCGCAGCACGTGGAAAGCCAGCGCAGGGGATTGTCGGCCTGCACATCGGGCCATCGGAGGCGGAGACCTTCTGGGCCACGTTCCTGAAAAGTCTGGTCCGCCGTGGCCTGCGCGGGACCAAGTTGGTGATTTCTGACGCCCACGAAGGCCTGAAAGCCGCGATCCGGCGCGTGATGGGATCGACGTGGCAAAGGTGCAGGGTTCATTGGATGCGCAACGCGCAGGCCTACATGCCCAAAGCCCAGCAGAACATGTGTCAGCCGCGCTGCGCCAGGCGTTCATCCAGGCCGATCATCCGTCCGCCAGCCAGACGCTGCGCCATGTTGCCGACCAGCTCCAGCCCAAGTGGCCGAAGCTGGCCTATGCGGCTGAGCGGAACAGAAAACCAGCATAAGGCGGCTACCGGTCCAAGACCCGATAGATGGTGGCTGGGTGGACATTGAAGGTCCTGGCGACGGCGCTGATGGAGGTGCCGTTGGTGACGAGGTCACGGGCGAGCTGCTGCTGGTCGGGCGGCATCTTCTTGGGCCTGCCGAAGGTCACACCGCGCGCCTGGGCGGCCAGCCGGCCTTCTTCTGTCCGGCTGAGGATAGGGATGCGCTCGAACTCGGCGATGCCGGCAAAGACCGTCATGACCATGCGGCCCGCGGGGCTGGTCGTGTCGGCCCACGGCTCATCAAGCGACTGCAATCCGGCTTTCTTTTCGGTGACGCGCTCGGCGATGCGCAGCAGTTCGGCGGTTGAGCGGGCCAGCCGGTCCAGGCGCGTCACCACCAGCACGTCGCCGCGGCGCAGGTGCTCGAGGAGCTTCTCAAGCTGCGGCCGATGGCGCGCGGCGCCGGAAACCTTTTCCTCGAACAGCTTCTCGCAGCTTGCGGCGGACAAGCGCTGGCATTGGCTGTCGAGGCTTTGCCCGTCCGTCGAGACCCGGGCATAGCCCAGCTTCACCAAACCCTCCCGCGGGCTTCGCAAAACATGTTGCGAAATGTTCTGGTTCCGCATAGGTGTTTTGCGAGGGAAAAACCGTGGGATTTCAGATGGTCTCTTCCTTGCCGCAAATGTCCTGAGTTCCGCACGCCATGCCGACCCGCCACCTGTCCGACGAGCAGCGGCAACGCTACGCCACTTTCACCGCCGTGCCGTCTCCGGACTAGCTGTCGCGATGCTTCCACCTGGACGGAGGCGACCGGGACATCATCGATGGGCTGCGGGGCGACCACAACCGCCTCGGCTTCGCGCTCATGCTGGGATCGGCCCGGTTCCTGGGCGCCTTTCCGGCCACGGACCAGGACGTCCCGCCCCCTGTCACGACGTTCCTGATCGACCAGTTGGGGCTGCCGTCCCAAGCCTGGTTCAAGGGCTACTTCGACCATGGCGGGCAACGCATCCGCCACCTCGCCCTGATCCGCGAGCGCTATGGCTTCACCGAGTTCGCTGGCAACGGCCCGGCCCGGTTCCGCCTGGCTCGCTGGCTGTATGCACTGTGCTGGAGCGGCGACGACCATCCCGGCCTGCTGGTCGATCGCGCCACGTCCTGGCTGGTGGTCAACAAGGTGCTGCTGCCGGGTGTCAGCGTCCTTGAACGGTTTGTCGGCCGCATCCGCGACCGGGCGCAGAAGCGCCTCTGGAACCGCCTCGTGGCGGCACTCGACAACAAGCAGCGCGCGCGGATTGCCACGTTGTTCGAAGAGGCCAAAGGCCAGCCTCGCCGGCCTTGATGCGTTGCGGACCGTGCCGACGCAGCGGTCCCCCGGCGAACTCCTCTTGCACCTCGACAGGCTGGAGGCGATCCGCGCCTTCGATCTGCGCCCCTCGCCGCCCAAAGGCGTGCCGGCCGCGAGCCTGGAGCGGCTGGCGCGGGTTGCCCGCCTGGCCAAGCCGTCCGCGATCACCGCCTTGGGGGAGCCGCGCCGGACGGCAACCATGGCGGCGCTGTTCCACACGCTGGAAACGGCGGCCCAGGATGACGCAGCCGAGCTGGCCGAAGCGCTGCTCACCGACTTGGTCAAGGACGACGAGGCCGCCGACAAGAAGGCCCGGCTGCGGAGCCTACGCGACCTCGACGCCGCCGCTATCCTGCTGCGCGACATGGCCGCCCTGGTGTTTGAGGAGGGCGGGCTGCCGCTGGACCAGTGGCGCGAGGCGGTGTTCAAACGACTGCCGCGCGCCGACCTTGCCGCCGCCATGGCCGAGGTCGATGCGATCGCCCGGCCGCACGACTCCAGGCCCTATGCGGAGCTTCGCGCCCGGTGGCGCCGGGCGCGCCGCTTGTTCTTCAACACCGCCACTCGGCTGCAGATGCAGGCCGGGCCTGGCGGCAAGGCGGTGGCGGAGGCGATGGCCTACCTCGCCGACGTTGCCGACTGGTCCAACGCGAAAATGCGCCACGCGCCTACGGCGGCGGTCTCGAAAGCCTGGCGCACGCACGCGCTGGACGCCGAGGGCCGCGTGGCTGACCCCAAAGCCTACGTGTTCGTGGTCATCGACGCCTGGCGCACCGCCGTCAAGCGCCGGGACATCTTCGCCGACCCGGGCACCCGGTACGGCGATCCACGGCGCGGAATGCTGGACGTGACCACCTGGCAAGAGTCCAAGCTCGTGGTGTGCCGGGCGCTCAACCGCTCGCTGGATGCCGACACGGAGATCGAAGGGCTGGCCAAGCTGCTTGACGGTGCTTACCGCACCGTGGCGGCGCGGGCGGGGAGCAACCCCGACCTGCGATTCGAGACCGTGGACGGCAAGACGCGCATGGTCATCGCCCCCTCGACCGGCTGGAGGACACCGAAACCCTGCGCGCCCTGCGCCCGGCCATCGGCGGCCGGATGCCAAGGGCCGCCATGCCCGACCTGTTCCTCGAAGTCATGCAACGCACCGGCTTCGCCCGGGCGTTTACGCACCTGAGCGAACGCCAGGCCCAGGTCGAGCACTTCGAAACCAGCTTGTGCGCCGCCCTGGTTGCCGAAGCCTGCAACATCGGCATCGAGGCGGCCAGCCGCCCCGATATGCCTGCCCTGCGGCGCGAGCGCCTGACCTGGATCAGCCAGAACTTCATCCGGCCCGACACCATCAGCGCCGCCAGCGCCTGCATCGTGGGGGCGCACGCGATGCTGCCGCTGGCCAGGCTTTGGGGGGCGGGCGACGTCGCCTCGGCGGACGGCATGCGCTTCGTGACGCCCGCCCACGCCATCCATGCCGGCCCCAACCCCAAATACTTCGGCCACGCCCGCGGCGTCACCTGGTACAACCTGATGTCCAACCAGTTCAGCGGACTGAACGCCATCGTGGTGCCCGGCACTTTGCGCGATAGCCTCGTGCTGCTCGCACTGCTGCTCGAACAGGAAACCGAGTTGGAGCCGGTGGAGATCATGACGGACACCGGCGCCTATTCCGACGCGGTGTTCGGCCTGTTCTAGCTGCTCGGCTACCAGTTCAGCCCGCGCCTGGCCGACCTGGGCAACGCCCGGCTGTAGCGCATCGACCGCCGTGCCGATTACGGCCCCTTCAACAAGCTCAGCCTCGGCACCGTCAACCTCGGCCTGATCCGCGACAACTGGTCCGATGCGATCCGCCTGGCCGGCTCGCTCAAGCTCGGCCACCTCAAAGCCGCCGGCATCATGCGCACGCTGCAGGTGCGCGATAAGCCGACCACACTGGCGCGCCCTCGCCGAGATCGGCCGGATCGCCAAAACAGTCCACATCCTG
>CAXTNC010000179.1:0-6748 GCA_964245495.1 uncultured Acetobacteraceae bacterium
CGTCCAGGCTGTCCGCCTCGGCACGGGCCGCGGCAGCTTGTGGGCGCGCCGGGCCTGTTTCGCCGTGCCCGTGATCACGCTTCCTTTGCTGGGCGCCTGGCTTGCGGCAGCCGTGACGGCAGGAACGGCAGGCGTGCTGCGCCCCGTGCTGCTGGCGCTGCTGTTCGGCAACCTGCTCTACCTGGCGCTGACGGGCTGGCCCGGCGTGCTCGGCTTCCTCGCGCGCCTGGCCGGCCCGGCCCGCCTCCGCCCGGCCTCTCCGCACCCGAGCGGCAGCAGCCGCACCGCCGTGCTGTTCCCCGTCTACAACGAGGACCCGCGTGCCGTGTTCGCCGCCGTGGAAGCGATGGCGAGGGCGCTGGTCGAGCAGCGCGTGGCCGGCACGGACATCTTCGTCCTCAGCGACACGCAGGACCCGGCGACCGCCGCCGCGGAACTCGCCGCCCATGCCCGGCTGGAGCGGCAGTTCGGCAGCCGCGTGCGCTACCGCCGCCGCGGGGCGAACCTGCGCCGCAAGGTCGGCAACATCGCCGAGTTCTGCGCCGCCTGGTGCGCCCGCTACGATTACATGGTGGTGCTGGACGCCGACAGCCTGATGAGCGCTGCCACCGTCGCCGCGCTGGCCGGCCTGATGGACGCGAACCCCCGGGCCGGCCTGATCCAGACCGTGCCCTACGCCGTCGGGCGGGAAACGCTGTTCGCCCGCATCCAGCAGTTCGCCGCCCGGCTTTACACGCCGCTTTTGGTTGAAGGCCTCGCGTTCTGGCAGCGCGGCGACGGCAACTACTGGGGCCACAACGCCATCGTCCGCATCGCACCCTTCATGGCGCATTGCGACCTGCCGACCTTGCCTGGGCGGGAGCCGTTCGGCGGCGAGATCCTGTGCCACGACGTGGTGGAGGCAGCCCTGATGCGCCGCGGCGGCTGGGAGGTGTGGCTGCTGCCCAGCCTGGGCGAAAGCTATGAGGCGCTGCCCGCCAACATGGTCGACTTCGCCCAGCGGGAGCGCCGCTGGTGCCAGGGCAACCTGCAGCACCTGGGCGTGCTGCCGATGCCGGGCCTGCCCGCGGTGGGGCGCTACCACCTGGCGCTGGGCGTGCTGAACTACCTGTCCGGCCCGCTGCTGACCCTGTTCGCCGCCCTGGCGACATTGGACGGGCTGCTCGGCGGGCAGTTCATGCAGCGCCTGCTCGGCCAGGCGTCGCCGCAGCGGACGGGGCTGATCGTGCTGACGGCCCTGCTGCTCTACGCCGCCAAGCTGTGCAGCCTGGCCGCCGCGCTGTGGGACGAGCAGGTGGCGGCCCGGTTCGGCGGACGGGCGCGGCTCTTGATGAGCGCGGCACTGGAGCAGGCCTCCGCCATGGTCAGCGCGCCGGTGCTGCTGGTGTTCTACACCCGGTTCATCCTCATGGTGCTGCTCGGCCGCACCGTCCGCTGGGACGCGCAGCCGCGGGACGACCGCGGCGTGTCCTGGGCCGAGGCCGCCCACCGGATGCGGCTGCCGGCCGCCGTGGGGCTGGTCTGGCTGGCAGGCGTGTCGGCCGTCGGCGGGGCTGCGCTGCACTGGTCGCTGTCCCTGCTGCCGGGGCTGCTGCTGGCCGTGCCGTGCGCGGTGTGGAGCAGCCTGCGCGCCGCGGGCCTCGCCGCCCGCCGCTGGGGCCTGTTCCTGACGGAGGACGAGCTGGCGCCCAGCCCGATCCTGCGCGCCTTCACCCGCGCCATGGCGCGCGGCGGCGCGCCCTCCCCCGTCCGCTCCGCCAAGCCGCTCGGCTACCTGCACGCGGTCCCGGAGGGCGAGGCCGATTGAGCCAGCGCCGCAGCTTGCGCGAACCCGGCCACGATGCGGCGGGGGATGTCCGGGCTGGTGCACACGTAGACGGGGCTGGGATGGGGCACGCGGATCAGCGCAAGGCCAGGCCGCAGCTGCTGCAGCACCGGCTCGGCCAATCCGGCGATCCGGCCGCTCAGCACGGCGCAGCGCAGCTCCGGCAGCAGCGGCAGCAGCCCGGGCAGCGCCGCCAGCCCCTGCCCGATCTCGTCGCGGCGGGGCGCGCGGTTGGGGCCGCCCGTGTGGATGACCCAGGGCACGGTGTTCCAGATCGCCAGGCAGCGCCGGTCAAGCCCAGACTCGGCCAGGAAGCGCCGCAGGTTCGCGGCCGTGCCGGTGGCGTTGTCGGCGGACACGAAGCCGGTGCGGCCGATGGACGGCCCCGGCGTTTCCAGCAGCAGCAGCACCCGCGCCGCCCCCCCGCCATCCGCCGGATCGAAGTCCGGCGTGGGGCCGCGCGCCGCGCGCAGCCTGGCTGCGAAGTCCCGCAAGGGCGCCATGGCGGGCGCTTGCAGCGCGGCGCGGCGTGCGGCCAGCGCGAGGGGGTCGGCAAGCGGCGCGGCCATGCTAGGCTGCGCCACCACAGGAGGACGCCCCGATGATCGAGCTGGCCGCCGGCGATGCCAGGATGCTGCTCTGCCCGGACGCGGGCGGCGCGATCGGCAGCTGGACCCGGCGGGGCGTGCCCATCCTGCGCGCCAGCCCGCCCGGCGCCCTGGCCGGGACCGATGCCCGGCCGCTGTCCTGCTTCCCGCTCATCCCGTTCTCCAACCGCGTCGCCTGGGGCCGGTTCAGCTTCGGCGGCGAGAGCTTCAAGCTCCAACCCAATTTCGGCGACGAGCCGCACACCATCCACGGCAACGCCTGGCAGCGCGCCTGGCGGGTGGCGAGCCACGCCGCCGCCGAGGCCGAGCTGGTCCTGCGCCACGACCCGGCGGACGACCCCACCGCGGAGGCAGGCGAGTGCCACTGGCCCTACCGCTACAATGCCAGCCTGCGCTACGCCCTGCACCCGGACGGCCTGGCCGTCACCATCGGCCTTGCCAACACGGACGCGCGCGCCCAGCCGGTCGGGCTTGGGCTGCACCCCTACCAGCCCCGGACGCCGCAGACCGCCATCGAGTTCCGCGCCGGGTCGGTGTGGCACGTGGCGCCGGACCTGCTGCCTGACGCGCGGCTGCCCGCCGACGGACCCTGGAGCTTCGAGCCGGGCCGCGTGATCAGCGGCCCGCCGCTGGACAACTGCTATGCCGGCTGGGCGGGCCGGGCCGTCGTCACCCGGCCGGAGCACGACATCCGGCTCACGGTCGCGGCGGACGACATCTTCCGCCACCTGGTCGCCTACACGCCGGCGGTGAAGCCTTACTTCGCCGTCGAGCCTGCCAGCAACATGACGGACGCGGTCAACCGGATGGACACGGTGCCGGACCACGGCCTGCGCGTGCTGCAGCCAGGCGACACGCTGAAGCGCCAGGTGCGGTTCAGCGTGGAGGACCTCTGACACGGCCATGGCTGGCGCGCGGCCTGGACCGGTTGGCCGTGCCGCTCAGCCTCGCGGCGTTGCTGGCGCTTTATGCCGCCTATGACGTGGCGGACCCGCGCCGCCCGGCTGCGGCGGCGCTGTCGCAGGGCTGGTGGAGCTTCTCGGACCAGGGACGCTACCTGACGGACACCCTGGCCTGGGCCGCCGGGGACCTGGCGGCGGCCAAGCACTACTACCTGCCGGGCTACCCGCTGCTGGGCGTCCCCTTCGTGCGGCTCACGCCGGCCAACCCGTTCCTGCTGCCGGACGCGGCCTGCCTGCTGCTCTCGCTGTGGCTCACCGCAGGCATCGCAGCCGAACTTGCGCCGGCGTGGCGGGCGGCGCGGGCCTTGGGGGCGGCGGCCTTCCTGCTGACGGCGGCGATCCCGGCGACGATGGAGGTCTGGGTCACGCCCTGGACCACCACTCCCGCCGCAGCCTTGACGCTTGGCTGCCTGCTGGCGCTGCTGCGCTGGCTGCGGCAGCCCCGGTCCTGGCGGTTGGCCGCCGCCGCGGCGGCCTGTGCCGGGGCCATCCTGGCCATGCGCCCCAGCGATGGCGCGCTGCTGTGCGCCATCGCTGGAGCGGTGGGGGCCGCCGGCCTGCTCGCGGCGCGCCCTGGCTGGCGCGCAACCCTGGCGGTGACGCTTGCCGCCGGGTCCGGCGTGCTGCTGCCGGCGCTGGCGAGCCTGGCCCTGTACCTTGCGGAGCATGGCCTGCACCCAAGCCCTTACCTGGTGTACTCCGCAGAGCTGGGCTTCGACCTGCGCCTGCTGCCGCTGCAATGGGTCACCCTGGTGCTGGACCCGCAGCCGATGCTACCAAGCGGCGAAGGGCTGCTGCCGACCTTCCCATTCATCGCCACCGGGCTTGCCGGGATGGCCGCCTGCGTGGCGGCCCCGCCCAGCGGCGGCCGGAAAGGCTCGCACCTCGCCGTGGCCGCTGCGGCCACGGCGCACGGCGCGCTGTACCTCTGCTACCGCGACTTGCACCCGCAGGGGCTTTGGAGGTTTTACAATTACCACTACTTCAAATGGCTGCTGCCGGTGCTGGCGCTCTACACCGCGTTCCTTCTCACCCGCCTGCTCCAGCCGGCCCCGCTGGCCGCAGCGGTTGCTGTGCTGCTGGCCATCCTGCCCTGGCGCGCCCAGCTGGACCTGTCGCCGCTGCCTGCGCCGCCCGCAGCGACGGGCCATCAGCTGGACTTGCCCGGCCTCGGCATCGGCACGGGCCTGGTCGCTGCGGCGAACGGCACGTTCGACAGCATCTATTCCGGCTTCAACAACTACTACTTCGGCCCCGGCGAGCATTGGTATGGCGCCGCCGGCAGCATCGCCGCTTACCCGCTTCCCGGCGGGCTGCTGCTGACCCCGCTGCGCCAGCTCGCGCCCGGGCCGGGCCGGGCCACCCTGGACCCTTCGGTGCGGCTCGACCCGTCCTTCGCCCCGCGGCTCGCTTCGCTGGACCTCGCGTATGGCCGGCCCTGCTACCTGCCCGCCTGGCTGGGCACGGACCCGTCCTGCCGCTCCGCCGGCCCGATCCCGCCGCCGGTCCGCGCTCCTGGCCAGGCCATCCCATTCGATGCCGGCGTCGGCCCGCTGCTGCTGCCGGGCTGGTCGGATGGCGAGCTTGGCGCGCTGTGGACGGATGGCATGGAAGCCGGCCTCCACCTGCGCGTGCAGCCTGCCCCGGCGGGCGCGGAGCTGGTCATGGAGGCGACCGCCTACGTGCCGCCGGGCAGCCCGGCGCTGGAGGTGGCCGTGCTGGCCGGCAGGACGGAGCGCGGGCGCTTCCGCTTCAGCGACGCCGCCCCGCACACCTTGCGCGTGCCGGTGCCGCCGGATGCGTTCGGCGCTGACGGGCTGCTGGAGATCATCCTGAAAATCGGCAACCCGCGGCGACCCTCGCGATGGACCAGCTCGCCGGACACCCGCGAGCTTGGGCTGCGCCTGCGCTCGCTCACGGTGGAGCCTGGCGGGCCGTAGCTGGCGCGACCAGGCGGAAGGAATGGACGAACAGCCCCAAGGCCCGGTCATCCGGAGACGGCGAAACGTCCCGCGGGCGGCGCGGGTCCGCGATCACGAATTCCAGCCGCATGGTCCCTGCAGCCTCCGGCAGGTCCGCGGTCAGCGTCTCAAGGGGTCCGGCAGGGCGCCACACCGCGATGGGGAGCCCATCGGCCAGGACCGTGACGGGCGAAGGTGGCCCGCCCAACGCCAGGGCGCTGGCGACGACCTCCAGCCGCAGGGGACCCGGCGCGCCGGGCACGGTGAACGCCATGTCCGCCTGCATCCCTATGGTCCATCGCCCGGTCTCCTCCGCAGCGCCCCAGCCGCGCAGGAGATAGCCGCCCGCGCCGGCCTCGGAGCCGCCCATCTCGACGGCCGCGCCGGGGTTCAATCCCAGTGCTGGTTCCGCTGCGAGGGGCGCCGCTTCCCAGCTTCGGTGCTGGAGGTCCAACCCGCAGACGCTCGGCCCCAGCCCCCGATCGGCGACGTAGCGGCTGACCCGGCGGTGGAAGAACGGCCCGGCGGCGAATCCCAGCCCGAAATGCGCCGGCAGGAACGAGGCGTGGCCGTTGAGCGTCGGCAGGTGCAGCCACTCCGCCAGCATCATGCCGTCGGTGTTGGGGACCAGCGGCAGCATGTAGGCCGCCGCCTCCATGACGCCCGGCTCGCGCGGCTGCACGACGGCGAACGCCTTGCAGGACGGCGGGGGCGGCGGGATGGCGGCAAGGAACGCCATCTCCTCCGTCCGGTTCAGGCTGTTCTGCGGCTGCGTGGTGATCTCCTCGCCCAGCAGCAGCAGGGACAGCGGAATGGCCGCCGCAGCCGGCCAGCGGCGGCGCGACAGGGCGTAGGCGCCGAGCAGCGTGGACGGGAAGCCCAGGAACAGCAGATAGCGGCAGATCACCCGCACGGCCGCGGCGCCCGGCACGGCGGCATAGACGGCGCGCCACAAGCTGTGCCCGTTCACCCCCACGCAGAGCGCCAGGGACACGGCGAACGCAGCGCCGACGGCGCGCCAGAACAGCCGGCCCGGCGCTGGCCGCGCCAGCCAGGCGGCCACGGCGCCGGCCAGGCTCAGCCCGAGCATGATCCATGGGAAGCCCGTGGCCCATTCGCCTTCCAGCGCTGCGCCGGGCCGGAAGGCCTGGTTCAGCCACAGGTTGGCAGGGCCGAGCAGGACGTTGTGCCGGCCGACGTTCAGCAGGTCGAGCGGCGCGGGAACGAAGATCGCCGCCTGCGCGAACGGGTGCATCCCGGTGGCCCGCGCCGTCGGCCCGTAGGTCATGGCGAACGGCACGGCGCCCGCGAGCAGGGTGGCGGCGGCCAGCCCCAGCGGCCAGCGCGGCGCGCGCAGCCACGGACAGCTCCATCACTGTGGTCGCGCCCAGT
>CAXTNC010000180.1:0-6716 GCA_964245495.1 uncultured Acetobacteraceae bacterium
GCGCCGGCGCCGCGCAACAGCCTGCGCAGCGCGCCGGTCGGCCGCGGCAGCGGCACGGGCGCCGTGCCCAACACGGGCATCGGCAACGGCGCCAGCCCGTCCGGCAACGCCCAAAGCACGCCCACCGGCGGCAACGCTGGCACGGGCGACGCCGGGGACGAGCCGATCGCCGACGTGGTGATCAAGAAGCGCGAGCTGCTGCTCAAGCAAAGGGACGTGCCCTCCGGCATCACCGAGATCGGCCAGAAGGACATCCAGGCGGTGGGCGAGACCGCCTCCGTGCAGAGCCTGCTGCAGCAGTCCGCCCCGTCCGTGAACGTGTACCAGCAAGGCCTGGGGCAGGACGTGCCGGTGATCTCGGTGCGCGGCGTGCGCGGCGCGGACCTGGCCACCACGCTGGACGGCGTCCCGACGCAGGACTTGCTGAGCGGCGGCAGCGGCAGCTTTCTGAGCAACAACATCGGCGCGCCGTTCGACATCAACCAGATCGGCGGCGTGACGGTGCAGCCCGGCATCTCGCCGCCCGGCGTGCAGGGCTATGGCACGGTTGGCGGCACCCTGGCCTACAACTCCAAGCGCCCAGCGGACGACCGCTACTTCGACTTCTTCGGCGGCATCGGTTCCTACGGCACGGACCATTACGGCATCGAGTTCAACTCGGGCAAGATCGCGAACGCCGACAACCTCAAGGTGCTGTTCCGCTACGACCGCGGCGAGTCGGGCGGCTACATCGACTACACGCAGGAGAAGTACCGGGACATCTACCTGGCGCTCGACAAGCCCTACAGCAACGGCCTGTCCAATGTCGGCTTCACCATGATCGCCAACAGCGCCAGCGGCTACTTGCAGCCTTCACCGATCCAAATTCAGAAGCTGGCGGTGGATGGGCAATTCAACAACTACGACAAGAGCCAGGACTTTTTCCGTCAGGACAACGCGTTCCTGACCATGATCCTGAGCGACGACACTTATGTTAATGACTACATCAAGGTCGGCGGCAAGGCGTTCTACATCCGCACCGACGACAAGTCGCAAAGCTATGTCTCGAACAGCCTCATCGGCGCTGACCAGAATTTCCAGCCGAACTTTCAGGTTCGTTTCTTCTCAGATGGACAGGTCGGCCCAGGCACGGCTTTTTTCAACCAACAATATTTCAACTACAACCCAGCTATCTTCGGTAATCCCAGCGGTCTTAATCCTGATGGCACTCCCGGCAATTCTCCGCAGGGTTTTGGTGAGAATGCGTCGGAAATCTTCCAAGTTGCGGACACATACGGCATCAAGCCTGAAGTCAACTTCTTCCTGCCTTACAACAACATTCGCGTCGGTGCGCTGATCGCACGCGAGCAGCAAGATTACAGGGAATACACTTACGGTCAGCTGCCGATCGTGGCGCAGAACGGCTACAATGAAATTCAGCAGAGCTACTACGAGCGGCAGCTTTACGAGGGCTATATCCAGGATAGGATTGACTTGTTCAACAACACTTTGCATATCGAACCGGGCTTCACCTACGAGGGTGTCTTGGCCCGGCGAGAAGATCCGTTCTCCTTCGGAAGTGCGGCTTTGCGCCTGAACCCTCCCAACGGCGGCTATACACTCAATCGGTTCGACCGCGAGGCACTGCCCTATGTCGGCGCCAGTTACGACCTGCCCGGCCCGCTCAAGAATGTTTCCGTCTATGGCAGCTGGGGCCGCAGCGCCCTGTTCGCCCCTGTGTCGGACTATGCCCTCAGCACCAATGGCAGCACTGCAGCGTCTGGGCCGGAGCGGCTCACCGCAGTCGAGGCCGGCGTCAAATACAACACCGACCGGCTCTACCTGAACGTCGACTACTTCAACCAGCGGGTCACGCGCGCTTTCAGCTTCTTCGCCAACTATCTCACCAACACGTTCGTTTTCGCCAACCAAGGCATCCAGGAGTTCAAGGGCTTCGAGGCCTCGTTCAAGTTCAAGGTCACGCCCGAGATCGGCATCTTCGGTGCCGGGTCCCACCTGCTGGCCAAGTACCTGCAAAGCTACGCGGCGTTCACCACCATCTTCGAGGACCAGTTCGGCTACGGCTTCAAGGGCAGCCCGATCTCCGGCGTGCCGGACTTCACCGCCAACATCGGCGTGGATTACGACAAGAAGAACATCTTCAAGCCCAACGACGAATCCTACATCCGGTTCTGGATGGTCTACACCGGCCAGCAGTACACCACCTACGACATCAGCCCGAACCCGGCCGTCACGCCGAACCCGCAGCTGCAAGCCGCCACTGTCACCAACCAGGGCTACAAGCTGTCCGCCTACGCGCTGTTCAACGCCAGCATCCACTACACGCTGCCGGTGGAGCGCCTGCCGATCAAGAAGATCGACTTCCAGCTGAACGGGCAGAACATCTTCAATGCGCATTACAAGGCGTATTTCTACAACCAGTACGTTTCCTATGCTGGCGTTTATGGCGGCGCGCCATACTCGACCTTCATCCCCGGCGCGCCTGCCGTGGTCTTGTTCGACGTGTCCGCACGGTTCTAGGAATGCTGCCACGCCAACCGCTCCCTTCTCCCTCTCCCCTTGCGGGAGAGGGCCGGGGTGAGGGGGGCCGCGAACTAGAAGCCTGCCCCATGGCACCCCTCCCCTCCATTGGCATTCCACGGGCCGAAGAGGCCCGCGGAACCTTGGCCAGTTCCGCCCAACCCTCTCCCGCAAGGGGAAAGGGCTTTGCACGTGCCTGACCGCCTGCCGTGGGCCAGGCTGGCCCTGGCGGCCCTGCTGCTTGCACCCCCAGCGGCGCGCGCCGAAGCACCCTGCGGCACCATCGTGATCCCGCCCGGCGTGGGCGTCGGCACCCCCACCGGCGTCACCGGGCTGCACCCGCTGCTGGGGTCGTCAACCTACAACCAGCAGGTCGCCGGGGTGTTGTACCGCCCGTTGCTCGCCATCGGCCCGGACCGCAAGGTCGACCCGGCGCTCAGCATCGCCGACCACGTGGACACGCTGGGCGACGGCGCCGGCTTCCACGTCGCCATGAAGCGCTGGCAATGGTCGGACGGCGCGCCCATCACCGCGGACGACGTGCTGTACTGCCTCGAACTGCTGCGCACGCTGGGCGAGACCTGGATCAACTACGGCACCGTCGGCGTGCCCGGCATCATCACCGGCTTCCACGTGGACGGCCCATACGACTTCACCGTCACGCTGGCCAGCCACGTCAACCCCGAAAGCTTCATCCTCAACGGGCTGGCCCTGCTGGTCCCGCTGCCGCGCCACGCCTGGGGCGGCTTCACCACGGACGAGATGTGGCGGCGGCAGACCGACCCGGCGTTCTTCGCCGTCGTGAGCGGCCCCTACCGCATCGGCCGCTTCGAGCTGTCGCGCTTCCTGACCCTGGAGGCCAACCCCGCCTATTCCGGCCCCGCCCCGCACGTGGCGCGCATCGTGGTGAACTTCCTCGAAGGCGTCAGCGAGCTGCGCGCCCTGCAATCGGGCGAGGCGGACATGGCCAACCTGCAGTTCTCCGTGTGGGACGCCGCCCTGAAGCTGCCGGGCTTCCGCCGGGTGGCCATGCTGCCGGCCGCGTCGTTCAACTACCTCGGCCTCAACCTGCGCAACTCCGCCACGCCCGAGTTCCAGGATGTGCGGGTGCGCCAGGCCATGGCGGACGCCATCGACCAGCAGCTCATCATCCGCCTGGTGTTCCACGGCAGCGGCAGCGAAGGGCACGAGCCGCTGCCCTCGCAGCCGGCGGACATGCTCTCGCCGGCCGTGCGCGCCGGGCGCACCCCGGTCGGCTACGACCCGGACCGCGCCCGCGCCCTGCTGGGCGCCGCCGGGTGGCAACCCGGCGCCGACGGGGCGCGCGTGAAGGACGGCCGCCGCTTCAGCTTCACCCTGCTCTCGTCCGCCGGGCGGGAGGAGCAGAGCGAGACCATGCAGATCGTGCAGCGCAACCTGGCCGCGGTCGGCATCGAGATGCGGATCAGCGAGATCTCGTTCAGCCAGATCGTGGCGACCACCAGCGGCCCGGCCGGATGGGACGCCTACTACCTGGAGTTCACGCTCAACCCGTATCCGGAAGGGCAGTCGCTGTTCAGCACCGGCGGGGCCAACAACTACCAGGGCTACAGCGACCCGGAGATGGACCGGCTGACGGCGGCGATGAACACGGAACCCGGCAACGCCGCCTCCTTCGCCTTCCAGGACTACATCGCGCAGCAGCAGCCGGTGGTGTTCACGCCGCACCAGACCTACAACGTGCTGGTGCGGGACGGCATCGAGGGTGTTGCGGAGTTCATCAGCCCGCTGAACACCTGGCAGCCCGAGTTCCTCCGCCTGACCGGCCCGCTGGCCTGCACCGATGCGCGCGATCGTCAACCGTCTTAGCAGCGGGGCGCTGTCCCTGGTGCTGCTGGTGACGCTGACGTTCTTCATCGCGCACCTGTCGCCGGGCGGGCCGGCCTACTCCATCCTCGGCATCAAGGCGACGCCGGTGTCGGTGGCGGCCGTCAACATGCGGCTCGGGCTGGACGTGCCGCTGTGGCGGCAGTTCGCCGCCTGGTGGCTGCATTTGCTGCAGGGCGACCTCGGCTACTCGTACCTGATGAACCAGCCGGTGGGCGGGCTGATCGGCGCCTACGAGGCCAACACGCTGGGCATCAGCGTCGCCGCCATCATCCTCAGCACGCTGCTCACCATCGGCATCGGCCTGGTGCAGGGCGTCCATGCCGCGGACTGGATCGGGCGGGCGATCGGCGGGGCGCAGTTGGCGGCGTACGCGCTGCCGAGCTTCTTCATCGCCACGGTGCTGGTGCTGGGGTTCTCCGTCGCCTGGCCGGTGCTGCCGGCCTCCGGCGTCGCCAGCATCCGGCTGGAGCATCCGGGGGCGTGGGACATCATGCGCCACGCGGTGCTGCCGGTGGCCACCATCACGGTCTTCACCACCGCCGGGCTGTCCCGCTTCTTCGGCCAGGCGGTGGCGGAGGAGCTGGGGAAGGAGTACGTGCGCACCGCCGCGGCCAAGGGGGTGCCGCCGATGCGCATCCTGTTCGGCCACGTGCTGCGCAACGCGCTGCGCCCGCTGGTCACCATCCTCGGGCTGTACTTCCCCGCCATCTTCGCCGGCGGCGTGGTGGTGGAAACGGTGTTCGGCTATCCCGGCATGGGCTGGCTGCTGTGGCGCTCGGCACTGAGCCACGACTACCCGGTGCTGATCGCCATCGTGCTGCTGATCGGGGTGTTCACCATCCTGGGCAACCTGGCGGCGGATTTGGTCAACACGGCGCTGGACCCGCGGGCGCGGTATGAGTGACGTTGCGGCGGGATTTGCGCCGTGCCATGATCCACAAGGGAACGGAATGGGCCTGTTCCCACCTCGGCCCCTGCCGGTTAGAGTGACTACAATAGGCTTGCTTTTCTCTGTGATGCCAAGTGGCCCATTCGCTCGGCATCATTTCCTCACTGCAAATGCCAACTGGCCTTGAGCAGTGCCTTCCCGGCCGTGCCCCGACCTGTAGGCGCGCGTGTGCGATATTGCAGTATCCTTCTTGTCGTGGCATCGTCATCACGGAACCGGGGTGGGCTTATCTCCCATCCCGGCCCCTGTGGTTAGAAGAAGATGGAAACCGTAAGGCTCCAGCTCTTCCACCGCAGAGTGATCGCGACGCGCATCGCGTTCTCCTCTGTGATGCCGGGTGGCCAATTCCACCCGGCATCATGTTCTTACCACGGAAATGGCTCGTCGTGAGTGAGGCGCTGGCCGCCCCCGGCATCCTGCCCCGGCGCGCGCTGGGCCGGCTGACAAAGCACGGCACGCTGCCGGGCGGCGCTGCGCTGGCCGCGTTCATCGTGCTCGGCTGCGCCGCCGGCAGCGCCCTGTGGCCGCCCGACCCGGCGGCGCTGAACCCGCTGCACGCCCTGCAAGCTCCGTCCATCGCCTTCCCGCTCGGCACCGACCAGCTGGGGCGGGACGAGTTGGCCCGGCTGCTGTCCGGCGGCAACGCCACGCTGGTCGTGGCGCTGCCGGGCGCGCTGCTCGCCTTCGCCGTGGGCCTGCTCTACGGCCTGGCCGCCGCCCTCGGGCCGAGATGGCTGGACCGGGTGCTGATGCGCCTGCTGGACACGGTGCTGGCGCTGCCGACGCTGGTGGTGCTGATCTTCGCCGCCTCCTTCGTCAGCCTGGACACGGCGAGCCTCATCGCGCTGATCGGCTTCCTGGCCTGGCCGGGGCTGGCCCGCCTGGTGCGCAACGAGGCGGTGGCGCACAGCGGGCGGGACTTCATGCACGCCTCCCGCCAGTTCGGCGCCGGCGCGTGGCACCTGGGCCGGGTGCACCTGGTGCGCGTGCTCGCCCCGCTGCTGGTGGTGAACGCCACCTTCCTGGTGGGGGACGCGATCTTCGCCCTCTCCGCCCTCAGCTTCCTCGGCCTCGGCGTGCAGCCGCCGCGCGCCAGCTGGGGCGAGCTGCTGCAGGACGGGCTGAACCTGGTGGCGCTGAACCCGTGGTGGCTGATCCTGGCGCCGGGCCTGGCGATCTTCGCCGCCCTGCTGGCGACCTCCCTGATCGGCCAAGGCCTGCTCGCCCGCGCCGCCCGCAGCCGGTGAGCGCGCTGCTGGCCATGCAGGACGTGTCCGTGGCGCTGCCGCGCGCGGGGCGGCTGATGCCGGTGCTGGACCACCTGGACCTGGCCGTGGCGGCGGGGGAGGGTAAGCCCTTCTTCGAGTTCGGCCGCGGC
>CAXTNC010000181.1:0-6572 GCA_964245495.1 uncultured Acetobacteraceae bacterium
GTCCGCCGCAGACGCCCGAGAGCAGCCGCCAGCCGAAGAACCACGCGAACGGCAGCCGCACCGAGCAGGCCGCGAGCGCCACGGCCACGGCGAGCATCGCGCCGCGCAGCACCGCCCGGGCGCCGAGTCGCGCCGCCGCCGGCCGCGCCGCCAGCGCGCCGCCGAGATAGCCGAGCAGGTTGGCCGCCCCGAGATAGCCCGCCGCACCCGGCGCGAACCATCCTTGGGCGATCAGCACCGGCAGCAGGGGGGAATAGGCGAACCGCGCCAGCCCGATGCCGGTCAGCGTGGCGGCCGTGGCTGCGAGGACGGGCCGCCAAGGGATGCTGTCCTCGGGCGTCATGGCGCGGGCATGGCCGAGCGCTGGGATGGCAGGGTCAGACGAAGCGGAAGTTCGCGGCGGTCAGGGAGGCAGGCGCCACGCCGTTGAGGTCGATGAAGGCGCCGTTGCCCACGTAAACGCTTGCCCCGCCGTTGATCGGGGTGATGCCGAGCGCTGCGAAGCTGGCCTCCTGGCGGCTTTGGACCTGGATCAGGTCGGTCGCCGGGTTGAAGCCCGTGATGCTTGGCGAACTCAGCCCGCCGAACGCCTCGTCCGACACGGCGAGCGGATGGGCGGAGATGACGGCGTCGTTGTTGAGCAGGCCGTAAACCAGGTTGGGGCCGCTGCCGGCGATGGTTTGCGGGCTGATGGCGATGGCCGCGCCGTTGCCAGGGGGCGGTTCGCCGCCTGAGAGTTCAGCCACCTGGGCGCGGATGGTGGCTGCGGTCGAGTACGAGGAAAGCACTTGCGACCGGTCCGCCGCGATCTCGACCGCGTTCGCCGGCCGGCCCAGGGCGGCCTGGGTGGCCGCGCCCACGTCGTTGGCGAACTCCGTGCTGCCGACCAGGCTGGATTGCAGGGCCTGCAACGTGCCTCCCCCCGCGATGTATCGCTCGCTGGCCGCGATGTCGGCCGGGGTGGCGGCGCGGCCCAGGTCGTTCTGGTAGGCGCGGGTAACGGTTGTGGCCTCTTCCGCGCTGGCCGCGAGCACGCTGCGCAGGCCGGACACGCTCCAGCCAGCCGCGAAGTTCCCTTGGATGCTCGCGATGTCTGCGGCGCTCGGCAGACGGCCCACCGTCGCTTGGAACACGGCGATGATGGCATTGGCTGCTTCGGTCGTCCCGGCGAAATAGCTGCGGAAGTTGGCGATGCTGGCGCCGTTGGCCAAGGCCTGCTCAAGCCCGGGCAGCTCTGCCGCAAACGGTGCGCGCCCAAGGTCCGCGTTGAAGACGGCCGTGATCGCGTTGGCGGCTTCTTGCGTGGTGGACAGGTAGCTGCGGATTCCGGCCAGGCTGGCGCCGCCGGCCAGGGATCGTTCCGCGCCGGCCACGTCCCCGGGCAGCGGCGCGCGGCCGAGCACCTGGTTGAACACGGCCGTGACCGCGTTGCCGGCCTCCGCCGTGGTGGCGAAGTAGCTGCGCAGGCCTGCAAGGGTCGCGCCGCCGGCAAGGGCTTGCTGGAGGCCAGGATAGTCCGACGCAGCGGGCGCGCGGCCAAGGACGCTGAGGAAGATGTAGCTGATGGCGTTCGCCGCCTGCTGGGTGCTTGCCAGATAGCTGCGTATGCTGGCCAGCGGCACGCCGCTGGCCAGCTGGGCCTGCGCGGTCGCCAGCGAGGCGGCGTCCGGGGCTTGGCCGACCACCTGCTGGAACGTCGCTTGGATCGCTTCGGGCGTGTTCACCACCACGCTGATCACCCCGGCCACCACGGTCCCGCTGGCGCCCGGCGCCGCCACCTGGAACACGTAGCCGCCATCCGCCAGCCCGGCCGGCGAGAACGACCACTGCCCGGCAGCCGATGCCGTGACGGTCCCGAGCACGGTGGAGCCGTTGATGATCGTGAGCGGCTCGTCCGGCTGCGTCGTGCCGCCGATCGCGGCGCTGGCCGCCACCCCGCCTCCGACGCCGTCCAGCTCGGACACGGTGGTCGTGGGGTTCGGGTCGATCAGCGCCGACCCGGCGGCGGAGATCGGCACGCCGATGTCCTCCAGGATGGCGACGTCCAGGCCGGTGAGCATCTGCCCTGGCGAGAAGATCGGGTAGATCAGGTTGTCCTGCAGCACCGCCGGGTCCGCCGCCGTGCCGGCCGCGCCGACGTGGTAGTAGTTCGAGCCGGCGCCGAGCTGCGTGGTGAGCGGCACGTTGCCGCCATAGGAGTGCGCCGCGGCAGGGCCGGTGAAGCTGTCGTTGCCCGCCGCGTCGAAGGCGGAAAGCGAGTCGAAGACCGACTCGTCCCCGCTCAGCTGGCCCGATGCGTCCCGGAAGCCGATGACCCCGAAACCGTGCATCAGCTCGTGCTCGAACACCTGCACGATGTCGTCGGACTGCACGCTGGTCAGCTGCTTCAGGAGTTGCGAGTTGAAGTTGATCGTGATGTCCGAAGTGGCGGCGTGGCCGCCGGTGTCCAGCTCGTTGACGGCGGACGACTCGTAGATGCCCAGCCCGCTGGGAGATGTTCCGACCTGCACGTACGTGGTCGGGCTGGCGTCGGCGATGGTGTAGAAGCCAGACTCGGCCGAACCCAGCGGCGTCACGTTCAACTGGACGTTCAAGGTCCCCACGCCGTTGATGTACTGGGACCAAACACCCAGTGCATCGTTCAGCGCCTGTTGCACGTACGTGTCTTGGGGGTCTGAAGCCTCAGTTGGGTCTGAGAACGACACGCTCGCAGCGAACCCCATGATGGTCTCCTTTATGAGACGATCATACCGCGCCAAACGGGAGCAGGCGATGCAAGACTTGCGTCAGCCGTGCGGAAAGGAGGCTTTGAAGGAGTCCTGTTGCTCGGCGGTCGCAGCGCGCTGGTGCTTCGCCTGCCATTCCTTGTAGGGCATGCCGTAGACGATCTCCCGGGCCTCCGGGTCCGTCAGGGTCACGTCGCGCGACTCCGCCGCTTCCCGGTACCACCGGCTGAGGCAGTTGCGGCAGAACCCGCCCAGGTTCATCAGGTCAATGTTCTGCACGTCCGTGCGCTCGCGCAGGTGCTCCACCAGGCGGCGGAACGCGGCGGCCTCCAGTTCCGTGCGGGTCGCGGGGTCGATCGGGGTCATGGCCTGTCCTCCTGCGCCCGATATGGCGAGCGTGCGGCGCCTTCGCCATACTGCACGCGATGGAATGGACCGACACCAGCGCCCGCCGCTTCCTGCGCGGCCTGTTCGACGCCGCCGTCAGGTCCGCTGACCCGGCGTCCGTCCTGGCGCGCCATCTGCCGCCGAAGCCGGCCGGCCGGGCCGTGGTGGTGGGCTGCGGCAAGTCCGCCGCCGCCATGGCCGCCGCCGTGGAAGCCGCCTGGCCGGACGTGGCGCTGGAGGGCGCCGTCGTCACCCGCTACGGCCATGCCGTGCCGACGCGGCGCGTCGCCGTGCTGCAAGCCGCCCACCCGGTGCCGGACGCGGCCAGCGAGGCCGCCGCCCGTGCCCTGCTGGCGGCGGTGGCCAAGCTCGGCCCGGACGACCTGGTGCTGGCGCTGGTGTCCGGCGGCGGCTCCGCGCTGGCCGCGCTGCCTGGCCCCGGCATGGCGCTGGCGGACAAGCAGGCGGTGAACGCGGCGCTGCTTGCCTCGGGCGCGCCCATCTCGGTGATGAACGCGGTCCGCAAGCACCTGTCCGGCATCAAGGCCGGCCGCCTGGCCGCCGCCGCAGCACCCGCCCGGATTGTCACCCTCGCCATCTCGGACGTGCCGGGCGACGCGCCGGAGGTCATCGCCAGCGGCCCCACCGTGCCCGGCGCGCCGCCCCGCGCGGAGGTGCGGGCCATGGTGGCGCAGCATGGCGTGGCGCTGCCCCGTGCCGCGGCGGCCCTGCTGGACGGCGAGGCCAACCTGCCGCCGCCCGCAGCACCAGTCGACTTCCGCCTGATCGCCACCCCCGCGATGGCGCTCGCCGCCGCCGCCGCCGCCGCCCGCGCCGCCGGGGTGGCGCCGCTGATCCTGGGAGACGCGCTGGAAGGCGAGAGCCGCGAGCTGGGCACGGTGCTGGCGGGGGTGGCGATGAGCGCGCGGCGGCACGGCCAGCCGCTGCCTGCCCCCTGCGTGCTGCTGTCCGGCGGCGAGAGCACGGTGAGCATCGGGCGCGGCCCCGCCGGGCGCGGCGGCCGCAACACCGAGTTCCTGCTGGGCCTGGCCGTGGCGTTGCGCGGGACGGCAGGCATCTGGGCGCTCGCCGGGGACACGGACGGCATCGACGGCACGGAGGACGCGGCCGGCGCCATCGTGACCCCCTCCACCCTGGCGCGGGCGCGCGCCGCCGGCGTGGACCCGGCGGCTTGCCTGGCAGCGCATGACAGCTACACCCTGTTCCATGCTGCGGGTGACCTGGTCCGCACCGGGCCGACCCTCACCAACGTCAACGACCTGCGCGCCATCCTGGTCGCCTGAGCACCTGGAGCACCTCCTTGGCCCAATCCAAGCTGCGCCGCCGGCGCCGCACCAAGATCATCGCCACCCTGGGTCCGGCCAGCAGCACCCCGGAGGTGCTGGGCCGCCTGTTCCGCGCCGGCGCGGACGTGTTCCGCCTCAACTTCAGCCACGGCGCGCACGAGGACCACCTCGCCCGCATCGGGATGATCCGCGCGCTGGAGGCGGAGATGCGCCGCCCGATCGGCATCCTGGCGGACGTGCAAGGCCCCAAGCTGCGGGTCGGCCGCTTCCAGGCAGGGCGGGTGGCGCTGCAAGCCGGGCACGGCTTCCGCCTGGACCTTTCCCCCGTGCCCGGCGACGCCAGCCGCGTGCAGCTGCCGCACCCGGAGATCATGGCCGCCGCCGGCATCGGCACGACGCTGCTGCTGGACGACGGCAAGCTGCGGCTGCGGGTGGCGCGCAAGCGGGACGACCACCTCCAATGCGAGGTCGTCACCGGCGGGCCGCTGTCCGACCGCAAGGGCGTCAACGTGCCGGACGTGGTGCTGCCCATCCCGGCGCTGACGAAGAAGGACCACGAGGACCTGCGCTTCGCGCTGGAGCACGGGGCGGACTACATCGGCCTGTCTTTCGTGCAGCGCCCGGAGGACGTGGCGGAGGCGCGCGCCATCGCGGACGGCCGCGCCTGGATCATGACCAAGCTGGAGAAGCCGCAGGCGCTGGACAACCTGGACGGCATCCTCGCCTTGTCGGACGCGGTGATGGTGGCGCGCGGCGACCTTGGCGTGGAGCTGCCGCCGGAGGAGGTGCCGCTGGCGCAGAAGCGCATCGTGCGCGCCGCCCGGCAGGCGGGCCTGCCGGTGGTGGTGGCGACGCAGATGCTGGAAAGCATGATCACCGCCCCCGCCCCCACCCGCGCCGAGGCGTCCGACGTGGCGACGGCGGTGTTCGACGGCGCGGACGCGGTGATGCTGTCGGCCGAGACCGCCGCCGGGCAGTACCCGTTCGAGGCGGTGAACATCATGGACCGCATCATCGACCGGGTGGAGCAGGACCCGGGCTGGCGGGAGCTGTGCGAAACCGGCCGGCCCAAGCCGCAGGGCACGGTGAACGACGCCATCGCCGAGGCCGCGCGGCAGATCGCCAAGACGATCGGCGCCAAGGCCATCGCCGCCTACACCCTGTCCGGCTCCACCGCATTGCGCATCGCCCGCACCCGGCCGGACTGCCCCGTGCTGGGGCTGACCACGCAGGAGGCCACCGCGCGCCGCATGGCGGTGGTGTGGGGCGTCCACGCCGTGCTCGCCGCCGAAACCCACAGCATGACCGAAACCGTCACCCGCGCCACGCGGACCGCGCGCGCGGAAGGCTTCGCCGCCCTGGGAGACCACGTGGTGGTGGCGGCCGGCGTGCCGTTCGGCCAGGCGGGCGCCACCAACGCGCTGCGGGTGGCGAGCGTGCGGTGATGGAGTATGGCGATCTCGACGCGGTGGGCATGGCCGCCGCCATCCGCGCCGGGTCCGCCACGGCGGCCGGGCTGCTGGCCGAGGCGCAGCGCCGGGCGGACGCCGCCGCCGGGCTGAACGCGGTGGTGCAGCGTTTCGCGCCGCCGGACGCGGACCCGGCCGGGCCGTTCGCCGGCGTGCCGTTCCTGCTGAAGGACCACGGCGCGGACCTCGCCGGGCAGCCGCACACCCGGGGCAGCCGCGCCTACGCCGGGCACGTTCCCGCGGCGGACGACGTGCTGGTGGCGCGGCTGAAGGCGGCGGGGCTGGCGATCTTCGGCAAGACCAACACGCCCGAGCTCGGCCTCGGCGTGGTGACGGAGGGCGTGCTGCACGGCCCCGCGCGCAACCCGTGGGACCCGCGGCTCACCCCCGGCGGCTCCTCCGGCGGCGCCGCGGCGGCGGTGGCGGCCGGCATCGTCCCGGCGGCGCACGGCAACGACATCGGCGGCTCCTTGCGCATCCCGGCCAGCTGCTGCGGCGTGTTCGGGTTCAAGCCGTCCCGCGGCCTGATGCCGGCCGGGCCGCTGCGGCTCCTGCTGCCCGGCGATGCAAGCACCCAGGGCTTCATCACCCGCTCCGTGCGCGACAACGCCGCCCTGCTGGATGCCACCCTCGGCGCGGACCCGGCGCTGCCCGGCGACCCGGCGCGCCCTGCCGAGCCGTTG
>CAXTNC010000182.1:0-6532 GCA_964245495.1 uncultured Acetobacteraceae bacterium
CCCACCGACCGCGCCGCCCGGGTGTTCGGCCGCTGCTTCGACGCCGGGCTGCTGGTGCGCACGACGGGCGACACCGTGGCGCTGTCCCCGCCGCTGGTGGTGGAGGCGGCGCAGGTGGACCGGATGGTGGAGACGCTGGGGGACGCGATCCGGGCGGAGGCGGGGTGAGGATGATGAGACCCAACGCTCCGGAGGAGGAAGCCGCCATCCAGCGCGGCATCGAAGCCGACCCGGACAACCCCGAATGGACCGAGGACGATTTCGCCCGCGCGCGGCCCGCGGCCGAGGCCATGCCCGAGCTGGTCCGCCGGCGCGGCCAGCAGGCCGCCCCACCAAGGAATTGATTTCAGTACGGCTCGACCGCGACCTCGTGGAGCAGTTGCGCGCCAGCGGCCCCGGTTGGCAGGGGCGCATCAATGCGACGCTGGACAAGGAGGTCATGGGATGATCCCGGGAAAGGTGATCCGAGCGGAGGCAGGGTAAGACTGGCTATGGATGCGGCTGTGCGAACGGCCTTTGTGGCAATAAGATGTTGGCCATGGTCACGGCAAACCCAAAAGCGGCCGAGCTGGAAGCTGACGCCGTTCATCGGCAGCGCATAGCCCAAGAGGCTGAGTTGATCGCACAGGCGCGCGCATCGGTGGCAGCTGGGCATGTGGTGTCCGAGGAAGACGCGGACGCCTGGATCGACAGCCTTGGCACGCCTCATGAGCTGCCAGTCCCGACTGGAACGGTCGGCAGCCGGGTTGCACGGCGGAAGGGCGGCTAAACCCCGTCGCATCATGCCCAGGAAGCTTCGCTTCACGGCGAAGGCGCTGAACGACCTTGACGCCATCCGGCGTTGGCAGACTCAGCCTGGTGCAGGCCTGGCCGCCCTCAGTCGGGTGAGATCAATCCGAGGCGCGATGCGTCAACTCAAGGCCACGCCCTGCCTCTACGCGCTCGGCGAGCACGCCGGCGTGCGGGAGATGCTCTGCGAGGGCTATCGCGTTATCTATGAAGTGACGCCCGACACTGGGCAGAATGACAGTGCGGGAGACGTGCTGGTGCTGCGGGTGTTCGGTCCAGGGCAAGACCGCGACAGCCTGTGACATAGGAATTGGTCGAAGCGAGGCCTGGGATGTTGGCAATCGGACAGGAAACCCCGGACCAACCCGACGTGCGGCGCTTGCTCGACCAAGCGGACGCGCGCTCCGCCTCGTTGTACCCGACCGAAAGCCGGTTCGGATTGACGCTGGGCGAACTCCTGTCGCAGGGCGTCCGGTTCTTCGTTGCTCGCGAGGACGGCCAAGCGGTCGGGTGCGGCGGTTATGCCCTCATGCCGGACCGCCTGGCCGAGCTGAAGCGCATCTTCGTTGCGCCCGGGGCGCGGGGCCAGGGCTGCGGCAGTCAAATCGTGCTCGCGCTTGAGCAAGCCGCCCAAGCGGAAGAGGTGGGCAGCTTGCTCCTGGAAACCGGGATCAAGTCCGTTGAGGCCATCGGCTTGTATGGCCGGCTTGGATACGCCCGCCGCGGCCCGTTCGGTCGCTACGGCCCCGACCCGTTAAGCGTGTTCATGGAAAAGATGCTCGTCGGGAACTGACTCAGGAAAGACTATTGTCCAGTCAGCAGGAGCCACAGCCCCGGCGGGAAATTATTGAGGTAATGCAGGATCACGCAAGGCCAGAGCGTGCGAAGCCGCAGCGTGATCAGCGCCATGACCGGGCCGAACGCGAAGCCGGTGTAGAGCATCTGCGTTTCCAGGTCGGAAGACGACATCCAAAACGTATTTTTCAGATGCCATAGGCCGAACAAAGCCGATGAACCCACAAGCGCCCGAACCGGTCCATAGGCCTGCTCAAGGGCACCGAGGATGAAGCCCCGAAAAAGGATCTCCTCAGTGATCGGAACAAACAGAATCCATACGTCTGGGGATAACCATCCATGCTGCCCGTCTGGCGAAACTGCTTCGCGAACAGCAGCGTGGTCAGGACGTAAAGCACGGTGATGGTCACGATCTGGCCAACCGGAGTCAGGAGCCAAAGCCGGCGGAAGCGGAGCAACGCGAGCGGTCCGGTTGCAGCATTGCCTGGCTTCAAAATCGGCATCATCCAGCGGCTGCACGTTTGCAAATGGCCATCAGCATCTAATGAGGGTTCCGTGAAGAAGCCGCTTGCGCTGTGACAATCTTCTTGGGCTCAAGGCGGCACGTTGGACCGCCGAATCGGAATGCCGGCGATGTCTGACGGATCGAGCAAACGGGCACTGACTCCCATCTGTGAGGCGCTTTCGTTTGCGCTCATCCAATGGGTGACGCACCCGCAAACTCGGCACCTGTAGTATTCCAAGGTCCCGTCGTCGCAAAGATAGCCCTGGGTTGCGCTGGCCTCGCACAAGAAATGCACCTGATCAGGCCGGCAATAAACCCACAAAGCGCCGTAGCACCGGCAGATTGAGCAGCCGCACTCGTCGAGGTACGTCGGCAACGCCTCCAACTCGATATGAACTGCGTCGCAATGACAGGACGCGGACAGCATCGCAAACCCGCCCATCACCCCGCCGTCCCATCCCCATGCAGCGCCGTCACCTGCCCCGCCAGGTGATTGCCCTTCACCTGCGCCTCCGTCGCCGTCCCGTTGAACACCAGCACCGTGGAGTAATTGCCGTCGTTGCGCACCGTGTTGCCCTCCACCGTGATCTCCCGCGTCGCCTGGGTGATGCCCTCCTCGCCGATCATGATCATCGCCGTGTGGTTGCCCGCCTTCGGACCCTTCTCGATCTGGTTGCCGCTCACCACCACGCTGCCGCCGTTCGGGATGTCGACCTCGTAGCTCGCCGTGCCCTCCGGGCCGTCCGCGATGTCGTTGTTCACCACCTCCGTCCGCGCCGCGCGGGACTTGATGTCGTGCGCCTCGCGCGTGTCGCGGAAGGTGCTGCCCTCCACCCGCAGCAGCGCCATGTTCCCGACATAGATGCCGTGCGCGCAGCTGCGCTCGCAGGAGCCGTTGCGGGTGAACTCGCTCTCCCGCACCACCATGGTGCCGCCGGGGATGTCGCCGGCCAGGATGCCCTCCTGGTTGTTGACGAAACGCACGTGGTCCACGGTCAATCCCTTGCCTTCGGCGCGGATGCCGGCGCCGTTGCCGTCCGGCACGCGCACCCGCGTCAGGGTCAGGTTGCGCACCGTCACGTTCGCCCCCTGGATCACCAGGGACGCCTTGCCGCCGCACGCCTTGTCCGTGATGACCGTGCCGGCTTCGGAGGCGCCTTCGACCGTCAGGTTGTTCTGCGGCAGCGTGGCGCAGTCGAAATACTCGCCATCCGCGATCAGGATGCGGTCGCCGTCCTGCGCCGCCGCGGCCGCCTGGGACGGCTGGGCATACGCCTTGCCGGGGCCGACCTCCAAGGTGCGCGCGACCGCCGGGTGGGCCGCCATTGAAACGACCGCCAAGGCCGCGGTAAGCCGACCATACGCCATGCGCCATCCTCCCAAACGTTGCGCCGCCATAGCGGAAACCGGCCGGCTGGGCTACCGCGCCCTGCTCGCGCTGGCCCTGCTGGCGCCGCAGGCCCGCGGCCGGGACCTCCTGGTGGGGCCTGGCGAGGCGTTCACCGCCCCCAGCCAGGCCGCCCGCGCCGCCGCCGCGGGGGACCACGTCCGCATCGCGGCGGGCGCCTATTACGACTGCGCCGTGTGGAGCGCGGACGGCCTGGTGATCGAGGGCGCCGGCCCGGCCACGGTGCTGACCGACACGGCTTGCGAGGGCAAGGCCAGCTTCGTTATCCGCGGGCGCGGCGCGACGGTGCGGGACCTGACCTTCGCCCGCATCCGCGTGCCGGACGGGAACGGCGCCGGCATCCGCGCCGAAGCGCCGGACCTGCTGGTGGAGCGCGTCCGCTTCGAGGACGACCAGGACGGCATCCTGGCCGCGGCCCAGCCCGGCGGCGCGCTGCAAGTGGTCGGCTGCACCTTCGCCGGCACCGGCGCGCCCGGCAGCCCCCACGAGTCGGCGGGGCTGGTGGTGGGGGCGATGGACCGGCTGGTGGTGCGCGACAGCGTGTTCGAGGCTGGCCGCGCCGGGTCCGCCATCGTCTCGGACGCCCGGCTCACCACGGTTGCGGGCAGCCGGCTCGGCACGGCGCAAGGCCCGGCGGTGCAGGCGTCGGGCGGGCTGGTGGTGGAGGACTCGACGCTGCGATCCGGCCTGGTCGGGGGCCGCCGCGCGGCGGTGCTGGCGCTGCCGGCGGCGGATGCGGGCGCGGAGCTGGCCCTGCGGCGGAACGCGCTGGACGGCGGCGGCGCGCTGCTGCTGAACTGGTCCGGCCGGGCGGCGGCGCTGGAGGCGAACGCGCTGGGTGCGGACGACGCCGGGGAAAGCAGCGCCGGGTCCTGGTCCTACCAGGCCCGCCGCTCCGCCCACGCGGCGTATGACGGGCTGCGCGCGGAGGCGCACAGCCTGGCCCGGCGCGTGCTCGATCTTGCGAAGAACCGATGAGGCTTAGGCTCAGCCTATGCGCCCTGCTGGCCCTGGCCACGCCGGCGCAGGCAGGCGGCCCGGAAGCGTCCAAGGCAGGTTGGACGGGCTACCAGGTGCTCATGTGGCAGGACCAAGGCCCGGCGGCGCTGGCCGCGCTGCGCGGCGCGGGCGTGACAGGGACGGCGCTGCTCCACCCGCAAACCGCTCAAGCGGCGATCGAGGCGCGGGCGGCGGCAGGCCTGCGCTGGTACTCGGAAAACCTCGCCACGGACTTCTACGCGTCCTACCACCGCTACACGCCCGGCCAGCCCGTGAACTGGCGGTTCGAGGCCGCCCGGGCGCTGCACCGCGCCGACCCTGGCGGCACGGCGGCGTTCAAGCGGGTTCCAAGCCTGTCCGACCCCTCTTGGCTCCAGGCTGTGGCAGGCCGGCTGGAGCAGGTGGCCCGGGATCAAGCGCCCGCCCGCCCCCTGTTCCACAACCTGGCCGACGAGGGCGGCATCGCCGACCTGGCCGCCGCCTGGGATTTTGACCTGTCCGCCCCGTCCCTGGCCGCCATGCAGGATTGGCTGCGGCAACGCTACGGCTCGCTGGACAGCCTGAACCAGGCCTGGGGCACGCAGTTCGCCGCGTGGAACGCAGTGCAGCCGGCGCTGACGGACGACGCCATCCGCAGCGACGCCGCCATCCCCGCCTGGATGGATGGCAAGGCCTGGATGGACGCCGCCTATGCCAGCGCCGTCCGTATCGGCGCCGCCGCCCTCCACCGCGGCGACCCGGCGGCGCTGGCCGGGCTGGAAGGCGCGCAGGTGCCGGGCTGGGGCGGCTACGACTACGGCCAGCTCGCCCCCGCGGTCGATGTCATGGAAATCTACGACGCCGGCAACGCGGTCGAGATCGCGCGCTCCCTGAACCCGGCGCTGCGCGTGCTGACCACCAGCGGCGGCAGCGGCCCGGCGGAGCGGCAGCGCATCTGGCACGAATGGCTGCTGGGCGGACGCGGCCTGGTGCTGTGGGACGACCCGGCCACCTTCATGGCCGTGGACGGCCGGCCAGGCCCGCGCGCCGCGGAGTTCGCGCCGCTGCTGCGGACACTGCGCGGGGCCGCCGGGTCGCAATGGCTGGACGCGCAGCCGGAGCCGGGCCGGGTCGCCATCCTGTACTCGCAGGCCAGCTTCCGCATGACCTGGCTGCTCGACCGGCGGGCGGACGGCACGCCCTGGGCGGACCGCAACGCGGACGCCGAGTTCGCCGCCCAGGACGCCTGGCACCTCGCCAACCATCGCGCCGCCCGGGCGCTGGCGGGGCTGGGGGCGCCGGCACGCTGGATCACGCCGGACGGGCTGACCGCCGCCGGCTTCGGCGCGGACGGCACGCGGGTGCTGGTGCTGCCGCACAGCATCGCCCTGTCAGACGCAGAGATGGCAGCAATCCGCCGGTTCGCGGACGGGGGCGGGCTGGTGCTGGGCGATGGGCCAGCTGGGGCCTACGACGAGCTGGGCCGGGCAAGGTCCGCTCCGCTCGACGTGCAGGCGCCCGACGCGATGCAGGCGGACGGGGCCGGGCTGGGCCGGTTGGCCGGGATGCTGGCCGCCGCGGGCGCGCCGACGCCGGTGCAGCTGCTTGACCCGGACGGCCAGCCTGCGCGGGACCTGGATGTGCGCCTGTCCCGCAACGGCGGCCTGCTGCTCATCGGCATCCAGCGATTGCCGGGCGGGGCGGATGGGGCCGTGACGTTCCGGCTGCCGCGTCCCGCCTTCATCCGGCCCATGCTCGGCAGCGCGCCGGCGGGCCAGGCCGATCATCTCACGCTTCAGCTCGGCCCGGTGGACCCGGTGGTGCTGGCGGTGTCGCCCGGCCCGGTCCCGGCCATCGCCATGGACGGCCCGGCGCAGGCCTCGCCGGGCGACCTGGCGCAGTTCCGCCTGTCGCTCGCGGGCACGGCGGCGCATTGGGTGGATGTGGCCGTCACCGGGCCGGATGGCGAGCCGGCGCCGGCGCTGGCGGAAACGCTGCGCGTGCCGCCCGGCGGCCTGGCATGGCAGTTGCGCCTGGCCCCACGGACCCGCCCGGCC
>CAXTNC010000183.1:0-6523 GCA_964245495.1 uncultured Acetobacteraceae bacterium
GCCGGGGAGGGGTGATGGCTGAGGGGAACGGGGTCGATCTCGGGCCGATCCACGGGTTGCTGCTGGAGGTGTCGAAGACCGTCTCGCGGCATGACGCCGTGCTGGAGCGTCTGGCAACGGAGGCGGGAAGGCAGGGAACGCAGCTGCAAGCAGTGGGAGCGCGGTTGCAAGCCGTGGAAGCCAACATGGCGACCAAGGCCGAGCTTGCGGAGCTGCGGCAGGCCGTCAACGACTACCATGGGGCTGTCCTCAGCCAGGGCATCCTCACCTCCGAGCCTGAAGCCCGCGTCGGCCGGATCGAGGGCCGCCTCGGCCTGCCGCCCTTCGTGCACGGATGACCGCCGCCATCGACGCCGCCCTGCACGCGGCCATGGGCGACGTGCCCGGCGCCGTCGCGCTGGCCACCGACGGCCGCGGCACGCTGTACGAGGGCGCGTTCGGCGTCCGCCGGCTGGGGGCTGCGGAGGCCATGACGCCGGACACGATCTTCTGGATCGCCTCGCTCAGCAAGGCGCTCACCACCGTGGCTGCGATGCAGCTGGTCGAGCAGGGCCGGGTCGCGCTGGACCAGCCGCTCGGCGCCGCCGTGCCCAAGCTCGCCGGCTTGCAGGTGCTGGACGGCTTCGGGGAGGACGGCCAGCCCCGCCTGCGCCCCGCCCGGCGCGAGGTGACGCTGCACGACCTGCTCACCCACACCTCCGGCTTCGGGTACGACTTCATCAGCGAGGACCTGGCCCGCTATGCCGCCGCGGCCGGCCGCCCGGCGATGGCCAGCGGGCTGAACGCCGCGCTGGAGGCGCCGCTGCTGTTCGACCCGGGGGAGCGCTGGGAGTACGGCATCGGCGTGGACTGGGCCGGCAAGGTGGTGGAGGCCGTCAGCGGGCAAACGCTCGGGGCCTACCTCGCGCAGCACGTCACCGGCCCGCTCGGCATGGCGGACACCCGGTTCGGCTGCCCCGACAGCCCGCGCCTGGCCGCCATCCACCACCGCCTGCCGGACGGCGCGCTGCGCCCCGGCGGCAACGGCCAGCCCGCGGCGCCGGAGCTGGAAAGCGGCGGCGGCGGGCTGTACTCCACCGCGCGCGACTACGGCCGGTTGCTTGCCATGCTGCTGCGCGGCGGCGACGGCCTGCTGCGGCCGGAAACGGTGGCGGCCATGGGGCGCGACCAGCTCGGCGGCATCGACGCCAGCCGGCTGCGCCACGTCATGCCGCCGCAGCCCCCGGGGATGTCGCATGGCTGGGGCTACGGCTTCGCCCTCAACGGCGCTCCCGGCCATGCCGGCCGCTCCGCGAACAGCCTGCTCTGGTCGGGCCTCGCCAACTGCTACTACTGGATCGACCCGGCGCGCCAGGTGGCCGGCGTGCTGATGGCGCAGGTCCTGCCCTTCGCCGACCCGGCCGTGCTCGCCCTGCTCGACGCGTTCGAGCGGGAAGTCTACCGCAGCGGCTGACGGCGCAGCCCCGCCGGCACGTCCCGGAGGCTGCCGGCCGGGCGCATCTTTTGTATGCGCGCCTGCCGCTAGCATTGAGGGATTCCCGTCTCATATCCTGCGCAAGCGGGCGGAACATGACCGCCGCCGGATATCTTTGCCGCTCAATGGGACGAAAGGCGGGAAGCGTTGGTTGTGCTGGACGAAGGCATCTCCCGTGAGGCGAGAGGAGGGTTCCGCCAGGGCCGCCGGCTATCCGACAAGATCCTGGTGGCGTTCCATCACGCCTGCGACGTGGATGACTTCGTGGTGGCGGACTGCCTGCTCCGCACGCTGGAGCTGATGCTGACGCGCCGTCCGCTTTCAGCCGACCTGGGCCGCCGCCGCAGCATCGAAAGCCTGGTCGCGGCGCACGAGCGGCTGTGGAACCTCCGCAACCCCGACACGGGGGGCTGAGCGCCGCGCCGCGCCGATCCAGCCTGCCAGGCCATGATGGCGGCTGAGGCGGAGCTGGCGGCAGGCAGCGCGCGGCCACGTCATGCTGGCGCAGCGGCCCGCGCCAGGGTCCGGACGGTGATGCCGGAACCGGTCGCCAGCCCGCTCAGGCGGCGTCCCGGTCAATCCTGCTCATGGAAGCCGGCCTCGACCAAGGCCGTCAAGGCGGCCAAGGCGTCGGCGGCGTCCGTTCCGGTGGCCCGCAGCTCGATGACGGCGCCCTTGCCGGCGCCCAGCATCATCAGCCCCATGATCGACTGGGCCGAAACGGCCTGGCCGTTGGCTTGCACCTCGATGGCGGCGGCGAACCGCTCGGCCAGCGTCACGAACTTGGCGGCGGCGCGGGCGTGCAGGCCGCGGCGGTTGCATATGGTCGCCTGCGCAGCCAAGGAGGCGGCTGGCGGGCCGTCCGTCACGCGGGCACGCTCAGCTTCTGCCCGCGCCGTTGACCTTGCAGCCGTGCAGCACGTGGGAGGCGGCGGCGATGTACTTTCGCCCGGCCGCCTGGGCGCAGTCCACGCACTCGCCCAGCGGCTGGCGGGAGCGCACCTTGGCCAGCTTGACCAGCATGGGCAGGTTGACGCCGGCGATCACCTCGACCCCTGGCCGGTCCATCAGGGAGATGGCGAGGTTGGAAGGCGTGCCGCCGAACATGTCCGTCAGCAGCACGACGCCGTCGCCCTCGTCCACGCTGCATATGCTGGCGTGGATGTCCGCCCGGCGCAGCTCCATGTCGTCCTCCGGGCCGATGCATACGGTCGCCACGTGCTCCTGCGGGCCGACGACATGCTCCAGCGCCAGGCGAAGCTCTTCCGCAAGGCGGCCGTGGGAGACGAGGACGAGGCCGATCATGGTCCGGTGGAGGCTTCCTGCGCCCGCATGGAGGCGTTGGGCAGGGGAGCCGCCTTTTGCAGCTCCCGGTGCGCCGCCGTGACGTGCCAGCCGCCAGCGCCCGCCTGGCCCCAGGCGGCCATGCCGGCCGCCAGTTTCTCGACGATGAAGACGGAACGATGCCGCCCGCCTGTGCAGCCAACGGCAATGGTCACGTATTTCTTTCCTTCCTGCACGAAGCGCGGCAGGAGCAGTTGCAGCATGGACTCGATCTGGCCGAAGAAGGCGCTGAAGTCCGGATCGGCGGCGACATAGGCGGCCACGTCCGGGTCGGTCCCGGTGTTGGGACGCAGATGGGGATCATAGTGCGGGTTTCGCAAGAACCGCGCGTCGAATACCAGGTCCGCCTCCCGCGGCAGGCCGTGCGGGTAGGCGAAGGACATCAGGGACACCGTGAGGCCCAGCCGTTCGGAGGAGAACCGGCTTTCCACCAGCCGGCGCAGGGCGGGCAGGGAGGTGTCGGACGTGTCGATCACCAGGTCCGCCGCTTCCCGCAGGGGCGCCGTCAGCGCCACCTCCTCCGCGATGCCGTCCACCACCCGGCCGCCCGGGGCCATCGGGTGGCGCCGCCGGGTCTCGGTGTAGCGGCGCAGCAGGGCGCCCTCGTCGGCGGAGGCGAACACCAGGTCCAGCTGCAGGCCTTGGTCCACGCGCAGCCGCTCCATGGTGGACAGCACGGCGCAGGCGTCGAAGCCGCGGCTGCGCGCGTCCAGGCCGATCGCGACGGCGCCTTCGCCGCGGCTGACCAGCTCCTCCGTCAGGGTCAGCGGCGGGTTGTCCACCGCCTCGTAGCCCAGGTCCTCCAGCACGCGCAGGATGGACGACCGCCCGGCCCCGGCCAGCCCCGTCACCAGCACGACCCGGCGCGGCGTCATGCGAAGGCCCCGGCGAGCTGGCGCACCCGGCCCAGCGCGCAGTCCAGCGCCAGGGACACGCGCTGCGCGGCGGCGGGGCAGGCCGGGTCGATCCGCACCAGCGGCCGGCCGCACCCGGCGTGCGTCGCCGGCTGCGGCAGGCGTTCGCCCGGCCCCATCTCCACGGCCAGGGCCACGGGCGCGGACGGGGCGTAGGGCAGGCGGACCAGGCCCAGCCCGCGAACCTCCAGCAGGCCGGCCAGCGCGGGCGGCACGGACGCCACGCCATTCTCCAGCTCCACCCGGTCATCAGCCACGAGGCAGAAACCCCGGTCCAGCAGGCGGAGCAAAAGGCCCGACTTGCCGGATCCGGAAGGACCCAGCAGCAGCACGCCATGGCCCTCGCGGGCAGCGCAGCTCGCATGGAATTGCATCGGGACAAGGATGTGAACCGCCGCGCGCCATAAAGAAAGCGCCTTGTGCCCCGGGATGCGCCGCCAAACGCGCGTAAATCCTGCAAACTGCCGAGCTTCGCCACGCGAGTTTGAACGCTCGCAAAGTGTTGCCGTCTGTTGCTAACGTGAGGCCGCAGTTATGCAAAACTTTGGTACGCACCCTTTCCCGGCCGCCGCGGCAGCCGCGCACCGGCCGGCGCGGCCGGACGGAACCGCATTCCGGCGCGGTGCGGAAAGTGCCAGAACGCCCTCATGACCGACCGCACCCCCGAAGAGCTGACCGAGGAGGAGGCCGCCGCCGAGCTGGAGCGCCTCGCCCGCGACATCGCCCGCCACGACCGGCTGTACAACACGCAGGACGCGCCGGAGATCACCGACGCCGAGTACGACGCCCTGCGCCGCCGCAACGCCGCCGTCGAGGCGCGCTTCCCCAGCCTGGTCCGCCCGGACAGCCCGGCGCAGCGCGTCGGCGCGCAGGCGGCTGGCGGGTTCGCCAAGATCACCCACCGCGTCCCCATGCTGAGCCTGGACAACGTCTTCGGCCGGGCGGACTTCGACGAGTTCTGCGCCCGCATCGTCCGCTTCCTCGGCCTCAAGGACCCGGCGCTCGCCTTCGTGGCGGAACCCAAGATCGACGGCCTGTCCATCTCGCTCACCTACGCGGACGGCCGGCTGGTCCACGGCGCCACCCGCGGCGACGGCGCGGAAGGCGAGGACGTGACCGCCAACCTGCGCACCATGCCCGGCGTGCCGCAGCGCCTGCGCGGCGCCGCGCCGGCCCGCATCGAAATCCGCGGCGAGGTGTTCATGACCAAGGCGGACTTCCTGGCGCTCAACGAGGCGCAGGCGGCGGCCGGGCTGAAGAGCTACGCCAACCCGCGCAACTCCGCCGCCGGCAGCCTGCGCCAGCTGGACCCGAAGGTGACCGCCGCCCGCCCGCTCAGCCTGTTCGCCTATGCCTTCGGCGAGGCCAGCGAGCCGCCCGCGCCCACCCACTGGGACTACCTGGCCCGGCTGCAAGCCTGGGGGTTCAGCGTCAACCCGTTCAACGAGCGGGTGGACCAGCCCGGCGCCGAGGCGTTCCACGCCGCCATGGCCGCGCGCCGCGCCAGCCTGCCGTACGACATCGACGGCGTGGTGTACAAGATCGACGACCTCGCCTTGCAGCGCCGCCTGGGCTTCGTCGGCCGCAGCCCGCGCTGGGCCACCGCCTGGAAGTTCCCCGCCGAGCGCGCCACCACCCTGCTGGAGGACATCCGCGTCCAGGTCGGGCGCACCGGCTCGCTCACCCCCGTGGCCATCCTGCAGGGCGTCAACGTCGGCGGCGTGCTCGTCACCCGCGCCACCCTGCACAACGAGGACGAGATCGCCCGCAAGGACGTGCGCGCCGGGGACACGGTGGAGCTGCAGCGCGCCGGGGACGTGATCCCCCAGGTGCTCGGCCCCGTGCCGGGCGCGCCGCGCGGCCCTGTCCCGTTCGCCATGCCGGACCGCTGCCCCGCCTGCGGCAGCCTGGCCGTGCGCGCGCAGGGCGAGGTGGTGCGCCGCTGCACCGGCGGGCTGACCTGCCCGGCGCAGACGATCGAGCGCCTGGCCCACTTCGTCAGCCGCCTGGCCTTCGACATCGAGCACCTGGGCGAGCAGACCATCCGCGCCTTCCACGCCGACGGCCTGCTCGACACCCCGGCCGACATCTTCCGCCTGCACGCGCACGAGGCGGCCATCGCGGCGCGGGAGGGCTGGGGCGCCACCAGCGCCGCCAACCTGGTGCGCTCCGTCGAGCAGCGGCGCACGATCGGGCTGTCCCGCTTCATCTACGCCCTCGGCATCCGCCGCATCGGCGAGGCCAACGCCAAGCTGCTCGCCCGGCACTACGGCGCCCTGGGCGAGTGGCGGGCGCAGATGCTGGCCGCCGCCGTGGCGGGGTCAGACGAGCGGCTGGCCTTGGGCAGCATCATGCGGGTCGGCGGCGCCATCGCGGACGAGCTGGTGGGGTTCTTCGCCGAGCCGCGCAACGTGGCCGTGCTGGACGACCTGGCCGCCGAGCTGACGGTGCTGCCGGAGGCGGCGCAGGCGGAGGGCGCGCTGTCCGGCAAGCTGCTGGTGTTCACCGGCAGCCTTTCCACCATGACCCGGCCGGAAGCCAAGGCGCGGGCGGAGGCGCTGGGCGCGCGGGTGACGGACAGCGTGTCCAGGAAGACCGACCTGGTGGTGCTGGGCGCGGACGCCGGGTCCAAGGCGAAGAAGGCGGCGGAGCTGGGGGTGGCCACGGTGGACGAGGCTGGATGGCGGGAGATGGCGGGGCTGGAGGCAAGCCCGCAGGGCGCCCCCTCCGTGGGCCTTCCAATCGCCTGAAGGAGGCGATCGGAACCTTTGGCCCACTCCGCCCTGCACCC
>CAXTNC010000184.1:0-6378 GCA_964245495.1 uncultured Acetobacteraceae bacterium
AGTGCGCGTTGGGATGGCCGAGAACTGTAGGTGCGTGCCGGTCTCGCTTGTGCGAGCCGGGGGTCCGGAGCCTCTTTTTTCAGTTTCTCGATCTTGCTGCGCCGGCGCGAGTTGAGAACCGCAACGGTCATGGCCACCCTATGAGCTGCTGCCGGTTCCGTGGACATGCAGCTCAAGCTGACGCTTTGTTCCGCTCGAACTCCATAGGGCTGAGATACCCGATGGTCGAGTGGCGTCGACGCGGGTTGTAGAACCGCTCGATGTAGTCGAACACGTCGGCCCTGGCCTGGTCCCTGGTGCGATACGCCTTGCGGGCTGTCCGCTCGGTTTTCAGCGAGGAGAAGAAGCTCTCCATCGCCGCGTTGTCCCAGACATTGCCGGACCGGCTCATGCTGCAACTGACGCCATGGTCCGCCAGCAGCTTCTGAAACTGCTCACTGCTGTATTGGCTTGCCTGATCCGAGTGATGCAGCAGCGCATCTGGTTTGCCGCGGCGCCAGATCTCCATCATCAACGCGTCTGCGACCAGCTGGGCGGCCATCGTGGCGCTCATCGACCAGCCGACCATGCGGCGCGAGAACAGGTCGATGACGGCAGCCACGCAGAGCCAGCCTTCTACAGTCCAAATGCAGGCGAAATCGGCGATCCACTTCTGGTTCGGCGCCGTGGCCTCGAACTGCCGATCCAGCACGTTGTCCGCTGCCTCGTTCCGGATGCCCTGGTCCGAGGGCAGGCCCCTGCGGCGTGGCCGGGCGCGCAAGGCCTGCTCACGCATCAGACGCTCGACGCGGTGCAGTCCGCATGTGGCACCCTCGGCCAGCACGTCGTGCCAGACCCGTCGGGCGCCATAGGTCCGGTCGCTGCCGACGAAGCTGGCCTTGACCCGAGCGCCGAGAACCTTGCCGCTGCATGCGCGAGCACAGGGCGACCGGGTAAGCCAGGCGTGGAAGCCACTGCGCGAGACGCCGAGCGCCTCGCAAAGCCACCGCACCGGCCAGACCCCTCGATGTTTCGCGACAAAGCCGAACTTCATGTCGACTCCCTCGCGAAGCAGGCCGCGGCTTTTTTAGGATGTCACGCTCGGGCTTGAGCTTTGCGACCTCGCGCCACAGCCGATCAATCTCCTGCTGCTCCGGCTTGAGCTGACCCTGGCCAGGGAAGGCCTGCCCTGGACCTGAGGCTAACTCTTTGATCCAGCGTCGCAGGATGTTCTTGCCCACATCCAGGCCCCGGCCGGCCTGCGCCACCGAAACCCCACGCCCCTTGACCAGCCGGACCGCTTCCAGCTTGAACTCCCGGCTGAACTGTCGCCGTGCCATCTGCACCCTCCAATCTCGTGAAACACCCTGATCTCGGTGTCCACGGAACCGGCAGCAGCTCAGCCCCTGCCTCGACCGCGACAGCCTCCACGTAGGCGGAGCCGGTCGCGTACTTGGTCATCTGCTTGGTCAGCTTTTCCGCCGCGTCGCCGGACATGGGCAGGCCGGCGGCGAACCCAAGCTCGAACCGGGCCTGCAAATTCTTCTCGTCCGTCGCGCGAAGCTGGGGATCGAGGAAGTCCTTGAGCGGCTGCGCGTCGGCGGTGCTGCCGTGGAACTCGATGTCGAGCGCGCTGCCGCCTGCCGTCACGTAGCCGCCCTCGAAGGCCACGGTCTTGCGGTCGGCCTGGCGCAGCGCGCCCACGGCCGACAGGAGGCGAAAGGTGTCGGCGGCGTCGAACATGCGGATGGTGAGTTCTCCGACCGGCGCGATGCCGGCGGCGCGCCTGTTCCCATGCGCGGATCAGGGCCTCGCGCAGCAATCCTTCATGGAAGAAACGGCGCGGCCCCGCCGGCTCGGGGACGGCGCCGGCGCGGACGCTTTCGCGCGTGCCGAGGGGGCTGCCTGCCGTCGCCTCCGCCATCCCGCCCCCAATGGCTTGCGGGAGCGGAAAAGCGCCTTGCGGCACGCCGGGCGGGCTGGCTTGCGGGCGAGGCCAGATGCCGTGGTCCTTGGCATAGGCCATGGTGAAGACCGTCGCCTGCTCGTCGATCAGGATGCTCGCGTTGGGGTCGTCTTGGGCATAGAGCAGGTCGCCGCGCCGGACCCCCTTGGTGAACACGTCGTCGCTCACGAACATGGGCAACGCCGGGTCGCGCCGGAACTCCTCCCGCAGCGCGGCGGTGGTGATCTGGCCGCGCTTCAGCGGCGCGCGGTCGCGCGTGTAGGCCGGCGAGTCGGGTTCATCCTCCGCAACGCGCAGCTTGCGGTCGTCGCGCAGGCGGCGGGCGATGCCTTGCTGCCCGGCGCCGGGCCGCTCCGAGACCGAGTGCGTTTCCAGCGCGCCATGCGCCAGACCGACCTCCGCGCCAGGCATGCGGTTCTGCGAGGGATAGAAGATGTGGCGGAAGCATTGCTGGATGGCGGTCGCTAGCTCGGCCTCCGATTTCCCCTCCATCTCGCGGACCTTCTGCTGCTGGTGGTCGGCCAGCTCGGCCAGCCGGACGGGCGCCTTCAGCTCCCGCAGCGCGAGGCGGTGCGACATCTTCCCCCGCATGTCCTCGATGCGGCCCTCCTCGGCGGCGACGAAGACGAGGTTATTGCGGAGCAGGCGGATCGAGCCGCCGTCGGCGCCCTTGCGCTCCCAGATGCGCGCGATCAGGTCCGGCGGCGCGTCCATGCTGGCGCCGACGCTGCACCCGGCGTAGCCGAGCACGACAGGGTTCTGGGGCCGCGAGTTGGGTAGGTCGTCGAAAAGAAGCGGACGGGATCGGAGTGTTCGGCGGGGCCGCCACTGCCCCTGACGACGTGGGACAGGTCAGCCGCAAAGTCCGAGTCGCTTGCCATGCCGGCCAGCACGTCGGCGCGTGGGATGCAGAGATCATAGATGGTTCGGGCAGTCGTCATGACCCGGACCTTGCACGAACTTCAGCCGGAGCATCCAGCGAAGCGGGGTGCGATGTCACCCACTGATGACACAGGCGCCGTTGGTGGGCAGGCCCAAGGGATGGCGGTCGCCGCTTGCCGCCAGCATGGACCGGATCAAACCCTGGCATGGCCTGATCCTGATGGACGGAGCACAGACCAGGTGCAGCGCACGGAGATGCGCACCCGAACTGATCCCAAACCGACCGGCGCCGTCGCGCGACTCAGGGACTGTTACCGACCTCACTGCTTTCCCAAAGGCAGGTTTGCTGAGCCTTCCTCTTTGATGCTGTCATGCCCGGGCTTGACAGGATTATTTGGCCAGCATTGGCCCGAAAAACTCACAGCGCGAGTCCATAACAGCCTCTAGACCCGCCGCCCCGGCACCCGGTGCCGGAACGCCAGCGCTTCCGCCACGTCCACCCGGCGCACCGCCGGCGAGCGCGCCAAGTCCGCGATCGTGCGCCCCACCCGCAGCACCCGGGTGAACCCGCGCGCCGACAGCCGCAGCTTCTCCGCCGCTTGCTCCGCCAGCGCCCGGGCGTCCGGGTGCAGCTCGATCGCCGCCGGGTCCGCCTCGGCGTTCAGCGCGCCGCGCTCGCGCTGGCTGGCGCGGGCGGCGGCGATGCGCTCGGCCACTGCGGCGCTCGGCTCGCCCGGCGGGGCGCGGCTCAGCTCAGCGGGCGGGATGGGCTGCACCGCCACCGTCATGTCGATGCGGTCCAGCAGCGGACCGCTGATCCGGCTGAGGTAGTCCTCGCCGCAGCGGGGCGCCTTGCCGCACTCGCGCGCCGGGTCGCCCAAGTGGCCGCAGCGGCACGGGTTCATCGCCGCCACCAGCTGGAAGCGCGCCGGGTAGGTGACGTGGGCGGAGGCGCGGGCCACGGTGGTGCGGCCGGTTTCCAGCGGGGTGCGCAACGCTTCCAGCGCCGGGCGCGGGAACTCCGGCAACTCGTCCAGGAACAGCACTCCGCGGTGCGCGAGGCTGACCTCGCCCGGCCGGGCGCGCTGGCCGCCGCCGGTCAGCGCCGCCGGGCTGGCGGAGTGGTGCGGCTCGCGGTACGGCGGGCGCTTGACCATCAGGCCACCGACCAGCAGCCCGGCCACCGAATGGATGGTGCTCACCTCCAGCGCCTCCGCCGGCGTGAGGTCCGGCAGCAGGCCCGGCACCCGGCACGCCAGCATGGACTTGCCAGCGCCCGGCGGGCCGACCAGCAGCAGGTTGTGGCCGCCCGCCGCCGCCACCTCCACCGCGCGCTTGGCCGCTTCCATGCCCTTCACCTCCGACAGGTCCGGGCCTGCCGTCCGCTCCGCGACCCCGGCGGGCGGCGGCGGGGTCAGCACCTGGGTGCCGCGGAAATGGTTCACGGCGCAGAGCAGGTCGGGCAGGGCCAGCACCTCCACCTGGCCGGCCCACGCGGCCTCGCCGCCCTGCTCGGCCGGGCAGATCAGCCCCAACCCTCGTGCAGAGGCGGCGATGGCGGCAGGCAGCACGCCGGCCACCGGGTGGAGCGTGCCGTCGAGCGACAGCTCCCCCACGGCGGCGAACCCGGCCAGGTCCTCGCGCGGCAGCACGTCCATCGCCGCCAGCACGCACAGCGCGATCGGCAGGTCGAAGTGGCTGCCCTCCTTCAGCAGGTCGGCCGGCGCCAGGTTGATCAGCACCCGGCGCGGCGGCAGCGCCAGCCCCATGGCGGTCAGCGCCGCCCGCACCCGCTCGCGCGCCTCGCCCACCGCCTTGTCCGGCAGGCCCACCACCAGGAAGGCGGGCAGGCCGGAGGACACCTGGACCTGCACCTCCACCGGCACCGCCTCGATGCCGGAGAAGGCGAACGACTGCACCCGGGCGAGGCTCATCCGCCGAACGCGGCCAGGAAGGCCTGCAGCAGGGGGGCGAGCGTGTCCGTGTTGTAGCCGCCCTCCTGGATGAACGCCGCCGGCGCGGTCAGCCGCCCGACCGCGGCTCCGGCGCGGGCGAACCCCTCCGGCGAGACGGACAGGAAATGCAGCGGCTCGTCGCGCGACGCGTCGAATCCCAGGCTGACCACCAGCGCGTCCGCCCCGAACCGCTCGACATGGCGCAGCGCCGCGTCCAGCGCCGCCAGCCAGCCGAGGTCCGCGGTGCCCGCGGCCAGCGGGAAGTTGCGGGTGAGGCCGGCGCCGGCGCCGGCGCCCTGCTCGTCGGCACGGCCCACGTACCATGGGTAGTAGCCCGCCGGGTCGCCGTGGATGGAGGTGAACAGCACGTCGCCGCGGGTCCAGAAGATGCCTTGGGTGCCGTTGCCGTGGTGGCTGTCGATGTCCAGCACGGCGACCCGGCGCGCGCCGTGGGAGATCAGCCGCTCCACCGCCAGCGCCGCGTTGTTGAGGTAGCAGTGCCCGCCCGCCCGGGCCGCATAGGCGTGGTGGCCGGGGGGGCGGCACAGCGCGTAGCAGTCCCGCCCGCGCGCCGCCTCGTCCGCCGCGGCCAGGGCGCAGGCGGCGGCGGCCTGGATGGCGGCCCAGCTGTCCGGCCCCAGCGGGCAGGCGGCGTCGGCCGTGAACCATCCGGCGCGGCCGATGGCGGAAGCGGGAGGCCGCGCGCCGTTGTTCAGCATCTCCGGCGAGGGGTGCATGTTGGCCACCACCTCCGGCCCGGCATCCTCCATGACGGACCACTCGGCGGCGGCGCTGGCCAGCCAGTCCAGGTAAGCTGCGGCGTGCACCGACTCCAACGCGGCCCGGCTGGCAGGGCCGGGCAGGGTGAGGTCCAGGGCCAGGGCGCGGCAGCCTGCCAGCAACGCTTCGGCCCGGGCCGGGGCCTCATGGTTGCTGCGGAGCTGGCCGCGCTGCAGGAAGAAGCGGGGTGCGTGGGCGAGCTGCGCCGGGTCCCAGAAAGCCTTCACGCGCACACTCCCTTGTATGCGGGGATGCTAGTGCGTTTCGCGGGCGGCGGGAACCAGTCAGCCCAAGCTGTTGCCTGGGGCGCCGCTTGGGGCGCTGTGGCCCAACGCCTGCATCTTGGCCGCGAGGTCTTCCAGGGCTGCGCGCCACCGCAGGGTGCTGTCACGCTGCACGGATAAGGCGACCGACAGGTTTCTCAAGGCCTGCGCCAGGCGCTCGGACGATTGCGCCAAGTCCTGCGCCGGGCGGCGTGCCGGGACGGGGAACGGGATGATCGTGGCGCTCGCTTGCTGATCCATGGTCAACTCCTGACTGGCCGGAGCTTAGTCCCATGTGGCCGTCCAAATAAAGAGAAAATTAATTGGTTTGAATCTGGTTCAGAGCAAGTTCAGGTGGATGCCGAGCACCCGCAGCACCAGCACCGCAGCCAGGATAGCCACCACCGCGCCCGACAGCCCGTAGCGCAGCCGCATGTAGCCGGGCGGCACCAGGCCGGCCGCGGCGCCCCGCCGCTCCACCAGCGTCGTGCCCACGAACCCCACCGCCAGCACCGCCAGCCCCGCGTCGATGCCGAACGCCACCACCATCAGC
>CAXTNC010000185.1:0-6314 GCA_964245495.1 uncultured Acetobacteraceae bacterium
TTCTGAGCACGCGTGCAAGACTTTGAAAGAGCCGAACTTAGGGAACACCCACTAGTCGCCACGGCCAGAAACCCTGAAAACAAGAGTCCCGCGACATAGCCGCCGACGAGGCGGTCAGTTTCCTGGGTGCCGCGGTGGGTGGCGCGGAACAGGATGCGGCGGCGGGAGGCGGTGATGTCAGCCAGGCGTGCGCGCGGGCCGCCCTGACGCCCGCGCCAGCACCGGCTGCAGTTGGCGCAACTCCCGCAGATGCGCCTCGGTCAATTGGCGCAGCAACCCCGTGGCCTTGGGCGTCAACGCCAGTTCCGTGCGGCGGCGGTCCTGCGCGGACTGGGTCCGGATGAGGAGTGCAGCATCTGCCATGCGCGACACCAGTTCCGCGGCGGTGTGGGGCGCCACCAGCAACTGCTCGGCCAGCAGCCCGACCGTGGGGGCGCCGGGCCCGGCGTGCCCGGCGATGGCGAGCAGGGCCTGGTGCTGCTGCGGCGGCAATCCGGCGGCGGCGGCGGCGGCCTCGCTGAAGGCGAGGAACTGGCGCAACCGATAGCGAAAGGCTGCGATCGCGGCGTAATCTTCCCGGCTCAGGCCGTTCTCCGGCATGGCGTCGCGTCCTCCTTGGAATAAATCGTATTACGATATATCTTGATGCCGCGCGGAAAGAGGATGCCGATGTCCAAAGGAAGCACAACCGAAACCGGCGCTCCCCGGCTGCGGCGCCTGCGCGATTTCAGCGCAGATGCCCGTGTGCTGGTCCTGGCGGCCATGGCCGTCGCGGTCGGCACTGGCGGAGCGTTCGCAGCCTGGGTCCTGGTGAAGCTGATCGCGCTCGTCCTCAACGCCGTCTGGTTCGCCAGGCTCGACACCGCCATCCCATCCATGGCCGGCGCAGTGCGCGGCCCCTGGATGGTGGCCATCCCCGTGCTCGGCGGCTTGGTCATCGGCCTCATGGCGCGCTTCGGCTCGGAGAAGATACGCGGCCACGGCATCCCGGAGGCGATCGAGGCCATCCTGGTCGGCAGCAGCCGCATGTCTGCCAAGGTCGCCCTGCTCAAGCCGCTCTCCTCCGCGATCTCCATCGGCACCGGCGGGCCGTTCGGCGCGGAAGGCCCGATCATCATGACCGGCGGCGCGATCGGCTCGTTGTTCGCGCAGTTCTTCCGGCTGAGCGCGGTGGAACGCAAGACGCTGCTGGTGGCAGGCGCCGCCGCGGGCATGACCGGCATCTTCGGCACGCCGTTCGCTGCCGTGCTGCTGGCCGTGGAGCTGCTGTTGTTCGAGTGGCGGCCGCGCAGCTTCATCCCCGTGGTGGCCGCCGCCGTGGTCGCCATCGCCTGGCGGCCGCTGCTGTTCGGGGCCGGCCCGCTTTTCCCGTTCGACGGCATCCCGGCCCCGGCATGGTGGGGCTTGGCGGCAGCGGCGATGTTGGGGGTGGCCGTCGGGCTGCTGTCGTGCGCGCTCACCACCGCGCTGTATTCGCTGGAGGACTGGTTCGGCCGGCTGCCCTTCCATTGGATGTGGTGGCCGGCGCTGGGCGGCCTCGTCGTCGGGCTGGGCGGGTTGGTGGAGCCGCGTGCGCTCGGCGTGGGCTACGGCGTCATTGCGGATGTGCTGGCGAGCCATCTCGCGCTGCGGTCCGTGCTCATGCTGCTGGTGGTCAAGACGGTGATCTGGCTGGTGGCGCTGGCTTCCGGCACCTCGGGCGGCGTGGTGGCGCCGCTGCTGATCATCGGCGGGGCGTTTGGCTGGCTGGCGGGGTTGGCGCTGCCGGGCGACCCGGCGTTCTGGGCGCTGCTGGGCATGGCGGCCATGCTGGGCGGCGCCATGCGCGCGCCGTTCACCGGGGCGGTGTTCGCCGCCGAGCTGACCGGGGACCTCCAAGCGCTGCCGGCCTTGCTGGCGGCCACCGTCGCGGCCTACGCGGTGACCGTGCTGCTGCTGCCGCGGTCGATCTTGACGGAGAAGATCGCCCGGCGCGGCCGTCACGTCGTGCAGGAGTTCGCCGCCGATCCTTACGACCTGGCCCGCGTCGGCGATGTCATGGCCACCAGCGTGGAGACGCTGCCCGCGGACATGCCGGTCGAGCAGGCGGTCGCGGTGCTGGAGGCCGGGCGTCACCGGGTCTATCCGGTGGTGGATCCGGGGGGCCGACCGGTCGGGTTGGTGACGCGCGGCGATGCGCTGCGCTGGATCGTGGAGGGCGGTTGCGAGCGCGAGCCGATCGACCGGCACATGGCCGGCGGCCTGCCGGCCATCGTGCATCCTGGCGACGTGGTGACCCACGCCGTGGATGTCATGCTGGCCGCAGACCAGGGCCGCCTGCCCGTGACCGACCCGGTGAGCGGGTCGCTGGTCGGGCTGATCAGCCGCAAGGACTTGCTGCAGGTCCGAGCGGGGGTCGCGCGCCTTGAGAACGACCGGCAAGCCTACTTTGTCGCGCGTTCGGGCCGCCACAGGCGGAAGGACCCATGGTAAGGGACTGGCCCCGACCTCCGCCGAGGCGTCATGAGGGCCGCGGCGCTGGGCGCCCCGCAACCGAAGGCCGGCCGATCAGCGGGGCGGCCGGCTGCGCCGCCCTCAGCCCTTCGCCGCCTTCGCCTCGTGCTTGGCGGCCCGCACCGCCTCCTCTGCCGCCTGTTCCGCCTCCCGCCCGGCAATCTGCTCCGCGTGGTGGCGGTAAAGGTCCACCGCCTCCAGCGCGTGCCGGTTGGCGAGCGTGTCGGCCTCGGCCGCCGAGGTGGCCAGGCTCTGCGCCTTGGCGAAGTTGCCGGACTGGCACTGCTTGGCCGCGTCCCGGTGCATCTTGGCGGCAATCTCCAGATGGTGCGCCGCGTCCTCGTGGTGCTTGGCCGCCCCGGCCTTGATGTCGTCCATGGCGTATCCCCTTCCCGAATGCTGCTTCCCCTACGCAGCGCGGCCCCTGGTGGCAAGGCGGCGCTGGCCAGGCCGCCGCACCCTGGCCTATAGCCGCCTCCCCTCCAGGATTTTGCCGCCCCTTGGACGACCCGCTCGCCCCCCTTCTTGCCCCCGTCTCGGATTTGCGCGGCATCGGCCCGGCCACGGCGGAGAAGCTCACCCGGCTGACCGGCGGGGCGCGGGTGCGGGACTTGCTGTTCCACCTGCCGGACAGCTTCATCGACCGCCGCACCCGGGCCACCCTGCGGGACACGGCGCCGGGTGCGGTGGTGACGTGGGCGGTGGACGTGGTGGGGCACGAACCGGCGGCCCGCGCCAGCCACCCGCACCGCATCCGGGTGACGGACGGCACCGCCTTTGCCGAGCTGGCGATCTGGGAAAAGCAGCGGCTGGCTTCCCTGCTGCGCGCCGCCGCCGGCGCCAAGCTGCTGGTCAACGGCCGGGTGGAGGCGTTCGGCAGCCGGCTGTCCATGAGGGATCCCGCCTACGCCGTGCCGCCGCAGGACGCGGCGCTGATCCCGCCGGTGGACCCGGTGTGGCCGATGACGGCCAAGCTGTCCGCCCGCGAGCTGCGCACCGCCATGCGCGCCGCGGTCGGCCGGGTGCCGGACCTGCCGGAGTGGCACGACGCCCCGCTGCTGCGGCGCGAGGGCTGGCCCAGCTTCCGCGACGCGCTGCTCGGCCTGCAAGCACCCTGCGAGCCGCCCAACGCCCTGCTGCGCGCCCGGCTGGGCTACGACGAGATGCTGGCGCACCAGCTCGCCATGGCCTGGATGAAGGCGCGCGAGAAGCACCGCCCCGGCCGCAGCCTCCATGCCACCGGAACATTGCGGGACGAGGCGCTGCGGCGGTTCGGCTTCCCGCCCACGCCGAGCCAGGCGCGCACCCTGGCCGAGATCGACGCGGACATGACGGCCCCGCGCCGGATGCTGCGTTTGCTGCAGGGCGATGTCGGCTCCGGCAAGACGCTGGTGGCGCTGCTGGCCATGCTGGGCGCGGTGGAGGCGGGCGCGCAGGCGGCGCTGATGGCGCCCACGGAGGTGCTGGCCAAGCAGCACGCGCGCACCCTGGCCACCCTGGCCCCCTGCCCTGTTGCCCTGCTGACCGGCTCAGTGAAGGGGGCGGAGCGGCGCAACCTGCTGCTGGCCCTGGGCAACGGGCGGCTGCCGATCGCCGTGGGCACCCACGCGCTGTTCCAGGAGCACGTGGAGTTCCGCGACCTCGGCCTGGCGGTGATCGACGAGCAGCACCGCTTCGGCGTGGAGCAGCGCCTCCTTCTGGGCGGAAAAGGCGCGCGCACCGACCTGCTGGTGATGACCGCAACCCCCATCCCGCGCACCCTGCTGCTCACGCAATGGGGGGAGATGGACGTGAGCCGGCTGACGGAGAAGCCGGCCGGGCGGCAGCCGATCCGCACCACCCTGCACTCCCTGGCCACGCTGGAAGACGTGACCGACGGCATCGGCCGCGCGCTGGACCGGGGCGAGCAGGTGTATTGGGTGTGCCCCATGGTGTCCGAAAGCTTGCTCACCGACCTGGCCGCGGCGGAGCAGCGGTTCGCCGCCCTGCGCGCCCGCTTCGGCGACCGGGTGGGCCTGGCGCACGGCCAGCAGGAGCCGGGCGTGCGCGATGCGGCGCTGGCGGGGTTCAAGGCCGGGCAGACCCGGCTGCTGGTGGCCACCACGGTGATCGAGGTGGGCGTCGACGTGCCCGGCGCCAGCGTGATGGTGATCGAGCACGCCGACCGGTTCGGCCTGGCGCAGCTGCACCAGCTGCGCGGCCGGGTGGGGCGCGGCGCGGCGCAAAGCTACTGCCTGCTGCTGCACGAGGACGGGCTGAGCGAGACAGGCCGCCGCCGCATGACGCTGCTGCGCGACACCGAGGACGGATTCGTCATCGCCGACGAGGATTTTCGTTTGCGCGGCGGGGGGGATTTGCTGGGCAAGCGGCAATCCGGCCTGCCGGGGTTCCGCCTGTCCGACCCGGAGGCGCAGGACGGGATGCTGCGCATGGCCAACCAGGACGCGGCGGTGCTGCTGGAGCGGGACCCGAAGCTGGAAAGCCCGCGCGGCCGGGCGGCACGGCTGCTGCTGCGGCTGTTTGATCGGCGGGCGGCGTTGGAGACGTTGGGGGCGGGATGAGGCGGGTTTGGTGGAGCTTCTTTCTTCGTTTCGCTATTTCGAGTCACACCCGGGTTGCCGTTCAAAGAAGGCCCGGAGTCGTCTAGCGCGCTCGCAACAGGTCCGGTGTATGTTGGTTTCGGAAATATATGTTCTTCTGCGCCGGGTCGTTGGGAGACGGCCTGCCGCGGCGGGATTGCGGGTATCGGCGGAGCACGTAATGCCGCTGGACGGGTTGCTGGCGCCGGCGCGCTGCCTGGTGAACGGCGTGATGATCCGGCGCGAGGCGGGGGTGGCGCAGGTGGATTACGTCCATGTCGAACTGGACAGCCACGACGTGATCTTGGCGGAGGGCGCAGCTTCCGAGACGTTCCTGGACGATGACAGCCACAGGGTGTTCCACAACGCGGGCGAGTTTGCGGCGCTGTGTGCGGGAGCCGAAGCAGTGGGCGAGTTCTGCGCGCCGCGGGTGGAGAGCGGGTTTGGGGTGGAGGCGGCGCGGCGGCGGTTAAGCAGGGTGGCTGAAGGTGCCCAGGCGTTTACGCTTGGCAGAATGTCAGGGTGATCGGCTGGAACTCGGGGGACGGCTCAATCCCGTCCAAGAAAACATCGAAGGAACGATCAGGAAAGTCTGCCATTAGCTTCACGCGATACATCTCTTGCATAATCTGGCCTATGATCTTGCATCTTGCAATCCGGAGTTCCTCATCTTCTCTTGAGTTCATTGTAAACTCATCAACTACATGAACTCGATTCAGAACACACTCTATTGACCTACGTGGGTATTTTCCAGTGCTTTCCCAATCGTATAAGCTTGCACGATTTATTCCTGATCTTAGAATGTATCCCTCAACTTCCACAAAGGTCGGCCAGAATATATCAAGGTAAGCTAAAGCTACATCAGAGCGAGCAATTGCCATAAGCCAGTTGGCAACACCAACACCCTGTCCATTGTTCCATTTCCTAAGTTCGGGAAGCAAATGGCTGATTTTACGCATTATCTATCCTCAGATAATTCAAACGTTTGACCAAGAAGCCGAACACACTGGTTGCTTTATTACGGAATATCTGTAGGCGAGGATTGAGTGACATCTTTTAGCTTTCCGAAGAAAACTTGTCCAGCACTATTACTGTTTCTTGTAAACTCGGCTACGTGTGGGGTAGGCATTCCACCATGAGAGTCTCCTACTAAATCCACGCGGTATGCACCCATTCCATCACTGGCATAGTGTCCATCCGGGAACATCTTGAGCGTTCATGACAAGTTGTGGTTTGGTCGGT
>CAXTNC010000186.1:0-6245 GCA_964245495.1 uncultured Acetobacteraceae bacterium
CTGCCGGTGAAGGTGGGGCAGCTCAGCCGCATGGTGACGGCCAAGGACATGGCGGACACCAAGCGCGGGCTGGCCGACGGCAGCGTGAACATCGTGGTCGGCACCCACGCGCTGCTGGCCAAGGGGATCGAGTTCGCCGACCTCGGGCTGCTGGTGGTCGACGAGGAGCAGCATTTCGGCGTGTCCCACAAGGAGAAGCTGAAGGCGCTGAAGGCCGACGTGCACGTGCTGACGCTGTCCGCCACCCCTATCCCGCGCACGTTGCAGCTGGCGCTGACCGGGGTGCGGGAGATGAGCCTGATCACCACCCCGCCGGTGGACCGGCTGGCGGTGCGGACCTTCATCATGCCGTTCGACGGGGTGGTGGCGCGCGAGGCGATCCAGCGCGAGCGGTTCCGCGGCGGCCAGGTGTTCTGCGTGGTGCCGCGGCTGGAGGACATGGACCGCATGGCGAACCGGCTGCGCGAGATCGTGCCGGAGGCGCGCATCACCCAGGCGCACGGGCGGCTGGCGCCCACGGAGCTGGAACGGGTGATGACCGAGTTCGGCGACGGCAAGCACGACATCCTGCTGTCCACCAACATCGTGGAATCCGGGCTGGACATGCCGGCGGTGAACACGCTGATCATCTACCGCGCCGACATGTTCGGACTGGGGCAGCTGTACCAGCTGCGCGGCCGGGTCGGGCGCGGCAAGCAGCGCGGCTACGCCTATCTCACCTGGCCGCAGCAGCAGCGCCTGTCGGCCGCGGCGGAGAAGCGGCTGGGCGTGATGCAGACGCTGGACCAGCTGGGCGCCGGGTTCACCCTGGCCTCGCACGACCTGGACATCCGCGGCGCCGGCAACCTGCTGGGGGACGAGCAGAGCGGCCACATCCGCGAGGTCGGCATCGAGCTGTACCAGCAGATGCTGGAGGACGCGGTGAACGAGCAGCGGGCCGAGCGCGGCCGCCACAAGGCCGAGGACCGGGATTGGACGCCCAACATCTCGCTCGGCTTGCCGGTGCTGATCCCGGACACCTACGTGAGGGACCTGCCCGTGCGGCTGGGGCTGTACCGCCGCATCGGCAGCCTGGCCTCCGACGGCGAAAGCGAGGCGATGGCGGCGGAGCTGGTGGACCGCTTCGGCGCGTTGCCGGAGGAGGTGGACAACCTATTGCAGGTGGTGGCGCTCAAGCGCGGCTGCCGCCAGGCGGGGGTGGAGAAGCTGGAAGCCGGGCCGAAAGGCATGGTGCTGCAGTTCCGCGGCAACGCGTTCGGCAACCCGGGCGGCCTGGTCGGCTGGCTCGGCACCCAGAAGGGCGCCATCCGCCTGCGCCCGGACCACAAGCTGGCCATCGCGCGGGAGATGGCGGTGAGCGAGCGGATCAAGACGGCGCGGGACGTGCTGCGCAGCCTGCACCGCATCGCCGCGCAAGCGAAGGCGGCGTGACGCCCGGCGCGCTGCTGGCCTGGGCCACCGCGGTGCTGAGCGCCGGAGCGGCGCTCGGCCTGGTGCTGGCCGTGGTGTCGCAGGTAGTGCGGCCGAAGGCGCGGGTCTGGTGGCCGGCCGCCGTGCACGGTTCGGTGGCCGCCGCCGGGTTCGCGCTGCTGCTGGGCGGGCTGCGCGGCCCGGCGCGCGGGGTGCGGCTGGGGGCGGGAGCATTCGGCGCCATCGCAGCCTATGCCTTTGCAGCCGCCCTGGCCCTTGGGCTGTTGGTGGCGCTGGTGCGGTTCCGCGGCAAGGGAGCTGGCGTGCTGCTGGTCGGCACGCACGCGACGGTCGCGATCATCGGGCTTGTCCTGCTGGTGGCATACCTTTCGGCGCCGGCTTGACGCCCTGGCCCACCTCGGAAACCAAGCTCAGCACAGCGCGATCAACGTCGCAACCAGCCATCCCATGAGCGCGGCGCTCAGCGCCAACGCCACCAGCAATCCGATCGCCTCCCGCCGGACGCGATAGCAATTCCACCCCATGACATGGCTGACGCAATCTTCATGCCGCCCGGCAAGCCGTTGCAAAGGCTTATCAACCGCTGGCAGTAACATGAAAGTGTAAGATTGCCCTGACACACCGGCAGGAATGCGCCGGCGTCCATGGATGCAACCGTTGCAGATGCCAGGCGCTGTCAGCCCGGCATCCCGAGGCAGCCGTGTTCGCAGGCATCCTGTCCCACGTCGTCAAGTCCGGCAGCCTGACGCTGATCGACAGCGCCGGCCGCCGTCATGTCGGCGATGCATCGCCCCCGGCGGCCACGCTGCGCCTGCTGAGCCGGTGGTCGGAGCCGTTGCTGATGCTGCGGCCGACCCTGGCCTTGGGGGAAGGCTACATGGATGGGTCGATCCGCATCGAGGACGGAACGGCGTACGACCTGCTCGCCGTGCTCGCGCGCAATGCCGGCAACATCCCACGAGGCTCGGCCATGGCGCGGGCGGCGCGGGCGTCCTCGTGGCTGAAGCAGCGCAACCCGGCGCAGCGCGCGCGCCGCAACGTGGCGCACCATTACGACCTGTCGGCCGAATTGTACGACCTGTTCCTCGACGCGGACCGGCAATACTCCTGCGCCTACTTTGAGACGCCTGGCGACACGCTGGACGCGGCGCAAGCAGCCAAGAAGCGGCATCTCGCGGCCAAGCTGCTGCTCGACCGGCCAGGCTTGCGGGTGCTGGACATCGGCTCAGGCTGGGGCGGGCTGGGGCTGCACTTGGCGCAGGCCCATGCCGCCCGCGTCGACGGCGTGACGCTCAGCGTGGAGCAGCAAGCCCACAGCGCCGCCCGCGCCGCAGTCGCCGGACTGGCCGGGCAGGTGCAGTTCAGCCTGCGCGACTACCGCGACCAGCTGGGGCGCTACGACCGGGTCGTTTCCGTGGGCATGTTCGAGCACGTTGGCAAATGCAACTACCGCGAGTTCTTCGCCAAGCTGCGGGACCTGCTGGAGAATGACGGCGTGGCCGTCCTGCACACGTGCGGCTTCACGGACCAGCCAGGCCGGGTGGACCCGTTCATCCTGAAGTACATCTTCCCCGGAGCGGATCAGCCCTCCTTGTCCGAGATCATGGCCGCCGTCGAGCCGAGCGGCCTGGTGCTCACGGACGTGGAGGTTCTGCGGCTGCACTACGCCGAAACCCTGCGCTGCTGGCGCACCTGCTTCGTGGCGCATTGGGACGAGGCTGCGCGATTGTACGACGAACGGTTCTGCCGCATGTGGGAGTACTACCTCGCCCTGTGCGAGGTCGGCTTCCGCTACCGCACCAGCGTCGTGTTCCAGCTGCAGCTGACCCGGCGCCTGGACGCCGCCCCCGTCAGCCGCGCCTACATGGTGGATGCCGAACGGCTGCCGTCGCCGGAAGCGAGCCAGGCCGCCGAGCAAGGTCAGGCCGGCGCCAGCGCGCCCTCCATGTCATGCCCCGGCAGCTCGGATGGCTGGCGCAAGGTGATGGCGGCCACCGCCGCGGAGCTGAGGACGACGAACAGCTCGATGGCGTGCGGCAATCCCAGGCCGCCACCGGCCGCAGGCACGGCGTAGGTGGCGACGCCCTGGCCGCAGGCCGCCACCGCGTAGGCCAGGCCCATGCCGAACGAGCGCACCGCGTTGGAGAACCGCAGCGACAGGTAGTGCGGCACCAGTGCGAACACGCCGCTGCTGGACGCCCCCATGACGAACGCCGCGCCCAGCAGCATGGCCGCGTTCTGCGACCCGGCGAACGGCGCGACCGCGGCCACCGTGACGGAAAGGCAGGCCAGGATCACCGGGCGGTCGCCGAGCCGGCCGGCGGCGAACCCGCACAGCAGCTTGCCGCCGATGGACCCGGCCGAGTACAGCGCCACGGCGGCGAACACGCCGTCCGGGCTGTAGCCGTGCTTGTCCCGCAGCAGCGCCGGGTAGAAGCTGTAGATGGAAGCGGTCTGGAACTGCAGCAGCAGCATGAAGGCGCAGGCCTGCCACGCAGCCCTGTCCATGCGGAAGCGCGGCCGGGCAGGGCGCCGGTCCGGGCTGCGCTGCTCGGCTTGGGTGCGCAGCCAAACCGGGCTTTCCGCGATGCCCCTGCGGATGAAGATGGCCAGCAGCGCCGGGGCGACGCCGACCAGGAACAGCGACCGCCAGCCGAAGGAGGGCAGCAGCAGCGCCTGCGCCCCGGCGGCGGCGAAGAAGCCGAACTCGTAGCCGGCCATCATCAGGGACGAGGCGGCGGAACGGGCGCGCTCCGGCACCGTCTCCATCAGCAGCGCCGCCGAGGCCGTCCATTCCCCGCCGAAGCCGATGCCGAACAGCAGCTGGATCACCAGCAGCGCCGCGTAGCTCCACGCCAGCCCGGACAGGCCGGAGAACGCGGCGAACCAGATGACGCCGGCCATGAAGGTGAGCTTGCGGCCGTAGCGGTCGGCCAGCCAGCCCCAGCCGATGTTGCCGCCGACCCGGCCCAGGCTCTGCGCCGTGATCACCAGGCCCATGGCGGTGAGGCTGACGCCGAAGCGCTTGCCGATGTCCGGCAGCGCCAGCAGCAGCGCCACCTGGTCGAACGCGTCCAGGAACCAGCCGAGGAACGCCGCCAGCACCAGCCGCCAATGCGGCCGCAGCAGCTCCAGCGGCCGTTCCGCCGCGCTCACAGGCCTGCCGCGGCGATGATGCGGCGGCGCATGTCCGCGTCGGGCAACGGGCCGGACCCGGCGCGCGCGTTGCTTCCCATGTGCCTCGGGTCCCGCGTGCCGGGGATGGCGCAGGTCACCGCCGGGTGGGCGAGCACGAACTTGAGCGCCAGCTCGGCCCAGTTGGCGCAGCCAAGCTCCGCCGCCAGGCCCGGCAGCGGACGCTGGCTGAGCCGGGGCACCAGCTTGCCCTTGCCGAACGGGCGGTTGGCCAGGACGGCGATCCCGCGCTCGGCCGCCAGCGGCAGCAGGGATGCCTCCGCCGCCCGGTCAGACAGCGAGTAGTTCACCTGCACGAAGTCGATCGGCTCGGACCGCATCACCGCTTGCAGGTCGGCATGGGCGCTCGCCTTGAAGTGCGTGATGCCGACGTAGCGCACCCGGCCCTGCTCCTTGGCTGCCCGCAGGGATGGCAGATGCGCCTGCCAATCGACCAGGTTGTGGATCTGCACCAGGTCCAGCACCGGCGCCCGCAGCAGGGCGTGGGACTGGGCAAGCTGCGCCAGGCCGGCCTCCCGGCCATGGGTCCAGACCTTGGTGGCGACGAACGCGCCGCTCCGGGCCTCCAGCTCCGCCACCAGGGCGCCCACCACGCCCTCCGCGCGGCCGTACATGGGCGAGCTGTCCACCACCGCGCCGCCAGCGCCGAACAACTGGCGCAGCACGTCCCGCAACGGCGCGCGCCCGTCAGCCCCGACGTTGAACGTGTTCCAGGTGCCGCATCCGATGACGGGCAGCATCTCGCCCGTGGCCGGGATCGGTTTCTTCAGCATGGTTCGGTTCCGCAGCAGGTCATGGCACGGCGTGGCTGCCGGTAGATGACCGCGGCAGGCCGGGGCGCAAGCCGCGCTGCCAGACCTGGCATCCCAGGCGGCCGTGACGCAGATGTATAAACTTCCGGCCTGGAAGTCCCGCGTGCTTGTCTTGCCATGACGGTTTGATATCTACTAATTCATGTCCTGGTCAGCTTTGCTGCTCAATGAGGCGTCTCGGGAGGAGCACGTCCCGACGCCTGTGCGTCCCGGCGGGCTCGTGTTCCATGGCGCGTGGCTGGAAGCGTTGCGCGAGGTTTCGGTCGGCATCCGGTCCGGAAACGTCGTCGTGCTGACGGGGCTGCCCGGCGTCGGCAAGACCAGCCTGGTGCAAACGCTGCTCGCCCTGCTGCAGCAGAGCGGGCGGGCGGTCAGCTTCTTCGCGCCGGACGACGCGCCCCAGCCGGACGCCGTGCTGGTGGCGGACGACGCGCATCGGCTCGGGGAGGCGGGGCTGCAGGTGATCTTGCGGCACCCTTCGGCGTGCGTCCTGGCAGGCGGGCCAGCGCTCGCCATGCTGGCCGCGGGCCTTTCGCGCCCGGTCACGGCCGTGGCGCTGCACAAGCTCCCGCCGGAAGCCGCGGCCGGCTTCACCGCGGCGCTGCTGCGCGCGGACGGCGGAGCGGCCCTGTTCGCGCCGGATGCCGTCGCACGGGTGCAAGCCCTCGGAGGAGGATTGCCCGGCGCCATGGCGCAGCTCGCCCGCTCGGCCATCGCGCTCGCGTGGGAGCGGTCGGCGGCGGCCGTGTCTTCCGCCGACGTCGAGCAGGCCTGGGATGAGCAGGCGGGAGCAGGGCTAGCGGAGGC
>CAXTNC010000187.1:0-6142 GCA_964245495.1 uncultured Acetobacteraceae bacterium
CGCCCGCGTCGCGCAGGCGGTGCGCCGCCAGGGCCGGGACCAGCGACACCCCCTCGCCCGCCGCCACCATGTGGTGCAGCAGCTCCAGCCCCGTCGCGTGGCGCTCGCCCGGGCTGGCGGATAAGCTGCTGGCGGACAGGCCGCAGGCGGCCAGCACCTGGTCGCGCAGGCAGTGGCCGTCGTCCAGGGTCAGCAGCAGGCCCGGCGGCGGCGGCCAGCCGGAGGGCATGTCCGGGGCGTGCATCAGCAGCAGCGGCTCGATGAACAGGTCGAACCGCTCCAGCGCCGGGTCGGCAGGCGGGGTGCAGACCAGCACGGCATCCAGCTCGCCTTCGCGCAGCAGGCGGGACAGGTCGGCGGTGCGGGCCTCGGTGAACAGCAGCCGCAGCGCCGGCAGCGCGGCGCGGACCGGGCCGATGGCGTGCGGGAACAGGTATGGCCCAAGCGTCGGGATCACGCCGAGGCGGAACGGCCCGGCGTCCGCGTCCACCCCGCGCGACACCGACAACAAATCCCGCGCCGCCGTCACCAGGTCCGCCGCGCGGCGGGCGAACTCGGCGCCGTTCTCGGTGAGCCGGGCGCCCGCCGGCCGCCGCTCGAACAGGGCGAAGCCGAGATAGCGCTCCAGCTTGCGCACCTGCCCGCTCAGCGCCGGCTGCGACACGCCGCACGCCTCCGCCGCCCGGCCGAAATGGCCGTGCCGCGCGACAGCGCCGACATACTCCAAGTCCCGCAGCGACAGGCCGGACAGGCTCCCGCTCATAAGCATCCCCTATCGCCCTAAGACGGACAATATATTAGCGCGATGGCCGGCAGCGTGAAATATCGGCGATGCCCAGAACGGGCCTTCGCAGCCAAAGGGAGCACACGATGTTTTTGCGCATTGACAAGCTGCAAGTGGAGATGCCGCTGCCGGACGAAGCGGACCCCTCCGCCGCCGCCGCCGTCAACGAGCTGATGGGCGGCCGCTTCGGCGAGCTGACCACCCTCAACACCTACATGTTCCAAAGCTTCAACTTCAAGCAGCGCGAGAAGCTGCGCCCGTTCTACGCGCTGATCGCCAACATCGCGACGGAGGAGCTGGGCCACATCGAGCTGGTCGGCGCCGCCGTCAACGGCTTGCTGAACGGCGCGCAGCCGCAGGGCGACATCACCAAGGGCGACGCCACCTTCGCCCACATGTTCACCCACGCCGCCGGCAACGGGCCGAACTACCACATCAACGGCTCGCACGGCGTGATGGCGTGCAACGCCCTGGGCCAGCCCTGGCGCGGCGACTTCGTGTTCAACAGCGGCAACCTGGTGCTGGACCTGCTGCACAACTTCTTCCTGGAAAACGGCGCCCGCACCGTCAAGCTGCGCGTCTATGAGATGACCAAGAACCCGGCGGCCCGCCACATGCTGGGCTACCTGTTCACCCGCGGCGGCGTCCATGCCCACGCCTACGCGCTGGCGCTGGAGAAGCTCACCGGCGTGGACATGAAAAAGATGCTGCCGATCCCGAACATCGAGGGCGCCGACATCCCGGAAAGCCACCCGTTCATGGCCGAAGGCATGCACCGCCGGCTGTACCGCTTCAGCCCGGACGACTACAAGGAGATCGGCACGATCTGGCAGGGCGACTCGCTCGACGGCTCCGGCCCGCTGGAGGTGATGGACGGCCCGCCCACCGGCGGCCCGCAGTACCAGCAGGAAGGCGTCGCCTCCGCCTTCATCCCGGATTACCACCCCGAGGAAATCCTGGAGATCGCCCAGAAGCTCTACGCCAAGGCGCGCTAAGACACCTCGCTTCTCCCTCTCCCCTTGCGGGAGAGGGTCGGGGGGGGGAGGTGCGGGACAGGGTGCGTGACCCCCTCTCAAGCGGGATGAACCGAGCGGAAACCATGAAGACCCTGGCCTGGTGGCAGCGCGGCGTCGTCTACCAAATCTATCCGCGCTCGTTCCAGGACACCGATGGCGACGGCGTGGGAGACCTCACCGGCATCCTGCGTCGGCTCGACCACCTCGCCTGGCTGGGCGTGGACGCGCTGTGGCTTTCCCCGGTGTTCCCCTCCCCCATGGCCGATTTCGGCTACGATGTCAGCGATTACTGTGGCATCCATCCCCTGTTCGGCGCCCTGGCCGACATGGACGCGCTGATCGCGGCCGCCCACGCGCGCGGCCTCAAGCTCATCCTGGACTACGTGCCCAACCACACCTCGGACCAGCACCCCTGGTTCATCGACAGCCGCGCCGGCGGCCCGAAGCGGGACTGGTACTTGTGGCGCGACCCAGCGCCCGGCGGCGGCCCGCCCAACAACTGGCTGAGCCATTTCGGCGGTCCCGCCTGGACGCAGGAGACGCCCGGCGGCCAGTACTACTGCCACTCCTTCCTGCCCGCCCAGCCGGACCTGAACTGGCGCAACCCGGCTGTGCAGGCCGCCATGCATGACGTGCTGCGCTTCTGGCTGAACCGCGGCGTGGACGGCTTCCGCGTCGATGTCATGTGGCTGATGGTCAAGGACGATCAGTTCCGTGACAACCCACGGGACCCCGCCCCGCCCACCGGCCGGCCGTTCGACAGCCTGCTGCCGCTCCACACCGCCGACCGGCCGGAGGTGCAGCAGGTGGTGGCGGGGCTGCGGGCGGTGCTGGACGAATACGCGGACCGGGTGCTGATCGGCGAGATCTACCTGCCGGTCGAGCGGCTGGTCGCCTATTACGGCAAGGGCGGGCGCGGGGCGCACCTGCCGTTCAACTTCCACCTGCTGCAGCTGCCCGAGTGGACCGCCGCCGCCATCGCCGACCTGATCCGGCGCTACGAGGCCGCCCTGCCGCCGGGCGGCTGGCCCAACTGGGTGCTCGGCAACCACGACCGCCCCCGCATCGCCAGCCGGGTGGGCGCAGCGCAGGCCCGGGTCGCGGCCTTGCTGCTGCTGACGCTGCGCGGCACGCCCACGCTTTACATGGGCGACGAGCTGGGCATGGTCGACACGCCCATCCCCGCCTCCGAGGTGCAGGACCCGGCGGAGCGGCGCGAACCCGGCCGCGGGCTGGGGCGGGACCCGGTGCGGACCCCCTTCCCCTGGCAGCCCGGACCCGGCGGCGGCTTCACCACGGGGAAGCCTTGGCTGCGGCTCGGCCGGGACGTGTCGCTGGCCGAGCAGCGGAAGGATGCCGGGTCCATGGCGCATTGGCACCGCGAGCTGCTGGCGCTGCGCCGCGCGCACGCCGCGCTGACCGCCGGTTCGATCGAGGACGTGGCCGACGACGGCGACGTGCTGCGCTACCGGCGCCGCCATCCGGCAGGCGACCTGCTGATCCTGGCCAACACCGGTCACGCGCCGGCCGTCATGAAGGCTGGCCCGGGCACGATCGTGGCGTCCAGCCATGCCGGGCGGAAAGGCGGGCAGGTGCGGGACGGCTTCACGCTGCTGCCCGACGAGGCGGTGATCCTGCGCTCCGTTGCGGGCGGCGCCTCCGGATCGCCCCCTGTGCCACGCCCGTAACAAACCCCTGCCCCGGTCGCCCGTTCTGTTGCCGACAACCGGAGCATCGACATGCCTGACAAGAACGAGCACACCGGCCGCTTCGGCGGCCCCGGGTCCAGCCACCAGGACCGCGAGCATCCCGGCAAGAACCATCAGGACACCGGCCACAAGGACGGCGGCGGGCATCCCGGCTCCGCGAAGGACCATGCGAAGGACACCGGCGGCGACGAATCCGGCGGCGGCCACCACTACCGCGAGCATGGCCGCACCAAGTCCTAGCGGCGGCGCCCTCGCCGCGAACGTCGCCGAGTTTGCCCGCCTGCTCCGGCGGGCGGGCCTTCCCGTGGGGCCGGCAGACATCCTGGCCGCCCTGCACGCCGTTTCCCACCTCGGCGTTGCATCCCGCCCCGACCTTCACGCCGCACTCAGCGCCACGCTGGCCCACCGGCATGACCAGGCGGAGCTGTTCAACAGCGCGTTCGGCCTGTTCTGGCAGGACCACGCAGCCCTTCAGCGGGATGCTGCGCTGGCTCTGCCCATGAACCCCCCGCAACGGACCATCCCCCATGCCCCGGGGGACCGGCGGCTGGCCGAAGCGTTCAACGGCCGGCGGCAGCAAAGGGACAGCGGGCCTGACCAGGATGCCGTCCTCACGGTCAGCGATGCCGAGCGGCTGCAAACCATGGACTTCGAGGCCATGAGCGCCGCGCAGATCGCCAGCGCCCGGGCCGAGATCGCCCGCCTGCGGCTTCCGCTTGACCTTCGCCGCACCCGGCGCACCCGTCCTGCTTCCTGCGGCGCCCGCATCGACATGGCCGCCACCCTGCGCGCCGGGTTGCGGCATGGCGGCGAGCTGCTGGACTTGGCTTGGACGGAGCGCACGGTGCGCCCGCCGCCACTGGTCGTGCTGTGCGACATATCCGGCTCCATGGGCCGTTACGCATCCGTCCTGCTGCACTTCCTCCACGCCGTGGCCAACGACCGCGACCGGGTCAGCGTGTTCCTGTTCGGCACCCGGCTGACCAACGTGACGCGCCAACTGCGCCACCGGGACCCGGAAGCGGCGCAGGCCGCCGTGGCGGCCCTGGTGCCGGACTGGTCGGGCGGCACCCGCATCGGCGACACGCTGGCGCAGTTCAACCGGCACTGGGCCAAGCGCGTGCTGGGCCAGGGCGCCGTGGTGCTGCTGGTGACGGACGGGCTGGACCGGGCGGGGGCGGACGGCCTGGCCCCAGCGATGGAGCGGCTGCACAAGTCCTGCCGCCGGCTGATCTGGCTCAATCCCCTGTTGCGCTGGGACGGGTTCGAACCGAAATCCCAGGGCATCCGCGCCATGCTGCCGCACGTGGACGAGTTCCGGCCCGTCCACAACATCGCCAGCCTGCGCGCCCTGATCGCCGCCTTGTCCCGCCCGGCGCCCGTCCGGGGCCGTTTACTGGAGGCCGCCCGATGACCGAAGCCGAGGACGTGCTGGCCGTCGCCGCCGCGTGGCTGCGGGAGGGCGAGCGCGTGGCGCTGGCCACCGTCACCGAGACCTGGGGCAGCTCGCCGCGCCCGCCGGGCAGCCAGATGGCGGTGACGGCGTCCGGGCGGATGGCCGGGTCGGTCAGCGGCGGCTGCATCGAGGGCGCCGTGGCGGAGGCCGCGCAATCCAGCATCGCGGGCGGCGGGCCGCAGCTGCTGGATTTCGGCGTCACCAACGAGCGGGCCTGGGAGGTGGGGCTGGCCTGCGGCGGCACGCTCAAGGTGTTCGTGGAAGCCCTTGCGTGACGCCCGCCACGTTGCAGGCGGTGCAGGCCGCCCGCGCCGCCGGGCAGCCGGTGGTGCTGGCGACCCGGCTGCCGGACGGCGCGCAGCTGGTGCTGCCGGACCCGGCGCACCCGGCGCTGACCCGGGCGGCGGAGCAGGCGCTGGCCACGGAGCGGAGCGGAGCGCAGGAGGTGGACGGCGCCGCCTGGTTCCTGCACGCCCACAACCCGCCGGCCCGCCTGGTCATCGTCGGCGCCGTGCACATTGCGCAGGCGCTGGCGCCGCTGGCGGTGCAGCTTGGCTACGGCATCACCGTGGCCGACCCGCGCCGCGCCTTCGCCAGCCCCGAGCGCTTCCCCAATGTGGCCGTCTCGACCGACTGGCCGGACGAGGCGCTGGACGCCCTGCGCCCGGACAGCCGCACCGCCGTCGTCACCCTCACGCACGACCCCAAGCTGGATGACCCGGCGCTCGACCGGGCGTTGCGGTCGCAGGCGTTCTACATCGGCGCGCTCGGCAGCCGGCGCACCCACGCGGCGCGGCTGGACCGGCTGCGGGCGCTGGGCCACGGCGACGAGGCGTTGGCCCGCATACGCGGCCCAGTGGGGCTGAACATCGCCGCCGTCACCGCGCCGGAGATCGCCTTGTCCGTGCTGGCGCAGATCGTCGCCGTGCGCCGCGGCGCGCCGCTCGCGTGATCTTTGGGCCGACGCCGCTCGCCGCGGCGGAGGGCGCCATCCTGGCCCACACCCACCGCCTGCCGGGCCGGGTGCTCAAGAAAGGCGCCGTGCTGGATGCGGAGGCCGTCGCCGCGCTGCGCGCCGCCGGGTCGGACCCGGTGGTGGCGGCGCGGCTGGAACCCGGCGACGTGGGCGAGGACGCGGCGGCCCGCCGGGTCGGCCGCGCCCTGCTCGGCCCCGGCC
>CAXTNC010000188.1:0-6073 GCA_964245495.1 uncultured Acetobacteraceae bacterium
GGCAGCAGCATCCGGCTGGCGCCCACCTCGTCGATCACGTCGATCGCCTTGTCCGGCAGCTTGCGGTCGTTGATGTACTTGGCCGACAGCTCCACGGCGGCGCGGATCGCCTCCTCGGTGTAGCGGACCTTGTGGTGCTTCTCGTAGTTGGCCTTCAGCCCGCGCAGGATCTTCACCGCGTCCTCGACGGATGGCTCGTTCACGTCGATCTTCTGGAACCGGCGCACCAGGGCGCGGTCCTTCTCAAAGTAGTTGCGGTATTCCTTGTAGGTGGTGGAGCCGATGCAGCGCATGGTGCCGCTGGCCAGGGCCGGCTTGAGCAGGTTGGAGGCGTCCATGGCGCCGCCGCTGGTGGCGCCGGCGCCGATCACCGTGTGGATCTCGTCGATGAACAGCACCGCGTTCGGCTGCGCTTCCAGCTCCGTCACCACCGCCTTCAGCCGCTCCTCGAAGTCGCCGCGGTAGCGGGTGCCGGCCAGCAGGGCGCCCATGTCGAGCGAGAAGATGATGCTTTTCAGCAGCACCTCCGGCACGTCGCCCTCGACGATCCGCTTGGCCAGGCCTTCGGCGATGGCCGTCTTGCCGACGCCGGGGTCGCCCACGTAGAGCGGGTTGTTCTTGGTGCGGCGGCACAGGATCTGGATGGTCCGCTCGATCTCGATGTCCCGGCCGATCAGCGGGTCGATCTTGCCGGCGGTCGCCTTCTTGTTCAGGTTCACGCAGTAGGTGGACAGCGCGTCCTGGTTGCGGCGGCTGGGCTTCTCTTCCCGCTCGTTCTCCCCGCCGCCGCCTGCGCCGCCGGAGCCGTCGCCGGACTTCTCGGAGGTCGTCGGGCGCGCGCCGGACCGGCCGGGCGCCTTGGCGATGCCGTGGCTGATGAAGTTCACGGCGTCGAGCCGGGTCATGTCCTGCAATTGCAGGAAGTACACCGCGTGGCTTTCCCGCTCGCTGAACAAGGCCACCAGCACGTTGGCGCCCGTCACCTCGTCGCGGCCGGAGCTTTGCACGTGGATGGCGGCGCGCTGCACGACGCGCTGGAACCCGGCGGTGGGCTTCGGGTCGCCGGGCCGCTCGGTGGCGAGGCCGGGCAGGTCCTTGTCGAGGAACTCGCCCAGCTCCCCGCGCAGCTTGCCCAGGTCCACGCCGCAGGCGCGGAGCACGGTGGCGGCGTCCGTGTCGTCGGCCAAGCCGAGCAGCAGGTGCTCCAGCGTGGCGTACTCGTGGCGGCGCTCGCTGGCGAAAGACAGGGCGCGATGCAGCGTTTGTTCTAGGTTGCGTGACAGCATGGGGGTGCGCTGCTCCTCTATCCGGCGCCTACGTCACGCCGATTGCGCGGACTTGTCGAGGCTTGGAATGCCGACGGCGTCAAGTTTGTCCATTTGACATGGGGCTGTCACGGACAGTTTGCAGCCCTTACTCTTTCTCGATCGTGCACTGCAGCGGGTGCTGGTTCTGCCGGGCCAGGTCCATCACCTGGGTGACCTTGGTTTCCGCCACCTCGTAGGTGAACACCCCGCACACCCCGACGCCGCGGCGATGCACGTGCAGCATGATGCGCTGGGCTTCTTCCTGGTTCTTCTGGAAGTAGCGTTGCAGCACGTGGACGACGAACTCCATGGGAGTGTAGTCGTCGTTCAGCATCAGCACCTTGTACATCGCCGGCTTGCGGGTCTTCGGGCGCGCCTTGGTGACGACGCCGATGCCTGGGCCTTCGCCGCCGCGCTTGTCCGTGTCGCTCATCAGAGGGTGATCCGGGCCGCATGACTGTCCATGGGCGCAGCATATCGGATCAGCAGCACCCCGGAAAAGGCCCTTGCACGATGGAGCAGCCGCTTGCCCGGAACAGGAAAGGCCCGGGCGGCTGCCCAGGCCTTTCACCGGCGCCGCTTCCGGGACCCGGCGTCGTCAGCCGGGGCGGCCAAACGTTCCGGCGGCGGCCGAAAGGCGGGCGGTGATCGGGGCGAGGGCCTGCTCGGACAGCTTCATGCCGCTGTCCGTCATCCGGCTGGCCTGCGACACCGCCTTGTCCAAGCCGTCGCGCAGCAGGCTGGACTGCAGCTCCATGGCGTCCTTGACCGACTTCACGGACGCCATCGCCTGCCACGCGCCCATCATGTCCTCCACCGACGTGCGGGCGGCGGCGGCCAGGCTTTGGCCCATGTCCTGCATTCCGGCAGCCACGATCTGGCCCGAGCGCGCGACGGCTTCCATGTTGCCTTGCGCGAAGGCGGCCATCTCCCCGGCCGTCCGCATGGCCTTCTGCATGCCGCCCCGCGCCGCGGCTTCCGTTTGCTCCACGCCTTGCTTCAGGCTGGAAACGGTGCGGTGGATGTTGTCCTCGGCGGCATCCCGGATGCTGCCCGTGGCGTCGGTGGTCATCGCCGTTCCTTCTCCTCAAGGTGTTCGCCGTTCCGCAGCTGCGCTTGACGGCGCGCCGCACGCGCGGATTGCTGCGGTGCAGCGCAGCCGCATTACGAAAGTCTGCGATGAAGGGTCAAGGTGTTTTGTGCGCCGCAACATGCCGTTTTGCCCGGCGTGTCCGCCGCTGCGCCAGGATCGTGATCTAACCCTCTCAGAATACGGTTGTTTTAACGTGCCGGAAGTGGACATGGCCCTTTCTGGCGCATTAGGGTGCGGTGCTGACACGGAGTTGCGAGGCATGATGGGCTGGCTGCGAAGCGGGGGGCACGTGGCCGTGGTCGTCCTGTTGGGGCTGGCGGCGGTCCGTCCGGCTGCCGCGCAGGTCGGCTCGGAGCGTTACGCCTCCTTCGTCATGGACCCGGCGTCCGGGCAGGTGCTGTCGGCCGCCAACCCCGACGAGCCGCGCTATCCCGCCAGCCTGACCAAGATGATGACCATCTACATGCTGTTCGAGGCCATGCGGGACCGCCGGGTCGGCTTGTATGACACGGTTCCCGTGTCCGCCCACGCAGCCTCCATGCCGCCCTCCAAGCTGGGGCTGCTGCCGGGCACGGCGCTGACGGTGCAGCAGGCGCTGCTCGGGCTGGTCACCAAGTCCGCCAACGACGCGGCGGCGGCGCTGGGCGAGCTGATGGGCGGGGACGAGGAGCGCTTCGCCCAGATGATGACCCTGCGCGCCCGCGCCTTGGGGATGAGCCGCACCACCTTCCGCAACGCGTCCGGCTGGCCTGACCCGGACCAGGTGACCACGGCGCGGGACCTGGCCCTGCTCGCGCGCCACCTGATCCAGGACTACCCGGACGAGTACCGCTACTTCAGCGTGCCGTCCTTCGTGTTCCATGGCCGGGTCATCCCGAACCACGACCGGATGCTGCAAACCTACCCGGGCGCGGACGGGCTGAAGACCGGCTACATCGACGCCTCGGGCTGCAACCTGGTCACCTCGGCGGTGCGCGGGGACGTGCGCCTGATCGGCGTGGTGATGGGCGCGTCCAACGGCTATGAGCGGGACACCCACATGGCCGCGCTGCTGGACGCCGGGTTCGACCGGATGGGCGTGCCGGTCAGCCGGGCCGAGCCGCGGCTGCGCGAGCCGCTGCTGGTGGCCGCCGCTTCCGCCGCCACCTTGCCGCAGTCCAGCCTGGCGCAGTCCAGCCTGGCGCTGCGGCCGGGCTGGCGGAGCCTGGCGCGGACGCCGTGGCGGCCTGCGCCGCGCGAGCGGCCTGTCCAGGAGGCTTCCCGCGCGGCGCATGGCCGGGCAAGGGGCGAGCCGGCCTCCGTCCACGCCATGGTGCATCCGTTCGCTTACGGACGCCCTTCCGCCAACGGGTCCGGCTTGCACGTCCACGGCTGACCTGCCTGAGCCGGCGCGGCCTTGCGCCGGGCCGCCGCCTTGCGCATTTTCAGGCGTCTTGAAGGCAGCGGGGCGGTGATGGACGGCGGGAGCGACGGACGCAGGATCATCCTCCACGGGCAGGAGGACTTCGCAGGGATGCGCGCCGCCGGGCGGCTCGCGGCCGAAACGCTGGACATGATCACGGCTCACGTGAAGCCCGGCGTCACCACGGGCCAGCTCGACGCGCTGTGCCACGACTTCATGGTGTCGCGCGGCTCCGTCCCGGCGACGCTGAACTACCGCGGCTATCCGAAATCCATTTGCACCTCCATCAACCACGTGGTCTGCCACGGCATCCCGGGAGACCGCCGGCTGATGGAGGGCGACACGCTCAACATCGACGTGACGCCGGTGCTGGACGGCTGGTACGGCGACACCAGCCGCATGTACGCGGTCGGCCAGCCCGGCACCCGCGCCCGCGTGCTGCTGGACGTGACGTACGAGGCGATGATGCGCGGCATCGCCGCCATCCGGCCTGGCGCCACGCTGGGCGACGTGGGGTTCGCCATCCAGAGCTACGTGGAGAAGCAGCGCTTCAGCGTGGTGCGGGACTTCTGCGGCCACGGCGTCGGCCGCCGCTTCCATGAGGCGCCGAACGTGCTGCACTTCGGCCGGCCGGGCGAGGGGGTGGTGCTGCGCCCCGGCATGTTCTTCACCGTGGAGCCGATGGTCAACGCCGGCCGGCCGGAGGTGAAGGTGCTGGAGGATGGCTGGACGGCCGTGACGCGGGACCGCAGCCTGTCCGCGCAGTTCGAGCACATGGTCGGCGTGACGGAGGACGGCTGCGAGGTGTTCACCCATTCGCCCGCCGGCTACACCAAGCCGCCTTATGCCTGAAGGGCCGTGGCACGAAACGGTGCACCGGCTGCGGTTCAGCGACAACGACTCCGTGGGGCACGTCAACAACGCGGTTTATGCCGTCATGTTCGAGGCGGGCCGCACGGAGCTGATGGACGCGGCCGCGCTGTTCCAGCGGGGCGGCCCGCTGTCCGCCGTGATCGTGCGGCTGGAGATCGACTTCCGGCACGAGATGTCCTGGCCCGGCGAGGTCGTCGTCGGCAGCGCCGTCAGCCGGTTCGGCGCCAAGTCGTTCGACATCCGGCATCGCATCGCCAAGGGTGGCGTCACGACGGCGGAAGGCTTGTCCGTGATCGCGCTGATCGACCGCGAAACCCGGCGGGCGGTGCCGCTGGACGCCGGCGTGCGCACCCGCTTCGCGCCCTGGACGTTGCCGGGGGCCTGAGCGGCATGACAGGCTCTGGGACACCCCCTGGGACGCCTCCTGGGACGCCGGCGCTGGACCGTTCGCCGCCCTCGCCGGCCAGCGCCGAGGGCCACCGCCACCGCCTGCGCGCCCGGCTGCTGACGGCGGGGCCGGACAGCGTGGCGGACCACGAGCTGCTGGAGCTGGTGCTGTTCCTGGCCCTGCCGCGGCGGGACACCAAGCCGATCGCACGCGCGCTGCTGGCGCGGTTCGGCTCGTTCGCCAACGCCATCGCCGCCCCGTTGGGGGAGCTGCGGTCGGTGGACGGCATGGGGGATGCCGGGTCGGCCGCGCTCAAGACGGTGCAGGCCGCGGCGCTGCGGCTGATCCGGCCGGAGCTGCGGGGCGGCCCCGTGCTGTCCGGCTGGGACGCGCTGATGGACTACCTGACGGCTCAGTTGTCGCGCGAGCGGGTGGAGCAGTTCCGCATCCTGTTCCTGGACAACCGGAACCGCCTGCTGGCCGACGAGGCGCAGGCGCGCGGCACGGTGAACCACACGCCGGTCTATCCGCGCGAGGTGGCCAAGCGCGCGCTGGAGCTGCACGCGACCGCGCTGATCCTGGTGCACAACCACCCGAGCGGCGACCCGGCGCCGTCGCGGGCCGACATGGAGATGACGGAAGAGGTCAAGCGCGCGGTGGCCGCGCTCGGCGTGGTGCTGCACGACCATGTCATCGTGGGCAACGGACGCTGCCTGAGCTTCCGCAAGGAGGGGCTGCTGTGACGGTCCTCCGCGCCGTGCTGCTGCTCTGGCTCGCTGCGGCGCTGGCGGGATGCGACAACCCGAACACGGCACCGGCCTGGCGGCTGCAGCAGGATATCGGCGGCGGCCCCGACCGCCTCTCGCAGGGCAACGGGGGCTAGATGCAGCCGCTCGCAATCATGGGGTTTGTGCCCGCAAACGGAGCGGGCTTCTGCTTGGATTTGCCGACAATGGGGTGAATGTCGCGCCCACATTGCCTGCCAACGCGCTCGCCTTCATCATGTCGTG
>CAXTNC010000189.1:0-5987 GCA_964245495.1 uncultured Acetobacteraceae bacterium
TCCGACAGGATGGCGGGGACCGGCAGCACGGACGGCAAGCCTGCGGCGCGGTCCGGCCGCCGCCGGGTCAGGGCCAGGGTGGCGAGGCCGAGCAGCGCCAATCCTGACGTCGCCACGGCCGTGGTGTTGCGGGACATCGCTTCTCCGATCATCCGGCGGCGAACCGCTCGGCATCCTGCTGCTTGAAATCCAGGCCCAAGCCGGGACGGGTGAGGTCTGGCCTGATGACGCCGGCCTGCGGCACGGGCGCGCCGTCGAACAGCATGTGCTCGATCCTCACGTGGTCATGGAACCATTCGCAGTGGCGGAAGCGCGGGGCGGCGCAGGCGAGGTGGCGGTGCAGCGCCGGGGCGCAGTGGGCCGACAGGTCGGCGTGGAACGCCTCGCACAGCGTGGCCACCTGCATGAACCCGGTGACGCCGCCGCACCGCGTGGCGTCGGCCTGCTGCACGTCCACCGCGCCGGCTTCCAACATGCGGCGGAAGTAATCTAAGTCATAGCCGTACTCCCCGGCGGCCACCTCCATCGGCGCGGGCACGTGGTCCCGCACCCGGCGCAGCCCGGCGAGGTCATCGGAGGAGACCGGCTCCTCGAACCACCGCACGTCCTGCTCGGCGGCGAACACCCGCGCCAAGGCGATGGCCTGCTTGACGCCGTATGCGCCGTTGGCATCGACGAACAGCGCTGCCTCGCCGATCGCGGCCTTGGCGGCGGCGACGCGGGCCGGGTCGCGCGCCGGGTCGCTGCCGATCTTCATCTTGACGGAGCGGCAGCCGTCCCGCTCCACCCAACCTGCCAGCTGCTCGGTGAGCCGGCCGTCATCGTAGCTGGTGAAGCCGCCGCTGCCGTAGATGGGCACGTCGTCGCGGCAGCGCCCGAGCAGGCTGGCGAGCGGCAGGCCGAGCAGCTTGGCCTTCAGGTCCCACAGGGCGGCATCGACGGCGGAGATGGCCGTCGCCGCCATGCCGGCGCGGCCGAGGTTGCGCACGGCGGCTTGCATCGCGCGCCAGGCGCGCTGCGGGTCCATGGCGTCGCCGCCCACCGCCACATGGGCCAGCTTGCCCGCGACCAGGGAGGCTACGGGCGGGCCGGCATAGGTGTAGCCTATGCCCGTGCAGCTTCCCGCCTTCGCGTGCGCCACGATGATCGTGGTCTCCGTCCAGGCGGCCGTGCCATCCGCCTCGGGGGCGTCGGTCGGGATGGTGTAGGCGCGCGCCGACACCTCCCGCACGGCCAGGTCGGTGGCCATGGTTCAGCCGTGTCCGGGCAGCACGCCGGCCAGCACCTGCTTGACGCTGTTCTTGACGACGCTGCCCAGCTCCGGCTCCGTCCGCAGCATGGACAGGAAGTTCTTGGCGTCCTTGAAGGTGATGTGCGGCGGCAGCGGCGGCACGTTGGGGTCGGCATAGACGTTCATGATGACGGGGCGGTCGGCGGCGAACGCCTCGTCCCAGGCGGCGCCGATCTTCTCCGGGTCGCGCACCACGATGCCCTTCAGCCCGAGCAGCTCGGCATAAGCGTGGTAGGCGAAATCCGGGATCGACTGGGTGGACGGGGTCTTGCCTTCGCCGAGCTGGACCCGCTCCTCCCAGGTGACCTGGTTCAGGTCCTGGTTGTTCAGCACCATCACCACCAGCCGCGGGTTGGACCACTGCTTCCAGTACTTGGAGATGGTGATCATCACGTTCAGGCCGTTCATCTGCATGGCGCCGTCGCCGATGAAGGCGATCACCACGCGGTCGGGGAACGCCATCTTGGCCGCCATGGCGTAGGGCGTGGCGGCGCCCAGGGAGGCCAGGCTGCCGGACAGCGAACCCATCATGCCGCGGCGCATCTTGATGTCGCGGCCGTACCAGTTGGCGACCGAGCCGCTGTCCCCCGTCATGATGCAGTTCTCGGGCAGCCGGCGGTTCAGCTCCCAGAAGATGCGCTGCGGGTTGATCGGCTCCGCCGCCACCATCGCCCGGTCCTCCAGCAGCTTCCACCACTTGGCCACGTCGGAGGCGATCTCCTCCCGCCAGCTTCCAGGCTCCTTCTGCTCCAGCATCGGCAGCAGCGCGCGCAGGGTGGTAGCGCTGTCCCCGGCGATGTTGACCTCCATGGGGTAGCGCAGGCTGAGCCGGGTCGGGTCCATGTCGATCTGCACCGCCCGCGCGGTGCCGGGCTTGGGCAGGAACTCGCTGTACGGGAACGAGGAGCCGACCACCAGCAAGGTGTCGCAATCCTGCATCAGGTTCCAGGACGGCGTGCTGCCCAGCAGGCCGATGCCGCCGGTGACCCAGGGCAGGTCGTCCGGCAGCGCCGCCTTGCCGAGCAGCGCCTTGGCGCACCCGGCCTGCAAGCGGTCGGCGACCGCGATCAGCTCGTCCGTGGCCGCGAGCGCGCCGGAGCCGACCAGCATGGCGACCTTCTTGCCGGCGTTCAGCACGGATGCGGCCTGGCGCAGCACCGTCTCGGCGGGCTGGTAGGCGGGGCCGGCGAAACCCACCCCGGTGTGCGTGGTGCCGTGCACCAGCGGCGGGTCCTGGTAGGCGAGCTCCTGCACATCGTTCGGGATGATGACGCAGGTGACGCTGCGGGTGGCCGACGCGATGCGCACGGCGCGGTCGATCGCGTGACGCACCTGCTCCGGCACCATCGCGGTCACCACGTATTCGCTGGCCACGTCCTTGAACAGCGTTTGCAGGTCGACTTCCTGCTGGTAATGCGCGCCGATGGCGGTGCGCGACTGCTGGCCAACGATGGCGACCACCGGGACGTGGTCCATCTTGGCGTCGTACAGCCCGGTCAGCAGGTGGATCGCCCCGGGGCCTGACGTGCCGTAGCACAGCCCGACCTCGCCGGTGAACTTGGCGTGCGCGGAAGCCATGAAGGCCGCCATCTCCTCGTGGCGGACCTGGATGTACTCCATTTTGTCCTTGGCCTTCTCCAGCGCCACGTCCAGGCCGCCCACGCCGTCGCCGGGATAGCCGAACACGCGCTTGAGGCCCCACTCGCCCAGCCGGTGCCAAACGAAATCGCTGACGTTCATGCTCATCATCGGTCTCCGTGCTGAACTGGTGCGCGTGGGTTGAGGTCGGGCAGTGTTACGCCGCAGATAGCGCCGCGTTGCCGGGTTGAGGCTCCCGTGGGCGGAACGATCCCCATCACGCTTTCGGGAAGCGCGTTGAAAACCGGCGTCGTTGCCAGGATGTCATGAGCACCATGATCCATGTCGAAGTGGCGCTGGACGCCCACGCAATCATCGGCGAGTCGCCCACCTGGTGCGCCGAGGACGCCTCGTTGTACTGGATCGACGTCAAGCGGCCGGCGCTGTACCGCTACCATCCCGCCACCGGCGGCCAACGCTGCTGGCCGGTCAGCGCCGACATCGGCGCCTTCGCCCTGCAGCCGGGCCTCGGCAGCGCCGTGGTGGCGCTGCGCACCGGGCTGTTCCGCCTGGATTTGGCGTCCGGGTCGCTGGTTCTGCTGGCGGCCCCGCCGTTCGACCCGGCGCTGCACCGCTTCAACGAGGGCGCGTGCGATGCATCCGGGCGGTTCTGGGTGGGCGCCATGTTCGACCCGGTGCAGCCCGGCACGCAGCCGCCCGGCAAGGCGAGCCTGTGCAGCTTCACGCTGGAAGAAGGCTTGAGGCGCGAGCCGGACGCTGCGGACCTGCACAACGGCATGGCGTGGTCGCCGGACGGGCGGCGCTTCTACCTGTCGCACAGCCAGAGCCAGGACATCCACGCCTTTGACTTCGACCCGGCGGGCCGCATCAGCGGACGCCAGGTGTTCGCCACCATTCCCGAAGCGCTCGGGCTGCCGGACGGGGCGGCGGTGGACGTGGAAGGCGGCTACTGGTGCGCCATCCACGGCGGCGGCCGGCTGCGGCGCTTCACCGCCGAGGGCGCGTTCGACCGGGACATCGCGCTGCCTGTCAGCCAGCCCACGATGTGCGCCTTCGCCGGGGAGCAGCTCGACGAGCTGTACGTGACCAGCGCCGCCCAGAAGCTCAGCCCGGAGCAGCTTGAGAAGGAGCCGCACGCCGGCGCCCTGCTGCGGCTGCGGCCCGGGGTGCGCGGGATGGCCAAACGATGCATCGTGCGTTGAAGCAAGGCATGCGCCCGGTAGGACTTGAACCCACGACCAAGCCGTTATGAGCGGCCCGCTCTAACCAACTGAGCTACGGGCGCATACCCGCCTTCCATGCCCCAGCCCGCCTGCGCTTGGCAAGCACAAGGCCCGCCAGTAGGGTCCGCCGCCACTCCAACCTGCACCGAGGCCGCATCCATGGACGTCAGCAAGCTCCTCACCGGCAAGGCGCCTCCGCACGACATCAACGTCGTGATCGAGATCCCGCAGGGGTCGCAGGTCAAGTACGAGGTGGACAAGGAGAGCGGCGCCCTGGTGGTGGACCGCTTCCTGTTCACCCCCATGGCCTACCCCGCCGCCTACGGCTTCATTCCCGGCACCCTGGCCGAGGACGGCGACCCGGCGGACGCGCTCGTGCTCACCCCTGCCGCCCCCGTGGCGCCCGGCGCGGTCATCCGCTGCCGCCCGATCGGCATGTTGCAGATGGAGGACGAAAGCGGGCAGGACGAGAAGATCATCTGCGTGCCGCACGACAAGGTCCATCCGCAGTTCAAGGCGGTGCAGGCGGTGGAGGACCTGCCGGAGATCACCCGCCAGGCCATCGAGCACTTCTTCACCCGCTACAAGGACCTGGAACCCGGCAAGTGGGTGAAGGTCACCGGTTGGGCGGACCGCGCGGCAGCCGAGGCGGTCATCAAAAAGGCGATCGCCGCCGCCCAATAAGCGATGGCTGTCCGCCAGCTCTGGCTGCACGGGCTGGCGCTGCTGCTGGTGCTGGCGGCCTGCACCGTGCGGGACCGGCTTGCCGCGCCGGCCGGGTGCCCAGCCGACTTGCAAGGCGGATTGCAGGCGTGCCTGGACGGGCTGCGGCCTGGCGCGACGCTGGCCCTGCCGCCGGGCCGCATCGTGCTGACGCAGCCGCTGGTGATCCGCCGCCGGGTCACGCTGCGGACGGCGGGGCGCAGCGCGCCGTGCGGGCTGGACGGGGCGGGGTGCGCGGTGCTGGCGCTGCGGATGGCGGGTCCGGCACCCAGCCAGCGCGCCGTCACCGTGGCGGGCGCGGGCAGCGTGCTGGACCACCTGGTCATCGAGGGCGGCAAGGCCGACCCGGCGCGCGACGACGCCGCGGCCTGCCGCGGGCCGGGCCGTCCCACCATGGGCGCGCTGGCCATCACCGCGCCCGGCGTCACCATTTCGGACAGCGTGGTGCGGGACGCCGCGTGCTACAGCGCCATGGTGGCCGACCCCGGCGCCACGGGGCTGCGCTTCGTCGGCAACGCGGTGCTGTCCAACGGCACGCACGACCGCGCCGCCCTGTGGGCCGACGGGCTGACGGTGATCGACGGGGTGGACGACGTGATCCGCGGCAACTTGTTCCGCGACAACACGGACGTGCAGTTGGTGCTGGGCGGCTGCCTGCGCTGCACGGTGGCGGACAACCGCCTGGAGGTGTCGGACACGCCGGCCGCCGCCTCGTTCGCCGGCCTGCTGGTGCATGGCTGGCCGAGCAGCAGCGGCGACTACGCCGGCACGGCCATCACCGGCAACGCGGTGGATTGCGGCCCCGGCCGGCGCTGCGGCTTCGGCATCGGGGTGGGCGGGCGCGCCTGGTACGCCTCGCCGATGTCCGGCGGGCTGATTGCAGGCAACACGGTGGCGCGGGCGCAGGTCGGCATCAACGTGGACGACGCGACCGGGCCGGTGGCCATGCGGGACAACGCCGTGACGGAGTCGGGCGGCCCCGTGCGGTCGCACTGCGGGCTGTGGTTCGCGGGCGCCGTGAACGTGAGCGCAGCATCCCGCCGCTTCGTGGACGCGACGGCGGGGGTGGCGATGCCGGCGGAAGGGGTGACGGACCGCGATTTCGCCGGGTGCTTGCCGGGAACGTGAGGTCGCGGACCCTCACCCGCTGT
>CAXTNC010000190.1:0-5976 GCA_964245495.1 uncultured Acetobacteraceae bacterium
GTGCAGGATCCGCCGCGTTCATCGTCGGCACGCTGGCGTCGGGCCAGCTCGTCGGCCGGGCGGGACTTGGGATCATCGTCTGGCTGAACGCCGGCCTGCTGGCTGCGGCTGCAGGGTTGAGCTGGTTCGTGCCGAACAAGGTCGCGGGCGTCGCATCGGCCCAGGGGAGCCCGGCCGAGACCGGCTCCGTCTGGACGTTGCTTCGCATCCCAGTCTTCCGCCGCCTGATGATCGTGGCATCCCTGATCGGCGGCAGCCACGCGCTGCACGACGGGTTCGAGGTGATCCGCTGGCAGGCGGCGGGCCTGTCGGCGCGGCAGTGCAGCGTGCTGTGGGCCATCGCCGTGGGGGCGGAGGTGGCGGTGTTCCTGGCGCTCGGCCCGTGGCTGCAGCGGCTCGGCCCGGCGCGCGCGCTGCTGCTGTCCGGGCTGGCGGGCGTGGTGCGGTGGGGCACGGCGGCGCAGACGGCGTGGTTCCCGGCCATGGCGCTGGTCGAGCCGCTGCACGGGCTGACCTTCGCGCTGCTGCACCTGGTGTGCATGGACGTGATCGGCCGCGTGGTGCCGGTGCAGCTCGCGGCCACGGCGCAGGCGTTCTACGGCACCATCGCGTTCGGCGCGATGTCGGCCGCCGTCACCCTGGCCTCCGGGCAGCTGTACGGGGCGTTCGGGGCGGGCGCGTTCTGGGCGATGGCCGGCATGTGCGCCCTGGCCCTGCCGCTGGCGTGGAGCATCCGGCTTCCCGGGCCGCCCCGCCCGGCTGCGACCGTCGCGATGGCCTGACCGGAGTTGCCAACTGCGCTCCCCGACCCCTCCTTAGCGGCATGAACCTGTTCCAAAGCCTGTTTGCTTGGCGCCGCCTCCGCATCCCCGTCATCGAGCTGCACGGCGTCATCGCCGGGCGTGAGGGGTCGCTGAACCTGCGCTCCGCCGGCCCGCTGATCGAGCGCGCCTTTGACGGGATCAAGCAGGGCGGCGCGGTGATCCTGGACATCGACAGCCCGGGCGGCTCCCCCGTGCAGTCGGAGCTGATCGCCGCCCTGATCCGGCGGCGGGCGGACAAGAAGGCCGCGCGGGTCCATGCGGTGATCGGCGAGGCGGGCGCTTCCGGCGGCTACTGGCTGGCCTGCGCGGCCGACCAGGTCCACGCCAGCGCCATGAGCATCGTGGGATCCATCGGCGTGGTGGGCGGCGGCTTCGGGTTCGAGCAGCTGATCGCCCGCTATGGGGTGGAGCGGCGGCTCTACACCGCCGGCGAGAACAAGGCCCGGCTCGACCCGTTCAGCCCGGAGCGCCCGGAGGACGTGGCCTTCGTGCAGGCGCTGATGACGGACATCCACGCCCGCTTCAAGCAGTGGGTGGCCGAGCGGCGCGGCGCCCGGCTGTCCGCCGACCCGGCGGTGTTCGACGGCAGCTACTGCCTGGGCGTGCGCGGGGTGGAGCTGGGGCTGGTGGACGGGCTGGCCACGGTGGACGAGCTGGTCCGCACCCTGGGCGGGGAGCGCGCCCGGGAGCGCCGGCTGCGCCCGCGGCGGCGGTTCTCCCTGGCCCGGCTGCCCCGGCTGATGGTGGAGGCGGCGGTGGACGCGGCGGAGGAGCAACGGCTGCGCTTCCGCTAGCCCAGGCTTGCATGGAGGCTGGATTAGGGGCACCCCCGGGTCCACGCCGCAAAGGAGGCCGTGCATGAGGCTGGCAACGTTCCGCATCGCCGGGTCCGCGACGTGGGGCATCATCGAGGGCGAGGAAGCGGTTGATGTCGGCGCCGTGCTGCGCGGCCGGCTGCCCGACCTGAAGTCGGCCATCGCCGCCGGCGCGCTGGGCAGCCTGGCCGCCTCCGCCGCGCAGGCCCGGAGGCATCCGCTGTTGGCCATCGAGTGGCTGCCGGTCATCCCGAACCCGGACAAGATACTCTGCGTCGGCCTGAACTATGAGATGCACCGCAAGGAGACCGGCCGCGCGGAGGTCGGGAACCCCACCATCTTCGCGCGCTACGCCAACAGCCAGACCGGCCACCTCGCCCCCATGGTGCGGCCCCGCGCGTCGTCCGAGTTCGACTTCGAGGGCGAACTCGCCGTGGTGATCGGCAAGCCCGGCCGCCACATCGCGGCCGAGGACGCCTTCGGCCACGTCGCCGGCTACGCCTGCTACAACGACGGCAGCGTCCGCGACTTCCAGCGCCACACGCACCAGTACACGCCAGGCAAGAACTTCCCCGGCACCGGCGCCTTCGGCCCGTGGCTGGCCACCCCCGACGAGCTGGGCGACCTCGGGCCGCTGCGCCTGCGAACCCGCCTCAACGGCCAGGTCGTGCAGGATGCCAGGCTCGGGCAGATGATCTTCAGCATCCCCCGGGTGATCCAGTACTGCTCCTCCTTCACCCGCCTCGAACCCGGCGACGTCATCGCGACCGGCACGCCCGGCGGGGTCGGCGCCAAGCGCCAGCCGCCGCTGTGGCTGAAGGCGGGCGACACCGTGGAGGTGGAGATCGACAAGCTCGGCCTGCTGCGCAACGGCGTCAGCCAGGAGCAGACCGCCTGACGGTGCCCGGGCCGGCCGGACCGCTACGCCCGGCGGCGCTGTTCGGCTTCGCCCTTCCACAAATCCCAGGGCCGCTGCACCTGGGCCTCGACCCGCTCGGCGCAGGCGCGGCCTTCCGCCTCGGTCAGGAAGGCGACCTCGCCCAGCTGGCTGGCCTGCATCTGGTAGCGCGCGTTCAGCTCGGCATACACCGCGCGGCAGACGGCCTGCGGGATGGACCTTCCGACCACCGTCGAGCCGTGCCCGCGCATCAGCACGATCTCCGCGCCGTCGAACTTCTCCGCCAGCGCGCGGCCGAGCGCGTTGCCGCTGATCAGCAGGTCGGTGCCATCCCCGCCGGCGTCGCGGATTTCGAACACCGGCGCGTCCTGGCCGATGAAGCCGGCCATGTGGAACAGCGCGCGCAGCCTGGCGCCCTTCACCACGCTGAGCGGCACGATGGCGTGGGAGTGGCTGTGCACGACCGCCATCACGTCCGGCCGGCGGCGGAACACCTCGCCATGGATGAAGCGTTCCAGGTAGGGCTTGCGCCCTTGCGCCTCCAACGGCTCGCCGTCCAGGTTGAACTCCATGATGTCCGCTGCCGTGACGGAGCCGGGGGCCATGTTGCGCGCGAGCAGAAACCGGTCCGGGCGCTTGTCGTGCCGCACGCTGACGTGGCCGAACGCATCGACCACGCCTTGGTCGAACAGGATGTGGTTGGCGGTGACCAGGTCGTCGAGCAGCGCCGGGTCCGGCGCGCCGCCGTCGGAACTTGGTGGGCGCATGGGACATGCTCCTTCGAGGCCCAACCTGAACGCCGCCGGGCTTCAAGCGTTGCGGCGGCGCGGCGGCCATGCCAAAGGCGCTTGGATGCTCAACGCCATGCAGCGCCGTTCAGGTCCTGGACATTGACCCCCGCCGCGTTCGCCGAGCGGGTCCAGGGCAGGCTGGACCGGCTGGACATCACCGCGGACGCCGCCGCGCGGGCGGCCAAGCTCCCCGAAGGCTTCCTCGGCAAGCTGCTGGACGGCAGCCTGCCGCCGCCGCGCGGCCAGCGCCTGGTCAAGCTAGCGGACGTGCTGGCGACCTCCGTGTCCTACCTGGTGGGCCTGGAGCCGGACTCGCCGGTGCCGGAGGAATACCTCGCGGAGGACCAGGGCAGCCTGGGGCTGCTGGCCGGGGACGAGGAAGCGCTGCTGCGGGCCTACCGGCGGCTGGACGTGTCCTCCCGCGCGGCCCTGCTCCAGGTGGCGCTGAAGATGGCGCCGGAACCGGAAGTGTTCGAGAAGAAGCCGCGGCGCTGACGCTTCACGGAGCAAGCGGCGCGAGCAGTCCCTTGGCCGCGAGAACCGTGTCCAGCGTGGCCGGGTAGGTCGGCGCTGCCGGGCGGCCGGCGCGCAGCTCGAAGGCGTGGCCGTATCCCAGGACCTGCGCGTCCGACCAGGCAGCGCCGATGAAGGACAGCCCGACCGGCAGGCCGCTCACGGTGCCCATCGGCACGCTCAGGTGCGGGTAGCCCGCCACCGCCGGCAGGGTGGAGGCGGACCCCATGTAATGGTCGCCGTTGACCGCGTCCATCGTCCAGGCCGGGCCGTTGGTGGGCGCCACCAGCACGTCCAGCGCCTGGCCGGTTGCCTCCGCCGCCAGCAGCCGGTCGATCCCCTCCGCGCCGGCCAGGCGCAGGGACGTGGCGCGGGCCTGGAGGTAGGCCGGGTCGTCCAGCCCGTGCGTGGCCTCGGCGCTGTCGAAGTGCTCCTGCCCGAACAGCGCCAGCTCGCGGTCCGCATGGGCGTGGTTGAACGCGATCAGCCCGGCGAGCGTGCGCTGGCCTTCGGGAACCGCCGCGCCGGGAAGGTAGCTGTTCAGGTCCGCCTTCAGCTCGGTCAGCAGCACGGTCAGCTCGGCTTTGTCGATCGCGTCGCGCCCCGGCAGGTCGGGGATCTCGACCAGCTCCGCCCCGGCCGCGCGCAGGGTGTCCAGCGCGCGGGCGAACACGGCGTCCAGCTCCGGGTGGTAGCCGGCGAGGAAGCGCAGCACGCCGACCCGCTTGCCGCGCAGGGCGTCGGGCGAGAGGGCGGCGGCGTAGTCCTGCTTATGGGTGTCGGCGGCGGCGGTCGCCGGGTCCGCCGGGTCGCTGCCGGCCATGACGGCCAGCATCAGCGCCGCGTCCGTCACGGTGGCCGTCATCGGCCCGGCGGTGTCCTGGCTGTGCGCGAGCGGCACGATGTGGGTGCGCGGCAGCAGCCCGAGCGTCGGCTTGAAGCCCACGACGCCGCTGACGGCGGCCGGGCAGGTGATCGACCCGTCCGTTTCCGTACCGATGGCGGCGGCGGCCAGCGAGGCGGCCACGGCCACCCCGCTGCCGGAGCTGGAGCCGCAAGGCGAGCGGTCCAGCGCGTAGGCGTTGCGGGTCTGCCCGCCCATCCCGCTCCAGCCGCTGACCGACTGGGTGGAGCGCATGTTGGCCCATTCGCTGAGGTTGGCCTTGCCGAGAATGACCGCGCCCGCCGCCCGCAGCCGGGCCACGATGGGAGCGTCCCGATGGGTCAGGTTGCCCGCCAGCGCCATGGACCCGGCGGTGGTCGGCATCGGGTCGGCGGTCTCGATGTTGTCCTTCACCAGGATGGGGATGCCGAACAGCGGCCCGTGCGCCCCGCCGGCCGCCCGCTCCGCGTCGCGCGCGCCGGCGTCGGCCAGGGCGTCCGGGTTCTGCGCCAGCACCGCCTGCAGCGCCGGCCCGGCGCGGTCGATGGCGGCGATGCGCGCCCGGTAGGCCGCGACCAGGCCAGCGCTGGTGGCGCGCCCGGCGGCGAGGTCGGCGGCCAGCTCCGCCACCGTCTTGCGGACGACCAGGGCGTCGGCGGCGGATTGGGACACGGGCAGCTCCGGTTGCGCGAGGGCGGGGATTGTCATGGCGGCCAGCAGCGCAGCCGTGCGGAAGGGTCTCACGCCAGCACCCAAGGCGGGCAGGCCCGCGGTGTCAAGCACGCGGGCTGTGGCCGTCCGCTTTGATCAGGGGCAGCATGGCGTCATGAGCGAGCAGCCTGGGCCGACCCTGGTCTTCCTGCGCCGCCTGGACGCGACGATGGCCGGGCTGGCGATGGACATCCGCGACCTCAAGCACCGCACGACGGCCGTTGAAATCCAGGTCAGCCAAGTGGTGTCGACCATGGCCAGCCACTCTGCGAGCACCGCCTTGCGCCTCGACCGCGTCGAGGAGCAGCTGACCGCCTGGAGCGCCAGGCCGACATCCTCCGCGCCTGGCTCGTCTTCCCGCCAGCGGCCGGGACAATCACTGAACGAGCGGCCCGGCAGGCGGCGGCCCGGAGCCGTGCGCCCCTACCCGCTGTTTGGCGGCGGCTTGCGCCGTTCGCGGGCGACCTCGCGGGCGATGGCGGCTTCCAGCTCGGCGTCCGAGATGGTGGCCAGGTCCGCCGGGTCGCCCCATTGCACGGCG
>CAXTNC010000191.1:0-5961 GCA_964245495.1 uncultured Acetobacteraceae bacterium
ACCTACGTGTCCTCCGCCGGCAGCGGGGCGGCGGCACGGATGGCCGGGCTGGACGCCGGGGTGAAGGCTGACAGGCTGCTGGGCGCGATCATGGCGCCGAAGCTAGCCGCAACTGGTTGCCGAAAGGTGAACGGGTGCGCTCACCCCGCCATCAGCACCGCCACCCCCGGCAGCGTCTTGCCTTCCAGCCATTCCAGGAACGCGCCGCCGGCGGAGGACACGTAGGTCAGCCGGTGCATCACCCCGGCGTGGCGCAGGGCGGCCACCGTGTCGCCGCCGCCGGCCACGCTGCGCAGGGCCCCGGCTTCGGTCGCCTCCGCCACCGCGTGGGCCAGCGCCACCGTCGCCGCGTCGAACGGCGGGGTTTCGAACGCGCCGAGCGGGCCGTTCCAGACCAGGGTGCGCCAGCCCAGCATCCGCTGCTTCAGGTCCGCCACCGTTTCCGGCCCCACGTCCAGGATCATGCTGCCGTCCGGCACCGCGCCGACCGCGACCGTCTCGGTGGCGGCGTGCGGCTTGAACTCCGTGGCGGTCACGGCATCGGCCGGCAGCACGACCTCGCAGCCGGCCTCCTCCGCGCGGGCCAGGATGGCGCGGGCGGTCAGGTGCATCTCGGCTTCCTGCAAGGAGCGCCCGACGCCGACGCCCTTGGCGGCGAGGAAGGTGTTGGCCATGGCGCCGCCGATCACCAGCGCATCGACCTTGGTGACCAGGTTGCCCAGCAATTCGAGCTTGGTCGAGACCTTGGAGCCGCCGACGACCGCCGCCACCGGGCGCTTCGGGTTGCCGAGCGCGGCGTCCAGCGCCTCCAGCTCCGCCTGCATCAGCCGCCCGGCATGGGCGGGCAGCAGCCGGCCCACGCCTTCCGTGCTGGCATGGGCGCGGTGGGCGGCGGAGAACGCGTCGTGGACGAAGATCTCGGCCAGGGCGGCGAACTCGCGGGCGAGCGCCGGGTCGTTCTCCTCCTCGCCGGGGTGGTAGCGGGTGTTCTCCAGCAGCAGCACCTCGCCGTCGCCGAGCGCGTCGGCGGCGGCGTGGGCGACGGGGCCGGTGCTGTCCGCGGCGAAGGCCACCGGCCTGCCCAGCACGGAGGCCAGCGCCACCGCCATGGGCGCCAGGGACATGTGCGGCACGCGCTTGCCCTTGGGGCGGTCGAAGTGGCTGAACACGATGACCCGGGCGCCGCCGTCCGCCAGCTCGCGGATGGTGGGGGACAGCCGCTCGATGCGGGTGAGGTCGGTGATGGCGCCGTCCCGCACCGGCACGTTGAGGTCGGCGCGCAGCAGCACGCGCCGGCCGCGCACGTCCACGCCGTCCAGCGTGCGGTGCATCTACAGGCTGCCGAACAGGGCGGCGGTGTCGCTCATGCGCGAGCTGAAGCCCCACTCGTTGTCGTACCAGCCGGCGACGCGGACCATGGCGCCGCCGTCGATGGAGGCAGTCTGCGTGGCATCGAACGAGCAGGAGGCGGCGACGTGGTTGAAGTCGCTGCTGACCAGCTTCTCCGTGCTGTACTCCAGGATGCCGCGCATGGGTCCCTCCGCCGCCGCCTGCATGGCGGCGTGGATGTCCGCCACGCTGGCCGGGCGGGCCAGGTTGGCGTCCAGGGAAACGAGGCTGACGTTGGGTGTGGGCACGCGGATGGAGGTGCCGTCCAGCTTGCCCTTCAGCTCCGGCAGCACCAGGCCGACGGCCTTGGCCGCCCCGGTGGAGGTCGGGATCATGGACACGGCGGCGGCGCGGGCGCGGTGCAGGTCCTTGTGCAGCGTGTCCACCGTGCGCTGGTCGCCGGTGTAGGAGTGGATGGTGACCATGAAGCCGCGCACCACGCCGAAGGTGTCGTGCAGCACCTTGACCATGGGCACCAGGCAGTTGGTGGTGCAGGAGGCGTTGGAGATCACCGTCATGTCGGAGGTGATGACCGACTGGTTGACCCCGAACACGACCGTGGCGTCCACGCCGTCCGCGGGGGCGGAGATCAGCACCTTGCGCGCGCCGGCGGCGATCAGCTTGGCCGCCTCCTCCTTCTTGGTGAACAGCCCGGTGCATTCCATCGCCACGTCGACGCCCCCGTACGGCACCTTGGACGGGTCGCGCTCGGCGCTGACGGCGATGGGGCCGTAGGTGCGGCCACCATGATGGATGGTGATCGTGTTGCCATCGACGCTGACGCTGCCGGGGAAGCGGCCGTGCACGCTGTCGTAGCGGAACAGGTGGGCGTTGGCCTCCACGCTGCCGAGGTCGTTGATGGCGACCGGCTCCACGTCCGTGCGCCCGCTCTCGACGATGGCGCGCAGCACCAGGCGGCCGATGCGCCCGAACCCGTTGATGGCGACCTTCACGGCCATGGCGGCATTCTCCGTTGCAGTTGGCCGGATGTAACGGGATTGCCGGCGGCGCGCCAGGGTGGGAGCGCCAGGGTGGGAGCATCAGGGAAAGGCGGAGCGGGGCGGGAACGCCTCGTTGTCCCAGTAGCCCGGCTTCTGCCGGGAGGTCATCTGCCAGGCCCCGCCCACGCTGCGGTAGGTTTCGTAGCTGACCGTGAAGCCGCCTTGGCCGTCGGGGCGGCACAAGGCTTGTTCCAGCTCGTCGGGTCCTCCGGCGCGCCCCGGCACGGCCTGCCACCCCGTCTTGAGGGTTTCGCCCAGCCGCAGGATGCCGGAGCGCCCGCCAGGCGCGGCATAGGTGGCCGGGTCAAGCCCGGACTCGCCCGGCGCCAGCAGCACCGTGCTCAGCCCGGCATAGCTGCCCATGCCGACCGAGTGATCGACGGTGAGCAGGTAGGTCGGCGCAGCCAGGCCGCGCCACAGCGCCCGCTCCACCCTTGCCAGCGGCTCGTCCAGGAGCTGCTCGGCCAGGACGGCGCCCTGCGCGTCCATCAGGCGGAGCCGGGCCGCCCGGAGCGGATGGCGGGCCAGCTCGGCAGCAAGCGGGCTGTCCTGCGGCAGCACGAACGCCGGGTCGCTGGAGACGTGCCACATCTGCCCGCGCAGCGGCGGCGAAATGCGGCTGTCCTCCAGGATTTCGAGCGCTTGGCCTGCGCTGCCGTCCACCGGCGTGCGGCTCGCGACGGCGTAGCCGTCGGGCGGCACGCGGAAGGCCGCGCTGGCCGCCGGCTGGAAGTCTATGTTGGGAATGGTCAGCCGCGCTCCGTTGACCACCGCCACCGACGTGTTGCGGTACGTTTCCAACGTCGTGACCTGCTGGCCCGGCGCGATGTCCACGCAGCCGCCGGCCGATGCCGTGCCCACGTCAGCCGGGGCTGGGGCGGGCCGGTGGGTCCGGCTGTCGCCGTTCGGCAAGGTGAGCCGGCTGAGCGCGTCCGCGGACTCGCACATCACGCCCGGCCTGGTGGCGACCCACTGGTCGGCGAAGGCCGGGCCAGCAAGCCCGCAGGCCGGAGCCAGCGCCAGCAACCACCGCATGAACGCGCTCCTGCCCAAGGGGCGCAGCCTAGCCGGACGGCCGAATCCGCCGCAATCCCACGGGCGTGCGCGCTGCCGCGTCCGGTTGCCGCCCGAGCTGCGCGCCATGTTCAGCCGCTGGCGCAATCCGCTATGACTGGCGCGGCAAAGGAACCCGTGCATGAAGAAGGCCGCCGCCGTCATCGTCCTGATCCTCGTCGCTGCCGCGGGCGGCGGCACTTTCTACGCCCGGCAGCGCGCCGGCCAGGAGATGCAAGCGGGGCTCGCCGCCTTCCGCGCGTCGCTCCCCCCAGGATCCACGTTCAGCTACGCCACCGCCGAGCCGAGCCTGCTCAGCCGCAGCGCCCACCTCACCGGGGTGGCGCTGGGGGTCCGCCGCGGCGCGTTCACGGCCGCGACCGCCGACGCTGCGCCTGGCCCGGGCAACAGCCTGCGCCACCTGGCGTTGACCAAGCTCACCTCCAGTTCAGCGGGTGGCCAGGCGACGGCGGAGTCGCTGGAGGTGGACAACCTCGGCTTGCCAGCGCAGGCTGCCGGCCTCAGCGAGATCGACCCGGCAACCGTCACGTTTGACCACGGCGAGCTGCGCGGGTTGGCCGTCCTGGCCAACGATCAGTTGAAGTTTGCCGCCAAGGACGCAACGATCGACCATTACGGCACGGGCCAGGGCAGCTCGGCGGACTTGGCTGGCCTTGACTTGCAGAACACCGGCCCGGGCGCGATCCACGCGCAGCTTGAGCGCCTGTATGCCCGGCGGCTGCCGCTGGCCGAGATGGTGGCGCGCGCCGAGGCCGCGGGCAGCGCCGCGGGCTTCCAGACCCTGCATTACGACGCCGGGCTCTCGGGCCTCAGCATGAGCGACGACGGCAAGCCCATGCTGACGCTCGCCTCGCTCGACCTCGGCTCCGACCCGGCGGGGGCCAGCTTCGACGACCACCTGGCCATGCATGGGCTGGTGGTGCAGGCCGATGCGCAGCTCACCCCGGCGCTGGCGCAGCTCGGCTACCAGCAGCTCCAGGCCGAGGCGCAGATGCACGCCGTCGAGACCCACGACACCCGGCAGCTGCGGATGGACAAGTTCGATGTCGATGCCGTTGGAATGGGCCGTCTGCACCTGGCCATCGGAATGGACAACATGCCCGAAACTGCGGCGGGCGCGGCGGGCCAAGGCATTGGGCAGATGGTGGCCGGCATGATGCAGATGCAGCTGCAACGCCTGAGCGCCACCTACGACGACCAGGGCCTCACGCCGAAGTATTTGGCCATGCTCGCAGCCCAGCAAGGCACGACGCCTGACGCCTTGAAGCGGCAGGGCGAGGCGGCGTTGGCCGGCGTTGCGTCGCAAGGCAACGCGCCGCCGGCGATCACCGACCCGCTCCGCGCCTTCCTGGACGACCCGCGGCGGCTGGTGGTCAGGATGGAGCCGCCCCAACCGTTGACGCTCGGCGACTTGGCCGGCGGGGCCAGCGCCGACCCGCAGCGCCTGGGCCTGACGGTCACGAACTGAGCCGCCCCCGCTACCCTGCCAGGCGGCGGCGCACCGCGGCGGCCACCGCGTCCGGCGTCAGCCCGAAATGCCGGAACAGGTCGCCCGCCGGGGCGGACGCGCCGAAGCCGGGCAGGCCGAGGAAGACGCCGTCCTCGCCCAGCCAGCGCTCCCAGCCGAAGCCGCAGGCCGCCTCGATGCCGAAGCGCGGCGCGCTGCCCAGCACGGCGGCGCGCGCCGCCGGGTCCAGCCGGGCGAACAGGCTCCAGGCCGGCATGGACACCACGGCGGTTGCGACCCCCTCGCCGGCCAGGCAGTCGCGGGCGGCCAGGGCCAGGCCGACCTCGCTGCCGCTGGCGATCAGGGTGGCGGCGCGGGGGCCGCCCGCCTCCGCGAGCACGTAGGCGCCGCGGGCGCAGCGGTTCTCCCCCGCCTCCGTCCGCAGGGCGGGCAAAGGCTGCTCCGACAGCATCAGCAGGGACGGGCCTTCGGTGCGGCGGACGGCGATCTCGCAGCATTCCGCCACCTCCATGGCGTCGGCCGGGCGCAGCACCAGCAGGCCGGGCAGGGCGCGCAGCCCGGCCAGCTGCTCCACCGGCTGGTAGGCCGCGCCGTCCGCGCCCAGGCCGATGCTGTCATGCGTCGCCACGTGGATGGCGCGCACCCCCATCATGGCGGACAGCCGCAGCGCCGGGCGCATCCCGTCCGTGGCGGCCAGCGGCGCCACCGCGTAGGGCAGCACGCCGCCGTGCAGCGCCAGCCCGTTGAGGCAGGCCGCCATGCCGTGCTCGCGCGGGCCGTAATGCACCTGGCGGCCGGAGAAGCTGCCCGGCCTCACGGCGGCGCCGCGGCTTGGCCCCAGTTCCGTTTGGCCGCCGACCAGCTCGGGGAAGCCCGGCGCCATGGCCTCCAGCAGCCGTTCCGCCGAGTCGCGCGTGCTGGCCGGGCGGCGGTCGGCGGCCAGCTCAGCCTTGAACGCGGCCAGCGCGTCCGCCCAGCCGTCCGGCAGGCGCCCGGCGGTGACGCGCTCGAACTCGGCGCGCTGCGGAT
>CAXTNC010000192.1:0-5895 GCA_964245495.1 uncultured Acetobacteraceae bacterium
GGCACAAATCGGCCGGCGCGCCCTTCGCCAGCCGCCCCGCCGGGCTGCCCAGCAGGGCGGCGGGCCGCGCCGTCAGCAGCCCGACCGCGGCCATCAGCGGCAGCCCGGCGTTGTGCACCTGCGCCAGCGTCACCGCCAGCAGCGTCGCCAGCCCCGCCCCGCCGGCAGACGCCTGGGCGAAGGGAAACCGCTTGTCGTCCGCGTCGCGCGGCTGGTGGTCGGAGGCGATGGCGTCCACCGTGCCATCCGCCAGGGCCGCCGCCACGGCCAGGCGGTCCGCCTCCGGGCGCAGCGGCGGGGACAGCTTGGCGTAGGTGCGGAAGTCGCCGATCGCCGTCTCGTTCAAGTCGAAGTACGGCGGCGCGGTGTCGCAGGTGACGTGCAGCCCCTCGTCCTTGGCGCGGCGGATCAGGGCGAGGGCGCGCGCGGTGGACACGTGGGCGAAGTGCACCGCGCCGCCGGTGAGCCGGGCCAGGCTGATGTCCCGCGCCACCAGGATCTCCTCGGCCGCGGCGGGGATGCCGGGCAGGCCGAGCCGGGTGGCCAGCTCGCCTTCCGTGGCAGCGCCGCCATCGGCCAGCACCGGGTCTTCCGGGTGCTGGATGATGCGGTAGCCGAAGCCGCGCGCGTAGGCCAGGGCACGGCGCATCAGCCGCGCGTTGCCGATGGCGCGCTGCCCGTCGGTGAACCCGACCGCGCCCGCCTCGCCCAGCAGCCCGATCTCCGCCAGCTCCTCGCCGCGGCAGCCGCGGGTGACGGCGCCGTAGGGCAGGATGCTGAGGCTGCCGGTCTCCTCGCCGCGGGCGCGCAGCAGGCGCACGAGCGCCGGGTCGTCGATGGCGGGCCGGCTGTCGGGCAGGGCGGCCAGGGTGGTGATGCCGCCGGCCGCGGCGGCAACGGCCGCGGAGGCGATGGTCTCACGGTACTCGAAGCCGGGTTCGCCGAGGGCGGCGCGCATATCGACCAGGCCGGGGCACAGCACGGCGCCGTCCCCGTCGATGACCGCGGCGCCGTCCGGGCGGCCGAGGCCGGGGCCGAGGTCGGCGATCAGGCCGTCGCGGACGAGCAAGCCGCCGGGAGCGTCCAGGCCGGCTGCCGGGTCGAGCAGGCGGACGTTGGCGAGCAGGGTGTCGGCCATGGGCTACACGTTCCGCCGCGTCCGGCGCGACAGCACGTCCAGCACCGCCATCCGCACCGCCACGCCCATCTCCACCTGCTCGCGGATCACCGAGTGCGCCGGGTCGTCCGCCACGGCGCTGTCGATCTCCACGCCGCGGTTCATCGGGCCGGGATGCATCACCAGGGCGTCGGGCGCTGCGTGCGCCAGGCGGGCGGCGTCCAGGCCGAAGAAGCGGAAATACTCGCGTGCCGAGGGCACCAGGCCGCCCGACATCCGCTCCCGCTGCAAGCGCAGCATCATCACGATGTCCGCCCCGGCGAGGCCCTGGTCCATGTCGTGGAACACCCGCACGCCGAGCCGCCCGGCCTCTGCCGGGATCAGCGTCGGCGGCCCCACCACGCGCACCTGGCTGCCCATGGTGGTCAGCAGGTGGATGTTGGACCGCGCCACGCGGGAATGCAGCACGTCGCCGCAGATCGCCACCGTCAGCCCCTCCAGCCGGCCGCGGCGGCGGCGGATGGTCAGCGCGTCCAGCAACGCCTGCGTCGGGTGCTCGTGCAGCCCGTCCCCGGCGTTGATCACCGCTGCGTCCACCTTCTGCGCCAGCAGTGAAGGCGCGCCCGACTGGTCGTGCCGCACCACCAGCAGGTCGCACTGCATGGCGTTGAGCGTGCCGGCGGTGTCCAGCAGCGTCTCGCCCTTGTTCACGCTGGAGGAGGCGACCGACATGTTGATGACATCCGCCCCCAGCCGCTTGCCCGCCAGCTCGAACGAGGTGCGGGTGCGGGTGCTGTCCTCGAAGAACAGGTTGATGAGGGTGCGCCCGCGCAGCAGGTCCCGCTGGGTCTGGCCCGAGCGGTTGAGCAGCACGTAGCTTTCCGCCAGGTCCAGCAGGCGGGCGATCTGCGGCGGGTGCAGCCCTTCGATGGCGAGCAGGTGGCGGGTGGGCAGGTTCACGCGGCGAGCAGCCGGGCCACGGCCTCCTCGCGCCCGAGCGCGGCCAGGGTGGCGTCAATGCCGGGGCTGGTGGTGGCGCCGGTGAGCGCCGCGCGCACGATTTGCGCCACGGCGCCCAGCTTCTTGCCCACGCGCTCGGCATATCCGCGCAGGGCAGCGTCCAGTGCGGGGGCGGAGAAGTCGGTGGCGTCCAGCTCGGCCGCGACCTCTCGCAGCATCGTCCTGGCATCCGGCGTCAACAAGGCGGCCGCCTTGGCGTCCGGCTCCAGCGGCACGCTGCGGGCCAGGAAGGCGGCGCTGTCCGCCAGCTCGGCCAAGGTGCGCGCCCGCTCCTTCAGCCCCGGCATCAGCGCGCGGATGCGCCCGGCGGCGGCCTCGGCCGGCAACCCTCGCGTTTCCAGCCGCGTCACTACGTCCGCCGTCAGCCGCCCGTCGTCCGCGCCGCGCAGCCAGACGCCGTTCAGGTTGTCGAGCTTCTTGTAGTCCATGCGGCTCGGCGCGCGGCCCACGCCGTCCAGGTCGAACAGGCGGACCGCCTCCGCCCGGTCCAGCACCTCGGCGTCGCCATGCCCCCAGCCAAGCCGCAGCAGGTAGTTGCACAGCGCCTCCGGCAGGTAGCCGGCATCCCTGAACTCGGTGACGGAGGCGGCGCCGTGCCGCTTGGACAACTTGGCTCCATCCGGCCCGTGGATCAGCGGAATGTGCGCGAAGCTCGGCACGTCCCAGCCGTTGGCGTGGTACACCTGCACCTGGCGGAAGGTGTTGGTCAGGTGGTCGTCGCCGCGGATCACGTCCGTGATGCCCATGTCATGGTCGTCCACCACCACGGCGTGCAGGTAGGTGGGCGTGCCGTCGCTGCGCAGGATGATCATGTCGTCCAGTTCGGCGTTGGCCACGCGCACCGCGCCTTGCACCTTGTCGTCCACGACCGTCTCGCCGTCCCGCGGCGCGCGCAGGCGGATGACGGACGGCGCGTCCGGCCCGTCCGTGCGGTCCCGCCCAAAGTCGCGCCACGGGCTGTCGAAGCGGATCGGGCGGCCGGCGGCGCGGGCCTGCTCGCGGGCGGCGGCGATCTCGTCCGGCGTGGCCCAGCAGCGGTAGGCGTGGCCGCTGGCCAGCATGGCGCGGGCCACGGCGGCGTGGCGCTCGGCGCGGGCGGACTGGAACACCTCCGGCTCGTCGCGCTCCAGGCCGAGCCAGTCCAGGCTGTCCAGGATGGCCTGCGTGAAGGCGGCGGTGGAGCGGGCGCGGTCCGTGTCCTCGACGCGGAGCAGGAACTGGCCGCCATGGTGGCGGGCGAACAGGTAGTTGAACAGCGCCGTGCGCGCGCCGCCGATGTGCAGCAGGCCGGTGGGGGAGGGGGCGAAGCGGGTGCGGACCGTCATGGGCGTGCCCTTAGCATAGGGTGCGCCTCGTTGATCAATGCGCGGGAGGCGGAGCCTGGCCAGGAACGAGGTAGATGATCTGCGGTGGCGGAGCGGGAGGCGCAGGGAGCGGCGGCCGGCTGTTGACGTAGTTCGCCAAAGCGACGCCCGCACCGACGGATGCAGCTATCGCAAGGAGGAACTGCACCAAAAACTTGCGGTTTTCCCATTTCAGGTCACTGCGCAGCTTGTCCATGTTCAGCCGGCCTTGGTCGATGTTCGTCTGCATCATCTTGACCCTCAGTTCGTGCTCCAGCAGCTCTTGGTCATCCGTCAGCTTCACGATAGCACGTCTCCTGGAATCCGCCGCCGCGATGGCCCTGCGCCAGCCTACCCGCTATCCTTTGCCGGTGAACGCCGCCCTCCTCGCGATCCGCACCGCCAGGCTGCCCGGCGCGCCGGCCTGGCTGCTCGTCGCGGCGGAGGCGGAGCGGGGGCGGTCCATGCCGTGGCTGGCCGTGTGCATGGCGGCTGGCGTGCTGGGCTATTTCGCCCTGCATCAGGAACCGCCCGCCTTTGCCGGGCCGGCGCTGGCCATCGGCGCGGCGGCCCTGTGCGCGCTGCTGTGGTCCCGGGCCGCGCGGGTCGCCGGGTTGGCGCTGCTGGCGGCCAGCGCCGGGTTCGCCTCGGCGCAATGGGCGGCCGAACGCGCGCCGCCGACGCTGGAGCTGCCCCGCACGGCCACGGTCGTGACCGCCGCCGTGAGCGCGGTGGAGCAGCTGCTGGACGGGCGGCGGCTGACCCTGCTGGCGCCGCGGCTCGATGGCGGGGACGCGCTGCCCCGCAGCCTGCACCTGCGCTTGCAGCCCAGCGACGCTGCTTTGGTCGCAACTGGCGACACCGTCCGCGCCCGCGCCGTGCTGCGCCCGCCTGCGCCGCCTGCCTACCCCGGCGCCTGGGACTTGCAGCGGGACGCCTTCTTCTCCGGCCTCGGCGGCTCCGGCATGGCGCTCGGCCCCGTGCAAATCCTGGCGCATGACCCGGCGCCTGTCACGGCGCTCACCCGCCTGCGCGAAGCGGTCGCTGCCCGGGTCATCGCCGGGCTGCCCGGGCCTGAAGGCGCCGTGGCGGCCACGATGCTGACCGGACTGGGCCGCGCCATCCCGCCGGACGACCGGGCGGCGTTCCGCGATTCAGGCCTGGCGCACCTGCTGGCGGTGGCCGGGCTGCACATCGGCATCGTGATTGGGCTGGTGATGGGCGCCGCGCGGTTCGCGCTCGCGTTGTCCGAACGTGCCGCCTTGCGCTGGCCCTGCAAGCAGCTTGCGGCGGGGGCGGCCCTGGCGGCAGGCGCGGGTTACGTGCTGCTGACCGGGGCGCACGTGCCGGTGCTGCGCTCCTTCGCCATGGCGGCGCTGGTCACGCTGGGCGTGGCCGTTGGGCGGCGGGCCCTCTCGATGCGCGGCTTGGCCCTGGCGGCGATCCTGCTCATGGCCGCCTGGCCGCAGGAGGTGGTGGGCGTCTCGTTCCAGATGAGCTTCGCCGCCGTGATGGCGTTGATCGCCGGCTACGAGGCGCTGCGCCCGGCGCTATCCCGGCTATACGGCCGGCGGGCGTTGCACCACCTGGCCACGCTCATCCTGACCAGCCTGCTCGCCGGACTCGCCTCCGCCCCGTTCGGCGCTTACCACTTCGGCCGGGTGCAGGCGTACTTCGTGCTCGCCAACCTGGTCGCCGTTCCGCTGACGGCGCTGGCGGTCATGCCGGCGGGGCTGCTGGCGCTGCTGCTGATGCCGCTCGGGCTGGAGCGGCTGGCGCTGGCGCCGATGGGATGGGCGTTGAGTGTGGTGCTGGCCATCGCGCGGAGGATCGCGGCCTGGCCTGCGGCCAGCTTCGGCGTGCCGCACATGCCGGGGTGGGGGCTGGCGGTGGTGGCGCTTGGGCTGGCATGGCTTGCCCTGTGGCGTTCGCCCATCCGGCTGGCCGGGGCGCTGGTCATCCTGGCAGGGCTGCTGTCGGGCCTGGCAAGCCCGCCTGCCGACCTGCTCGTCTCGCCGGACGCGAGGCTGATCGCGCTGCGCTCGCCCGCCTTGCTGCAAGTCCGGCCAGGCTGGTCCCATTTCGTCCGGGACGCCTGGGAGCAGTACTGGGCCGAGCCGCTCGCGGCGGCATTTCCCGAGGACGGCCAGCCTGGCCCGGTTCGCTGCGATGCGGAAGGGTGCCGCATCGAGGGCGGCGGCACGGCGGTGCTGCTGGCCCGCAGCCTGAAGCCGATGCCGTGCGAGGACGCGGCGCTGCTGGTGTCCGCCGAGCCTGCCCGCGCCTTGTGCCCGGCGCTGCCGCACATCGACCGGTTCGCCGCGTGGCGGGACGGCAGCCAGGCCGTGTGGCTGGGGCATGGGACAGCCACGGTGCTGTCCGACCGCGACATCCGCGGCAACCGGCCCTGGGTGC
>CAXTNC010000193.1:0-5878 GCA_964245495.1 uncultured Acetobacteraceae bacterium
TCGGGCGACACGTTCAGCGCCACGCCGTGCCAGCTCACCCAGCGGGTCACCCGCACGCCGATCGCGGCGATCTTGCTGTCTCCGCCCGCCCCGTCCGCCACCCAGATGCCGACCCGGCCCGTCCGCCGCTCGCCGCGCACGTTGAACTGGCCGAGGGCGCGGATCAGCCACTCCTCCAGGCCCCAGACGTAGGCCCGCACGTCCCGCGCGGCCACGGCGCCATGCGGCCGGGCCAGGTCCAGCATGACGTAGGCGGTGCGCTGGCCGGGGCCGTGGTAGGTCCATTGGCCGCCGCGCCCGGCCGCGAAGGTCGGCAGCCCCGCCGGGTTGAGCAGGTCGGCGGGCAGGGCGCTGGTGCCGGCGGTGTAGAGCGCCGGGTGCTCCAGCAGCCACACGGCCTCGTCCGCGTCGCCGGCGCGGATGGCGGCGGCGTGCGCCTGCATGGCGGCCAGCGCCGCGCCGTACGGCACGGGCGCGTCCGAGATGCGCCAGGCGGGAGAGATTGATGCGGCGGCGTCCATCGGCTATGGTTCCGTCACGCTGCGGCCGTGGCGAAATGGTAGACGCGCAAGCTTGAGGTGCTTGTGGGGGAAACCCTGTGGAAGTTCGAGTCTTCTCGGCCGCATTCCGTCCCCTGCCATGTCCTCCCCTCGGGTTGCATCGCGCGCCGCTCCGTCCGTAACTGAACGGCAACAGGGAGCGAGATGGCGATGGACGAGGATTTTCGGAAGGCGGCGCTGGACTACCACCGCCTTCCCCGCCCCGGGAAGCTGGAAGTGGCGCCCACCAAGCGCATGGCCACCCAGCGCGACCTGGCGCTCGCCTACTCGCCCGGCGTCGCCGCCGCGTGCGACGCCATCACCGCCGATCCGCTCGCCGCCTACGACTACACCTCGCGCGGCAACCTGGTCGGCGTGGTGTCCAACGGCACGGCCGTGCTGGGCCTGGGCAACATCGGCGCCCTGGCGGGCAAGCCGGTGATGGAGGGCAAGGCGGTGCTGTTCAAGAAGTTCGCCGGCATCGACTGCTTCGACATCGAGGTGGACGCCGAGGACCCGGACCGCTTCGTGGAGGTGGTGGCGGCGCTGGAGCCCACCTTCGGCGCCATCAACCTGGAGGACATCAAGGCGCCCGAGTGCTTCGCCATCGAGCAGCGGCTGCGTGCGCGCATGGCGATCCCGGTGTTCCACGACGACCAGCACGGCACCGCCATCATCGTCGCCGCCGCCATCCGCAACGCCCTGCAGCTGCAGGGCAAGCGGCTGGAGGAGGTGCGCCTGGTCACCTCCGGCGCCGGGGCCGCGGCGCTGGCCTGCGTGGACCTGCTGTGCGTCATGGGGCTGCGGCCGGAACACGTGACGCTGACGGACATCCGCGGCGTCATCCACCCCGGGCGCGACGCCGACATGCTGCCCAACATGGCCCGCTACGCCAACCGCACGCAGGCCCGCAGCCTGGCCGAGGCGCTGCCGGGGGCGGACATCTTCCTCGGCCTGTCCGCCCCGCGCGTGCTGAAGGCGGAATGGCTGCACCTGCTGGCGGACAAGCCGGTCATCCTGGCGCTGGCCAACCCGGAGCCGGAGATCCTGCCGGAAGCGGTGCGCGCCGCCCGGCCGGACGCGATCGTGGCCACCGGCCGCAGCGACTACCCGAACCAGGTCAACAACGTGCTGTGCTTCCCGTTTATCTTCCGCGGCGCGCTGGACGTGGGCGCCACCACCATCAACGAGGAAATGAAGCTCGCCTGCGTGGAGGCCATCGCCGTGCTGGCCCGGGTGGAGGCGAGCGAGGTGGTGGCCGCGGCCTATGGCGGCGCGGCCCCCGTGTTCGGCCCCGACTACATCATCCCCAAGCCGTTCGACCCGCGGCTGATCCTGCAGATCGCCCCCGCCGTCGCCAAGGCCGCCATCGCCAGCGGCGTCGCCACCCGCCCGATCGAGGACTTCGCCGCCTACCGCCACGGGCTGGAGGTGTTCGTCTACCGCTCCGGGCAGCTGATGCGCCCGGTGTTCGAGGCGGCGCGCAAGTCCCCCCGCCGCATCGTCTACGCCGACGGCGAGGACGAGCGGGTGCTGCGCGCCGTGCAAACGGTGGTGGACGAGGGCATCGCCCAGCCGACCCTGATCGGCCGCCACGGCGTGATCGCCTCCCGCGTGGCGGACATGGGCCTGCGGCTCGACCTGGAGCACAGCGTGCGCGTGCTCGACCCGGCGCTCGACCGCGACGTGTTCGACCCGCTGGTGTCGCAGTACCAGCTGCTGGTCGGCCGCCGCGGCGTGCCGGCGGACGCGGCGGCCAGGCGGATGCGCAACCGCGCCACGGTGGCGGCGTCGATGCTTTTGCACGCAGGCGAAGCGGACGCGGCCATCGTCGGCGGCACCGGGGACTGGCAGCGCCACCTGACCTACGCGCTGCCGATCGTGCCCAAGCGCGCCACCGTCTCGCGCGTCTACGCCCTCTCGGCGCTGATCCTGAACAACGGCGCGCTGTTCTTCTGCGACACCCACGTCACCATCGACCCCACGGCGGAGGAGGTGGCGGAGATGACGCTGCTGGCGGCGGAGGTGGTCAAGGGCTTCGGCATCACCCCCAAGGCGGCGCTGCTGTCGCACTCCTCGTTCGGCGCCGGCCAGTCCGTGCCCGCCCGCAAGATGCGCCGCGCGCTGGGCCTGATCCGCGACCAGGCGCCCGAGCTGGAGGTGGACGGCGAGATGCACGGCGACGCGGCGCTCAGCGAGGCGATCCGCGACCGCGCCGTGCCGGACAGCCGCCTGTCCGGCACCGCCAACCTGCTGGTGATGCCGGGCCTGGACGCCGCCAACATCGCGTTCAACCTGCTGAAGGCCAGCAGCGACGGCCTGCCGGTCGGCCCCATCCTGCTGGGCATGAGCCGGCCGATCCACGTGCTGGTGCCGAGCGTCACCGCGCGCGGCATCGTCAACCTGAGCGCCATCGCCGCCACGGAGGTGCTGAGCTCGGCGTGAGCCGGGGCTTTGCCCTCTATTCCCTTATGATCAGGTGTCCAGAGGACGGCCGTCCTCTGGTGGGGGCCGGGGCAAGGCCCCGGCCTTGGCCTGCCAAGGCTTGATGGCCGGGCGGCGGCGTGCGACCACTCGCCCAATCAAGAATCGCCGCTCCAGCCTCAAGGTTTGACATGAAGCCACTGCGCAAGGCCGTCCTCCCCGTCGCAGGCCTCGGCACGCGCTTCCTGCCCGCCACCAAGGCGACGGCCAAGGAGATGCTGCCGGTCGTCGACAAGCCGCTGATCCAGTACGCCGTGGAGGAGGCCCGCGCCGCCGGGATCGAGCAGTTCTGCATGGTGACGGGCCGCGGCAAGACCGGCCTGGTCGAGCACTTCGACATCGCCTTCGAGCTGGAAGCCAACCTCAAGGAGCGCGGCAAGACCGAGATGATGGCCATGCTGCGGGACATGGCGGTGCAGCCCGGCTCCATCGCCACCGTGCGCCAGCAGGTGCCGCTGGGCCTGGGCCACGCCATCTGGTGCGCCCGCTCCTTCATCGGCGACGACCCGTTCGCCATCCTGCTGCCGGACGACCTGGTGCTGTCGAAAACCCCTTGCCTCAAGCAGCTCGCCGGCGCCTACAACGAGACCGGCGGCAACGTCGTCGCCGTGGCGGAGGTGCCGCGCGACCAGACCAACAAGTACGGCATCCTGGACGTGGGCGCCGATGACGGCCGGCTGGTGGAGGTCCGCGGCCTGGTCGAGAAGCCGGACCCGGCGTCAGCCCCTTCCAACCTGTCCATCATCGGCCGCTACGTGCTGATGCCGCAGGTCGTGGAGCACCTGAGCAAGATGGACCGCGGCGCCGGCAACGAGGTGCAGCTGACGGACGCGATGGCCAAGATGATCGGCCAGGTGCCGTTCCACGGCCTGCGCTACGAGGGCGAGCGGTTCGACTGCGGCGACAAGGCCGGCTTCCTGGAAGCGCAGATCGCCTTCGCCCTGCAGCGCCCGGACCTGCGCGACGCCGTCCGCGCGTTCCTGACCAAGTACCAGGAGGTGCCCAATGGCGTTCCAGCACACGTTTGATCCCACCTCGCTGCGGGAGTACGACATCCGCGGCGTCGTCGGCCGCACGCTGCACCCGGCGGACGCCCACGCCATCGGCCGCTGCTTCGGCTCCATCCTGGCGCGCGCCGGCGGCAAGACGGTCGCGGTGGGCTACGACGGCCGCCTGTCCTCGCCCTCCCTGGAGCCGGAGCTGGTGCGCGGCCTGCAGGCGTGCGGGCTGGAGGTGCTGCGGGTCGGGCTGTGCCCGACGCCCATGCTGTACTACGCGGCCTTCACGCAAGAAACCGCCGGCGCCGTCATGGTCACCGGCAGCCACAACCCGCCCGACTACAACGGCTTCAAGATGATGCTCGGCCGCAAGCCGTTCTTCGGCCCCCAGATCCAGCAGGTCGGCGCCATGGCCGCCGCCGGGGACGTGGTGGCCGAGGCCCCGGGCCGCGTGCGGGACGTGGACGTGGCGGCGGACTACGTGGCCCGTCTGCTGAGCGACTGGGACGGCGGCGACCGCATCAGCACCGTGGTGTGGGACAACGGCAACGGCGCGGCGGGCGAAGTGCTGCAGCGCCTGGTCCGCACCCTGCCGGGCCGCCACACGGTGCTGAACGGCGACATCGACGGCACCTTCCCGGCCCACCACCCCGACCCCACGGTGCCCAAGAACCTGGAGCAGCTGATCGCGGCGGTGCGCGAGCAGGGCGCTGACCTCGGCATCGCCTTCGACGGCGACGCCGACCGCATCGGCGTGGTGGACGACAAAGGCGCCATGCTGTTCGGCGACCAGCTGCTGGTGGTGCTGGCGCGCGACGTGCTGAAGTCCCATCCCAAGGGCACGGTCATCGCCGACGTGAAGGCGAGCCAGGTGCTGTTCGACGAGGTGGCGCGCGCGGGCGGCACGCCGCTGATGTGGAAGACTGGCCACTCGCTCATCAAGGCCAAGATGGCCGACACCAACTCCCCGCTGGCGGGCGAGATGAGCGGCCACGTGTTCTTCGCCGACAAGTGGTACGGCTTCGACGACGCGCTGTACGCCTCCGTCCGGCTGCTCGGCATCCTCGCCCGCCTGCCCGGCAAGCTGTCCGCCGTGCGCGAGGCGCTGCCCCACGTCATCAACACGCCGGAGCTGCGCTTCGACTGTCCGGACACCCGCAAGTTCGCCGTGATCGAGGAGGTGGCGGCCCGGCTGAAGCAGTCCGGCGCCACCGTCGCCGACATCGACGGCGTGCGGGTGGCGACGGAGGACGGCTGGTGGCTGCTGCGCGCCTCCAACACCCAGGCGGTGCTGGTGGCGCGCTGCGAGGCGACCAGCGGGCCGGGCCTGGAGCGGCTGAAGGCGGCGCTGTCCGAGCAGCTGGCCGCCTCCGGCCTGGCCGCGCCCGACTTCTCCGGCGCCAACGCCGGGCATTGACCGACGAACCGGTATGAGCCGCGTCCCGGCCCGCATGGAGGACCGGCTGATCGTGGCGCTCGACGTGCCGGGGCTGGACGACGCCCGCCGGCTGGTGGCGGCGCTGGACGGGGTGGTGTCGTTCTACAAGCTCGGCATGTGGCTGCTGTTCCAGCCCGGCGCCGACGCCCTGGCCGCCGAGCTGCTGCGGGACGGGCGGCAGCTGTTCCTGGACCACAAGCTGCACGACATCAGCGAGACGGTGCGCCACGGCGCCGCGTCCATCGCCCGCCGCGGCGCCCGCTTCCTGACCGTGCACGCCGAGCCGCAGGTGATGCGCGCCGCGGTGGCGGGGGCCGCCGGGTCCGGCCTGGGCGTGCTGGCGGTCACGGTGCTGACCAGCCTGGACGATGCGGCGCTGCGGGACGCTGGCTATGCCGTGGACGTGCAGACCCTCGTGC
>CAXTNC010000194.1:0-5855 GCA_964245495.1 uncultured Acetobacteraceae bacterium
GCCCGCGGCCATGGCAAGCAGCCCGAGCCGGCCGTGCCCGCCGGCAGCCCGGCCGTGACGCCGCTCGGCCCGATCGACAGCGGCGCGCGCTACGCCATCGTGGTGGACTACAACACCGGCGCCACCCTGCTCGACAAGGACGGGGACGTGCAGCAGCCGCCGTCCTCCATGACCAAGCTGATGACCGCCTACATCGTGTACGCGAACCTCAAGCTCGGCCAGCTCAAGCTGGACCAGGAGCTGCCGGTCAGCGACAAGGCATGGCGGACGCAAGGCTCCAAGATGTTCGTCCCGCAGGGCGGCAGCGTGAAGGTCGAGGACCTGATCCGCGGCATGATCATCCAGTCCGGCAACGACGCCTGCATCGTGCTGGCGGAGGCGGTCGCCGGGTCGGAAGACCAGTTCGTGGAGCAGATGAACGCCAAGGCCGCCGAGCTGGGGCTGAGCAACACGCACTACGCCAACTGCACCGGCTGGCCGGACGCGACCCAGCACATGAGCTGCCGGGACATCGCGGCCCTGGCGGCCCACATCGTCCGGGACTTCCCGGAATACTACCACTACGACAAGGAAACCTCGTTCCGCTACAACGGCATCGACCAGCAGAACCGCAACCCGCTGGTGCAGAAGGGCCTGGCTGACGGGCTGAAGACCGGCCACACGGACGCCGGCGGCTTCGGCCTGGTGGGCAGCGCCGAGCGCGGCGGGCGCCGGGTGATCGTGGTGATCAACGGCCTGCCCAGCATGCACGCCCGTGCGGAGGAAAGCGAACGGCTGTTGGAGTGGAGCTTCCGCGAGTTCGAGAACGTCACCCTGTTCAGCGCCGGGGACACGGTGGAAACGGTGAAGGTCTGGCTCGGCACGGACAAGGCCGTGCCGTTGGTGAGCGGGGGCGACCTGGTGCTCACCCTGCCGCACCAGTGGCGGCAGACGGCCAAGATCGAGGTGCAGTACAGCGCGCCGGCCACCGCGCCGATCGCCCGCGGCGAGCCGATCGGCAAGCTGGTGGTGAGCGGCAAGGGCGTGCCGGACATGGCGGTGCCGCTGCTGGCCGGCGCCGACGTGCCGCGCGCCAGCCTGCCGGGCCGCGCCGTGTCCGTGCTCAGCCACTACGTCCTCGGCAGCTGACGCGCTGTTCATCACGCTGGAAGGCGGGGAAGGGGCCGGCAAGTCCACCCAGGCGCGGCGCCTGGCGCAGGCCCTGGCGGCGGCCGGGCGGCCCGTGCTGCTGACCCGCGAACCCGGCGGAGCGCCCGGCGCCGAGATCCTGCGCGAGCTGCTGCTGTCCGGCCGGCACGACTGGTCGCCGGACGCCGAGACCCTGCTGCACTTCGCCGCCCGCGCCGAGCACGTCGCCCGCACCATCCGCCCGGCGCTGGCGGCTGGCGCGACCGTGGTGTGCGACCGGTTCCATGACTCCACCATGGCCTACCAAGGCTACGGCCAGGGGGCTGACCGCGGCCGGATCGCGGCGCTGACCGCGCTGCTGGGCATCATGCCGGACCGCACCCTGGTGCTGGACGTGGCGGAGCCGGTCGCCGCCGCCCGCCTGGCCGCCCGCGCAGCCGCGCAGGACCGCTACGACCGCCTCGGTCCCGGCTTCCACGCCCGCGTCGTCGCCGGCTTCCGCGCCATCGCCGCTGCGGAGCCGGAGCGGTGCGCGGTGGTGGACGCCAACGGGGATGCCGACTCGGTGTTCGCCGCCGTCATGGCGGCGCTGCCATGACCGCGCCGGAACCCCGCGAGAACCCGCTGCTGTTCGGCCACGCGGCGGCCGAGGCGCAAATCGCCGAAGCCATGCGCAGCGGCCGGATGCACCATGCCTGGCTCATCACCGGGCCGCCCGGCATCGGCAAGGCGACGCTGGCCTTCCGCTTCGCGCGCCGCCTGCTTGCGGGGCCGCCGGAAAGCGACAGCCTGGCGCTTGACCCGGCCAGCCCGGTGTTCCGCCGGGTCGCCACCGGCAGCCACGCGGACCTGTTGACCGTGGAGCGCGAATGGGACGACAAGAAGGCGCGGCTGCGCGGCGAGATCGTGGTGGAGGACGTGCGCGCCGTGTCCGCCTTCCTGCGGCTCACCCCGGCGGAGGGCGGCTGGCGGGTGGTGGTGGTCGACGGCGCGGAGCACATGAACCGCAACGCCGCCAACGCCCTGCTGAAGATGCTGGAGGAGCCGCCGGCGCGCGCCATCCTGCTGCTCACCTGCGCGGCGCCCGGCCGCCTGCTGCCCACGGTCCGCAGCCGCTGCCGCCGCCTCGCCCTGCTGCCGGCGCCGCCGCCCGCCATGGACGCGGCCCTGGCGCATTTCCTGCCCGAGATGCCAGCTTCCGAGCGCGCCCAGTTGGCCGAGCTGGCCGCCGGCGCGCCCGGCCGCGCCCTGCTGCTGGCGGAGGAGAAAGGGGTGCAGCTGGCCGCCCTCGCCGTCGAGGTGCTGGCCAGGGTGCCCAACCTGCCCAAGCTGCGCGCCTACGCCATTGCGGAACAGCTGGGCGGCCGGGCGGAGGACCGCTTCACCCCGTTCATGACCCTGCTGCGGGACGGGCTGTCCGCCACCGTGCGCCGCGCCGCCCGCGGCGCGCCCGAACGCCTGGCCGGCCTGCGCCCCCTGGCCGAGTGGGCTGAACTGTGGCAGTCGCTCACCCACATCCAGGACGAGACGGAGCGGCTGAACCTGGACCGCCGCCAGGCGCTGCTTTCATCCATTGCGCTGCTGAACAGGCCATGACGGACAAGTACTGCATCACCACGCCGATCTACTACGTGAACGGCACGCCGCACATCGGCCACGCCTACACCTCCATCGCCGCCGACGTGCTGGCGCGCTGGATGCGGCTGGAGGGCAGGGAGGTGTTCTTCCTGACCGGCACGGACGAGCATGGCCAGAAGGTCGCCAAGGCCGCCGCTGACGCCGGGCAGGACCCGCAAGCCTACGTGGACGGCATCACGGCGGACTGGCGCGACATGACCGCGCGGATGGGCTGCTCCAACGACGACTTCATCCACACCACGGAGGAGCGGCACAAGCGGGGCGCCACGGCGCTGTGGCGGACGCTCGCGGACAAGGGCGAGATCTACCTCGGCGAGTACGAAGGCTGGTACGCCCTGCGCGACGAGGCGTTCTACGTCGCGGACGAGATCATCACCCGCTCCGACGGCGTCAAGCTGGCCCCGACCGGCGCTCCCGTGGAGTGGGTGAGGGAGCCCAACTACCTGTTCCGCCTGTCCGCCTGGAGTGATCGGCTGCTGGCGTTCTACGAGGCCAACCCGGACTTCCTGGCGCCGCTCTCGACCCGCAACGAGATCATCAGCTTCGTCCGCGGCGGCTTGTCGGACCTGTCCGTCAGCCGCGCCGGCCTGCGCTGGGGCATTCCCGTGCCGGGCGACCCGGCGCAGGCGATGTACGTGTGGCTGGACGCCTTGGCCAACTACGTCACCGCCCTTGGCTACCCAGACATGGCAAGCCCGCGCTGGGCGTTCTGGCCCGCGGACCTGCACCTGGTCGGCAAGGACATCGCCCGGTTCCACACCGTCTATTGGCCCGCCTTTCTTATGGCCGCCGGGCTGCCGGTGCCGAAGCGCTGCTTCGCCAATGGCTGGTGGACGGTCGAGGGCGAGAAGATGAGCAAGTCGGTCGGCAACGTCATCGACCCGCGCGCCCTGGCGGACGAGTTCGGCCTGGACGTGCTGCGCTACTTCCTGCTGCGGGAAATCCCGTTCGGCAACGATGGCGACTTCAACCGCCGCGCCTTGGTCGGCCGCCTGAACAGCGAGCTGGCCAACGACTTCGGCAACCTGGCGCAGCGCTCGCTGTCCCTGATCGCCAAGAACTGCGACGCCCGGCTGCCGGAGCGCGGCCCCGCCACGGAGGACGACGCCGAGCTGCTGGCCCAGGCCACCGCCCTGCCGGACGCGATGCGCCCCAAGCTGGAGCGCCAGGCGTTCGGCGAGGCGCTGGACGAGGCCTGGCGCGTCATCCGCGCCGCCAACGGCTACATCGACCGCCAGGCGCCCTGGACGCTGCGCCGCACCGACCCGGTGCGCATGGCCGCCGTGCTGCGCGTGCTGGCGGACGCCGTGCGCGCCGTGGCCACCGTGCTGCAGCCGGTGATGCCGGGCAGCATGGCCGCCATGCTGGACCAGCTGGGCGTGCCGGCCGACGCCCGCACCTTCGCCGCGCTGGCCGCGCCGCTGCCCGGCGGCATCGCCCTGCCGCCGCCGCAGGGCGTGTTCCCGCGCCACGTCGGCGAGGCGTAGCGTGCTGATCGACTCGCACTGCCACCTGGACCACTTCACCGACGAGCTGGACGCCGTGCTGTCCCGCGCCGCCGCCGCCGGGGTGGGCGAGCTGGTCACCATCGGCACCTCCATGGACCAGTCGCTCGCCATCCGCACCCTGGCCGAGGCGCACCCGGCGGTGTGGTGCACCGTGGGCGTGCATCCGCAGAACGCGGCCCTGGCGCCGGTGCCGACGCCGGAGGCGGTGGCCGCGCTGGCGGAGCATCCGAAAGTCATCGGCATCGGCGAGTCCGGGCTGGACTACCATTACGAAACCGCCCCGCGCGACGTGCAGCACGCCTCGTTCCGCGCCCACATCCGCGCTGCCCGCCTGGCCGGCGTGCCGCTGTGCATCCACGCCCGAAACGCCGACGGCGACATCGCCGCCATCCTGCGCCAGGAGCGGGAGGAGGGGGGTCCGTTCGACTTCCTGCTGCACTGCTTCTCCTCCGGCCGCGGCCTGGCGGAGGCGGCGCTGGCCATGGGCGGCTATCTCAGCTTCTCCGGCATCCTGACCTTCCCGAAATCCGCCGAGAACCGCGACATCGCCCGCGACGCTCCGGCAGACCGCGTGCTGGTGGAAACGGACGCGCCATACCTTGCGCCCGTGCCGTTCCGCGGCAAGCGCAACGAGCCGTCCTATGTCGCCAAGACGGCGGCCGTGCTGGCGGAGGTGCGCGGCCTGGCGCCGGACGCGCTGGCGGCGCTGACCACCGCCAACTTCCGCCGCCTGTTCGCGCGCGCCGCCTGATGCGGGTCACGGTCCTGGGCTGCGGCGGCTCGGCCGGGGTGCCGCACGTGGGCGGCGCGGACGGCCGCGGCGACTGGGGCGCCTGCGACCCGGCGGAGCCGCGCAACCAGCGCACCCGCTCCTCCATCGTGGTGGAAAGCGCCGCCGGCCGAAGGCTGCTGGTGGACACCGGGCCGGAGCTGCGGACCCAGCTGCTGGCCTGCGCCATCCCGCAGGTGGACGCCGTGCTGTTCACCCACGCCCACGCCGACCACATCATGGGCATCGACGAGGTCCGCATCCTGAACCGCATCGCCGGCGTGCCGCTGCCGGCGCACGGCACCGAGTTCACGCTGACCGAGCTGGCCCGGCGCTTCGACTACGCGTTCCGCCCTTGGAAGCCGCCGGGTTTCTACCGCCCTGTGCTGGAACCGCGGCCGTTCGAGTTCGGCGACGTGGTGGAAACCGCCGGGCTGGCCTTGCACGTCTTTGAGCAGGACCATCGGGTGATGAGGACGACTGGATTCCGGGTCGGCGCGTTCGGCTACTCGACGGACTTGGTGACGCTGGACGACGCCGGGTTCGACATCCTGCGCGGCGTGGACACCTGGCTGGTTGGCTGCTTCCAGCGCCAGCCGCACAGCACCCACGCCAGCTTGAAGCGTGTGCTGGAATGGTCGGAGCGGGTCGGCGCGCGGCGCACGGTGCTGACGCACATGGGGCCGGACATGGACTGGGCCTGGCTGCGCGAGCGGCTGCCGGCCGGGGTGGAGCCTGGGCATGACGGGATGGTCATGGAGTTCGGCGACGAAGGCTGACGCAGGCAAGTTTCCATAATATGCATTATGCGA
>CAXTNC010000195.1:0-5794 GCA_964245495.1 uncultured Acetobacteraceae bacterium
CGGCCGAGCTGCGGGCGGTGCTGGACGGGATGCGGGCCGAGGGCGCGATGGAGGAAGGGGCCAGCTTGCGGCAGGTCGCTGCGGCGTTGGAGGCGCGTGGGGTGAGGGCGCCCCAGGGCGGGGCCAGGTGGTCCGCCGCACAGGTCCGGCGGGTGCTAGCGCGGGGCGCTTGATCCGGCGTACGCTGGTCGCCGGGAGGCAAATCCAATGGACGAAACACCAACGCGCAGCACCAGGGACGAGCGGCTGACCCGGCTGCTGGACGCGGGCGACCTCATCCACGGTGATGAGCCGGGGCCGGTCCTCTACGCACACACGGTGTTCTGCCAAACGGGCTTGCCTTACCGGAACCCCGGCGACGTGCGCGAGTGGGAGCAGGCGAATGGCGCAGCTCGCCTCAAGGTGCTGGCGGGCGAGGCGATGCACCCGGAGACGGGCGAGTTTGTGAAGGTGGGGCTTCCGTATGGGCCAAAGCCCCGGCTGATCCTGGCGCACCTCAACGGCGAGGCGCTGCGGCAGCAATCCCCGCGGATCGAGATCGAGGACAGCCTGACGGCGTTCGTGAAGCGGCTACGCCTTGATCCAAAGGGACGGAACATCGCGGCCATCAAGGACCAGCTTGCGCGGTTGTCGGCATCCTCAATCCGGCTTGGCTATGTCCGAGACGGACGGGCAGTGACGGTTAACAGCCAGATCGTGACATCCTTCGATTTGTGGTTTCCGAAGGTGGACGGGCAGCGGGTGCTATGGCCCTCGGCGGTGCAGCTCTCGGCTGACTACTTCGACAGCCTGACCCGCCATGCTGTGCCGCTGCACGAAATCGCGCTAGTGTCCCGATTTGGAAGTTCGCCGTGCTTGGGGCTGGCTCCGAGCGAACTTCCAAATCGATAAGGACACTAGCAAACCTTTGTTTCTAGTGTGGTTCATGGTTCTGAAGTTCGCTTCCGGAGGCAGCCGCATACTCGGGCGAACTTCAGAACCACCACACTAGCAGCCCTGTCCGGCAATGCAATGGCGCTGGACGTGTATGCGTGGCTGGCACAGCGGCTGCACCGGGTGGACCCAGCTAAATCGGTCCTCGTGCCATGGCCCGCCCTGCAACAGCAGTTTGGCTGGCACTACGAGAAGCTGATCCACTTCCGTCCAGTGTTCCGCAAGACGCTCGGCATGGTGATGAGCCAGTACCGCGGAGCGCGAGTGGAACTGGACCAGCGAGGCTTGATGCTCTCGCATAGCTCGACGCCGGTTAAGGGACGCACGGCGATCACGGTTCGGAAGGGCTAGGGCACGGCCACTTTGCAGGGAGGGCCTATGGATCAACAAGTTATCCACGGCCACTTTGCGATGCACGCCACGGCCACTTTGCGATGCTAGGCCCGTGCTTCGGCACGGCCACTTTGCGGTACAATCCTATAGTTAGAATCCTATAGTTCTTCCGATAGCTGGCAGCGTGGTTGCGTGGACAACCTGGACGCGGCGACAAGAAAGCAGGGGGAACCCTTATCTATCCCGAGCGGGCACGCCGCCGTCCAGCCGCATCAAGGACGCTTCGCGCCGCTACGCGGTGCCCAAGCGGGCATCCTTGACCCGGCTGGACGGCGGCGTGCTGGACCGATGGTAGGGACGGGACGAGGAACAGGGCTTTTGCGGTCCGAACAAGGAACATGGGATAAGGTGCGGGACGCTCTACCCATGTTTCTGTGTTTGCGGCAACACGTTTAACTGTGTATCCTTGTTTCATCATTAGCAGAAAGGCCGGCCATGATCCTTGCTGTCGTCAACCAGAAGGGGGGAGCGGGCAAGACCACGATAGCCTTGAACCTGGCCGCCGCGATGGCGGCACAAGGCAAACGGGTGCTGCTGATCGACGCGGACCCGCAGCAGACGGCACAGGACTGGGCCGCCATCCGGCAGGAGCCGGTGCCGTTCCAGGTGATCGGGCTGGCGAAGCCGGTACTGCACCGGGACCTGCCTGCCATGTCGGCCGACTACGACTCCGTCATCATCGACGGGGCGCCGCGCAGCTACGAGGTCGCCCGTTCAGCGATAGCGGCGGCGGACCTGGTGCTGATCCCGGTCCAGCCGTCGGGAGCGGACTTCTGGGCCAGCCGGGAGACGGTCAACCTCGTGAACGAGTCGCGCAGGTTCAAGGAAACACAGAAATCCGCATTTGTGGTTTCACGGAGGATCGGCCGTAGCGTCCTCAGCCGGGAGATCGGGGACGCCCTGGCCGAGTTTGCCTTGCCGATCCTGGCGGCCAGCACGGCGCAGCGCGTGATCTACGCCGAGGCCATGACGGCCGGGCGGACGGTGATTGAGCAGCAGCCAGACGGACCCGCAGCCGATGAAGTCCGGGCCATCCTGGCGGAGCTGGAAGGGATCGCAGCATGAGCAAGTTCAAGATGCCGCCAAAAGCCCCCCAGGGCGTGCAGGAGTGGGTTGAAGGTGCCGAAGCACCGCAGGCACCCTCCGCAGAGCAGGAGGCGTCAGGAAGGCTCCCAGGCGCAAAGCAGGCCCGGTTGACCATTGACCTGTCCCCGCAGCTCCACGCCCGGTTCAAGGCGGCTTGCGCGATCAACCGGACCCGGATGGTCGAGGAGGTCACCCGCTTCATTGAGGACTGGACACAGAAAAACAGTTAAACGGAAATACAGACTCTAGCGACAAGAGCCGGGCCACGATGTATTGGTCGCCATAGTGCAGGTGCATTATACGTGCAAAACATATGCAAGAACGTTTGGAGAGTATCATGCCACGGACGAGCGCGCGTCCCAAGGTGGACAGCTTCAACTTCCGGGTGGACCCGGAGCTGAAAGCGGCCTTCACGGCTGCCACGGCCGAGGAGGACAAGCCGGCTGGGCAAGTGCTGCGCGACTTCATGCGGGGCTACGTGGAGCGGCAGCGGGACCGGGCGGCAGTGGCCGAAGCGCGGCGGCACTCCCGGTTCCTTGCCGAGCGTGCCGCCGATCAGGGCAGCAACGAGGCTGTGGTGATGCGCTGGATTGAGGACGTGTCCGACACGAAGGGCTGGACGGCGTGAAACGGGGGGACCTGGTGACGGTCGCAAGCTCCGGCGACTACGGCAAGCCGCGGCCGGCGCTAATCGTGCAGGCGGACGCCTATGCCGAGCATCCATCGCTAACCGTGCTGCCGCTGACGAGCGACTTGTATGACATGCCGGCAATCCGGATCACGGTGGAGCCGGGTGGGAGCACGGGGCTGCGGCTGCGGTCGCAAGTGATGGTGGACAAGGCGACAACGATCCCACGGGCCAAAGCCGGCACCCGCATTGGCCGGCTGGACGAGGCCATGCTGGCGAGCATGGGGAGAGCTTTGGCCGCATTCCTGGAAATCAATCAATGATGGCATAGGGCAGGCGGACACGCTCGTGTCCTTCAACGTCAGGAACTTCCATGGCGACTGTCAGCAACTTCGCGCTCCGCATTCCTGCCTCCCTGATGGAGGACGTGAAGGCGCTAGCCACCCAGAATGCCGTGTCGGTCAACCAGTTCCTGTTGCAGGCTGCGGCGGAGAAGGTGGCTGCCCTGAAAGCGCGCGGCTACCTGATCGAGCGCGCAGCCCGTGCCACATCTGGCGACCTTGGGCGCATCCTGGCGAAGGCTGGGACAACGACTCCCATCCCTGGCGACGAGCTGCCCGAGGACTGGCCGGACAGCCATAACTGACATCATACCCGCTTACTTGCGCATCAGCTTAGGGATGTGCTGGCCGAACCAGGACCGCCCGTCCTTGGCCATGGCCCATTCGTCGCTGACTTCGCGCAGGATGGGCAGCACGGTGGCGTCCGGGTCCCCATCGCGCTTGACGGCGCGGCGTGTGGCCGAGCGGTGGTTGCGGTTGGCCCATCGCTTGTCCTGCTTCTCGCTGGCGGCGGTGGTGATGCTGGCGATGGGGGTATGACGGCGCGAGCGAGTCACGGTGCTGTTCCTTTCCTCCCGTCCAGCTTAAGCGGCAGTTGCGTCCTTGTCCTCCTCGAAAGCTTGCATCCCGGCCCGCCGCCATCGTGTACGGAGGTCGGCAGGCGACGTGCCGTTGTCATGGCCGTTCTTGAGCTGGTTGGCCATGTCCAGGAGCGCCCCGAGCAGGGTAGCGCGGTCATCGTCCACCAGTTCGATCAGTCCAGCTTTCTGCACCAGCCCGCCGAGTTCGATCAGATGTCGGGTGCGTGCGCGCCGGTCCTGGACCCACTGGCGCTTGTCGTCGCGGGTTCGGGCGAGGTCCACCCTGTTGCGCTGGACGGTCAGGCGCCGGAGCTGGGCTGCCGTGGCTTGCAGGTCCCCTAGCAGGGTTGCCGGCTGCTGCTTTGGTCCCCCGCTTGCCGCCTTGCTGAAAGAACGCCTGCCCGCGTTCGGTCCACCTCGCGACAGCTTCGGGCGTCTTCTTGGATTGCTCGACGGCGGCCAGCAGCGCGCCGGCCAGGGCCTCGATGGGCAGGGCATCAGCCCCAATCACTTGGACCAGTTCGCCCAACTGGACGGTCTTCTGTGACTTGACCTTCTTGGCGCGCTCCATGAGGGCTTGGAGTTCGGCATCGTAGTCACGTGGTTTGCGGGCCATGGCGTATGTCAGTTCCTTGCAGGCAAGGAAGCCTAGCAACCACTCGGACCCGTTGCCAACTGTGCTGCAACTGACTGGCTGCAACCACTTGCCCGCGTTCTACCTTATCCGGCCATACTGGCAAGCAGCGTCATTTGCCGACCGAAGCGCAGCGAAGGTTACTAGGTAAATGCGCGCTGATACGTTGCTATTGCAACATGTGCTGGCTGCTGCGCACGCCAAGGTGCCGAAGCGCGTGACAGGTCCGCCCGGCTCCGGCTAGGCTCTAGCTTCCCACACTGGAGTCTCGCGCGGCCCGATGGCGATTTACCACGCCCACATCCAGGTGATCGGCCGTTCCGCGGGCCGCAGCGTAGTGGCGGCGGCGGCCTACCGGGCGGCCGAGCGCCTACACGACGACAAGCTGGACCGCGAACACGACTATTCCGCGAAGGCCGACGTGGTGCATTCGGAGATCCTGCTACCCGACGGTGCGCCGGCCCGCTGGCACGGCGGCGAGACCCGGGTGGAGACGCAGGCGGCCCGTTCCGTCTTGTGGAACGAGGTGGACGCCGTTGAGCGTCGCAAGGACGCGCAACTGGCCCGCGAGATGGAGTTTGCCATCCCGCGGGAGCTGTCGCGCACGGAGGCGGTCGGCTTAGCGCAAGACTTCGTGCTGGAGCAGTTCGTGGACCGCGGAATGGTGGCGGACTTGAACGTGCATTGGGCGGTGGGAGAGGACGGGCAAGCCAAGCCGCATGCGCACGTCCTGCTGGCCATGCGGGCGGTCACGCCGGAGGGGTTCGGCGCCAAGGTGCGGGATTGGAACAACTCGGGTTTGTATGAGGGGGTGCGGTCGCGTTGGGCGGAGCTGGCGAACGAGCGGCTGGCGCAGCAGGGGCACGACGCGCGGATCGATCATCGCTCCTACGCCGAGCAGGGCATCGGGCTGGAGCCGCAGCACAAGATCGGGCCGGCAGGGGCGCGGCGCGAGGAGCGCGGCGAGGATGCGGAGCGTGCGGCCGAGCACCGGGCGATTGCGGCGCGCAACGGGGAGCGGATCGCGGCCGACCCGCTGCTGGCGCTGGACGCGCTGACGCGGCAGCACTCGACGTTCAGCCGGCAGGACCTGGCGCGCTTGGTGAACCGTTACACGGACGGGGCGGCGCAGTTCGGCCGGGTGCTGGCGGTGGTGGAGGCGTCGCCGGAGCTGGTGCGGGTGGGTGTGGACGGGCGG
>CAXTNC010000196.1:0-5787 GCA_964245495.1 uncultured Acetobacteraceae bacterium
GGGACGGCAGCCGCCGCCTCCCCCCCCCGCGCTTACCCCGGCGGCTGCCGTCCCTGAGCCGGCGCCCCCGGCGCCGGAGCCGGAAACCCCCTACGACCGCTGGGTCCGCGAGCACGACACGCTGTCCGACCAGGACCGCCAGGCGATCCTGGTCCATGTCGGCAAGCTGGCCCGCAGGCCGCTGATCTCCGTCATCATGCCGGCCTACGACACGCCCGAGCGGCTGCTGCGCGAGGCGATCGGCTCCGTGACGGCCCAGCTATATCCCCATTGGGAGCTGTGCGTCGCCGACGACGCCTCGCCGTCCGGGACGGTGGCGAACGTGCTGAAGGAGCTCGCGGCAGCCGACAGCCGCATCAAGTGGGTGCGCCGAAGCGAGAACGGCCACATCGGCGCCGCCACCAACTCCGCCCTGGCGCTCGCGACGGGCGAGTTCGTGGCCCTGATGGACCACGACGACATCCTGCCGGAGCAGGCCCTCTACGAGATCGCGGCCGAGCTGGACGCCCACCCTGCAACAGACTTGATCTACACCGACGAGGACAAGGTGGACCCGGCGGGACGGCGCTCCCAGCCCTATTTCAAGCCGGACTGGAACATCGACCTCCTGTACGGCCACAACTTCTTCAGCCATTTCGGGGTGTACCGCCGCACCCTGCTGCAGCAGGTCGGCGGGCTGCGGGAAGGCTCGGTGGACGGCAGCCAGGATTACGACCTGGCGCTGCGCTGCGCCCGGGTGACCGAGCCGGCCAGGATACGCCACATCCCGGCCGTGCTGTATCACTGGCGCCGGATGGACGAGGCGTCGTCGTTCTCGCAAGCCCAGCATGACCGCTGCATCGCGGCGGCCAAGCGGTCGATCCGCGACGACCTGCTGGCCCGCGGCATCGACGCGGAGGTCCTGACCCCCCCGGCGGCGCCGTTCTGGAGCCGCATTCGCTGGCCCTTGCCGGACCCGGCGCCGCTCGTGACGCTGATCGTGCCCACGCGGGACAAGCCGGACTTGCTGGAACGCTGCGCGGGCGGCCTGCTGCTGCGGACCAGCTACCCGAACATCGAGCTGCTCGTCGTCGACAACGGCAGCCAGGACCCGCAGGCCCTGGCCCTGCTGGCCCGGTTGCGGCAGGACCGCCGGGTCAAGGTCCTGAGCTGCCCCGGTCCGTTCAACTACTCCGCCCTCAACAACGCGGCCGTCCGCGAGGCCGCCGGACAGGTCATCGTCCTCGTCAACAACGACATCGACGTGATCGACGGCGAGTGGCTGCGCGAGATGGTGTCCTTGGCGGTCCGGCCGGACGTGGGCGCCGTGGGCGCCAAGCTGCTCTACGGGGACGGGCGCATCCAGCATGCCGGCGTCGTCCTCGGCGTGGGAAGCCACGAGGGAGGCCCGGGCGTCGCCGGGCATTTCGGCCATTTCGAGGCCGGCAACGCGATCGGCTACTTCGGCCAGTTCATCCTGACGCGCGAGGTCGCCGCCGTCACCGGCGCGTGCATGGCCATGCGGCGGGACGTGTTCCTGGGCGTGGGCGGGCTTGACGCCGAGCACCTGCCGGTGTCGTTCAACGACGTGGACCTGTGCCTGCGCCTGCGGGCCTCCGGCTTGCGCATCCTGTGGACGCCGTTCGCTGAGCTGCACCACCTCGAATCGGCCTCGCGCGGCCTGGACCGGCACCCGGACCAGGTCGCCCGCGCCGCCCGCGAGGCCACCGTCATGCGGGAACGCTGGGGTCCGGCGCTCGATGCGGACCCGTTCTACAATCCGAGCTTCTCCCGGCTCGACCACACCTTCCAGCTCGCCTTGCCGGCCCGGCGGAAGAAGCCCTGGTCATCGTGAGGGAAGGCCGCCATGCCGACCAGGGCTGAAACCTTGCTGGCGCCCGTGCCGCGCGGCGGGCGCATCATCGAGATCGGGCCGATGTTCAGCCCGATCGCGCCCAAGGCCGCAGGCTGGAACACGTGCACGCTCGACCATCTCAGCCGCGAGGGCCTGGTCGAGAAGTACCAGGCCGACCCCAACGTGGATGTCAGCCGGATCGAGGAGGTGGATTTCGTCTGGACCGGCGGCGCCCTGAGCGACGCGGTGCCGGCCGCGCTGCATGGCAGCCTGGACGCCTTCGTCGCCAGCCACGTGATCGAGCACACCCCGGACCTGATCGCGTTCCTGCAATCCGCGGCGGCGCTGCTGAAGCCGGAAGGCGTGGTGATCCTGGCGGTGCCCGACAAGCGCTACTGCTTCGACTGCTTCCAGGCGCTGACGACCACGGGGCAGGTGCTGGCCGCGCACGGCGAGAAGCGGGTCCGGCACGACCGCTGGCTTGGCTTCGACTTCGCGGCCTACAAAGCCCTGGACGCAGGGGCTGGATGTTGGGGGCAGCATCCGCTGCGGGACTTGCGGCTGAGCTATGATCTCCAGCAGGCGCGTGACCTGTCCGGTTTGATGGATGCCGCGCCCGGCTACACCGACCTGCATGCGTGGCGCTTCACCCCGTCCAGCTTCGAGCTGCTCATGCTGGAGCTTGCAGCCCTCGGGGAAACCGACTGGCGGGTGGAACGCGCGACGGCGGCGGAGGGCTGCGAGTTCTTTGCCTGGCTGCGCCGCGGCGGCCAGGCGCGAGCGGCAGCCATGCCGCGGGAGGTCCTGACGGCCAGGCGCCTGGCTCTTCTCAAGCAGGCCATGCTGGAAACCCGGGCGCAGATCGACTGGCTGCTGGCGGGCGAGCCTGAGCTCGTCGCCGGGCCGTTGGGCCTGCTGCCCGGCGCCGCAGGCGCGCTGCCCGCGCCGTCCGCACCGGACAGGCAGGCGACCGGGGCGGCGCCGGAAGCCGCTGCGCCGGGCGCTCCCCGTTTCGTGGACTGGTTCCCGCATCCGGACAACGCGGGCCGGGCGTTCGAGGGCGAATGGAGCTCGGCGGTTCCCGGCTTGCCCACGACGGGGCAGGCAAGCCTGTTCCAGGATGGCCGCATCCTGTGGTTCGAGGACCGGCTGCACGGGTTCGCCGGCAAAAGCGTGCTCGAACTCGGGCCGCTCGAGGGCGGCCACACCCACATGATGACGCAGCGCGGGGCGGCCGTGCTGGCGATCGAATCCAACACGAGGGCATGGCTGCGCTGCCTGGTGGCCAAGGACGCGCTGGCCATGCCGGGAGCCACCTTCCTGCTGGGCGACTTCATGAAGTACCTGGCGTCCTCGCCGCCGCGGGTCGACTTCGCGCTTGCCTCCGGCGTGCTCTACCACATGACCGATCCGGTCGGGATGCTGCAAAACCTCTGCGGCGTTTGCGACAGCATCGGGCTGTGGACGCATTACTTCGACGAGGCCGTGCTGCTCGGGCAGGACCGCCTCAGGCGCAAGTTCGACTTCCAGCCGCGCGCGGCGACCACGTTCCGCGGGCGGGAGGTCTGCCTTTATGGCCAGCGCTATCTCGAAGCCCTGCGATGGGAAGGCTTCTGCGGCGGGTCCGCCCCAGGCAGCCAATGGCTGCGCAAGCAGGACATCCTGGGCATCCTGGAGGACGAGGGCTTCGCGTGCGAAACCTTCCTGGACGAGGTCCATCAGAACGGCCCGGCATTCTGCGTGTTCGGCTCCCGGCGCGCATCGCCCGCGAAGGGGCCAGGCACGGCCCATGACCTGTCCGGAGGTGCTCCACGTGCTTGACTCCGCCCCACCCCGCCCGTAGAACGCGCGCTCGGCAAGTCCCAGCTTGGCCGACATCGCAGGCACCAGGACGTGCGGCGCCGCTTCCCCGCCAGGGAGGCCAAGGCCGGACGATGCATGGACACCGCGCGGGTGGGCAATGCCACACCGTGCGGTTCATGGTTTGAACGGCGGGGGAACCCGGCGCGTGAAGGAAGAGGGCGTATGCCGACCATCAACCAGCTGATCGCACATGGCCGCGAGCCGGCGCCCAAGCGCAACAAGGTGCCGGCGCTGCAAGCCTGCCCGCAGAAGCGCGGCGTCTGCACCCGCGTCTACACCACCACGCCAAAGAAGCCGAACTCCGCGCTGCGCAAGGTCGCCAAGGTGCGGCTGACCAATGGGTTTGAGGTGGTGAGCTACATCCCCGGCGAGGGCCACAACCTGCAAGAGCACAGCGTGGTGCTGATCCGCGGCGGGCGCGTGAAGGACCTCCCGGGCGTTCGCTACCACATCCTGCGCGGCGTGCTCGACACGCAGGGCATCGCCAAGCGCCGGCAGCGCCGCTCGCTGTATGGCGCCAAGCGTCCGAAGTAAGGGGAGGGGACCGATGAGCCGACGCCGCCGCGCGGTCAAGCGCGACATCCTGCCGGACGCGAAGTTCGGCGACACCGTTGTCACGCGCTTCATGAACGCGCTGATGTACGACGGCAAGAAGTCCAACGCCGAGGGCATCGTGTACGGTGCCATGGAGGTCTTGAAGAAGCGGGGCGGCCCGGCGGCCGATCCGGTCAAGATGTTCCACGAGGCGCTTGACAACGTGAAGCCGGCGGTGGAGGTGCGCTCGCGCCGGGTCGGCGGCGCCACCTACCAGGTGCCGGTCGAGGTGCGGACGGAGCGGCGCCAGGCGCTGGCGATCCGCTGGCTGATCGACAGCGCCCGCAAGCGCGGCGAGCACACGATGGAGGAGCGGCTCTCCAACGAGCTGAACGACGCGGTGAACAACCGCGGCTCGGCCGTGAAGAAGCGCGAGGACACCCACCGGATGGCCGAAGCCAACAAGGCCTTCAGTCACTACCGCTGGTAGCTGCACACCACCTGAAACACTGACCGGGGCAACGGAGCAACACGATGGCCAAGGCGAAATTCGAGCGGAACAAGCCGCACTGCAACATCGGCACGATCGGCCATGTGGACCATGGCAAGACGTCCTTGACCGCGGCCATCACCAAGGTGCTGGCCAAGACCGGCGGCGCGACCTTCACCGCCTACGACCAGATCGACAAGGCGCCGGAAGAGCGGGCGCGCGGCATCACCATCTCGACCGCCCACGTCGAGTATGAGACGGCCAACCGCCACTACGCCCACGTGGACTGCCCGGGCCACGCCGACTACGTGAAGAACATGATCACGGGCGCGGCCCAGATGGACGGCGCGATCCTGGTGGTGTCCGCCGCTGACGGCCCGATGCCGCAGACCCGCGAGCACATCCTGCTCGCCCGCCAGGTCGGCGTGCCGGCGCTGGTGGTGTTCATGAACAAGGTGGACCTGGTGGACGACCCGGAGTTGCTGGAGCTGGTCGAGATGGAGGTGCGCGAGCTGCTGTCCTCCTACCAGTTCCCTGGCGATGACATCCCCATCATCAAGGGTTCCGCGGTGATGGCGCTGAACGACAAGAACCCGGAGCAGGGCGAGAACGCCGTCACCGAGCTGATGGCCGCGGTGGACGCCTACATTCCGCAGCCGGAGCGCGCGATGGACCGCCCGTTCCTGATGCCGGTGGAGGACGTGTTCTCCATCTCGGGCCGCGGCACCGTCGTCACCGGGCGCGTCGAGCGCGGCGTGGTGAACGTGGGCGACGAGGTCGAGATCGTCGGCCTCAAGAACACGGTCAAGACCATCGTCACCGGCGTCGAGATGTTCCGCAAGCTGCTGGACCGCGGGCAGGCCGGCGACAACATCGGCGCCCTGCTGCGCGGCACCAAGCGCGAGGACGTGGAGCGCGGCCAGGTGCTGGCCAAGCCCGGCTCCATCACGCCGCACACGCAGTTCAAGGCCGAGGCCTACGTGCTGACCAAGGAGGAGGGTGGCCGCCACACGCCGTTCTTCACCAACTACCGCCCGCAGTTCTACTTCCGCACCACGGACGTGAC
>CAXTNC010000197.1:0-1887 GCA_964245495.1 uncultured Acetobacteraceae bacterium
GCGTTCTGCGGAGTGACCTTGCTGACCAGGAACGCCTCGTCCCGCCGCCCGGCGATGGCTTGGCCGACGACGCGCTCCGCCTCGCCGTCGGCGTACATCTCGGCGGTGTCGATCAGCGTCATGCCGAGGTCCAGCCCCAGGCGCAGCGCGGCGGCCTCGGCGGCGGCGGGGCGGTGGCCCTCCCCCATGCGCCAGGTGCCCTGGCCGATGAACGGCACCTCGGCGCCGTCCGGCAGCCGGACCATTTTCATGCTGCAATGGCCATGGCGGCGCCAGGCACGCTGTCCTCCACCACCAGGCAGGCGCGCGGCGGCACGCCGGCGGCGGCGGCGGCGTGCAGGAACACGTCGGGCGCCGGCTTGCCGGCCGCCACGTCCCGCGCGCTGTGCAGCCGGCCTTGCACCAGGTGGATCATGGCCACCCGGGCGAACTTCGCCCCCATCTCCTCGTGCGACGAGTTGGACGCGACCCGGTAGGGCAGGCCGAGCGCCGCGGTCGCCTGCAAGGCCTCCTGCGCGCCGGGCATGGCCTCCAGCTCGGCGCCAAGCGTCGCGATCAACCGGTCCCGCAGCCGGTCCACCCAGCCCGGCGGGACATGGCGGCCGGTGTGGCGCTCGATTGCCCCCGGGATGTCCGACAGGGTGTGGCCCACGAACAGGGCAATGCTTTCCGCCGCCGTCATCGGCCAGCCGAGCGCCGTGATCTCCTCCGCCACCACCCGGTTGGAAACGCCTTCGCTGTCAACCAGCACGCCGTCGCAGTCGAAGATCACCAGCCGCAACGGTTCCGGAGTCATGCGACCGGCTCGGCCACCCTGGCTTCGGCCAGCCCGGAGGCGGGATCGGGTGCGGCCCGCCCGGCGCGGGCGTGCGGGCAGTCGGCGTGGGCGGCAGGGCAGGTGCGCCCGCCCGCCCAGCTGCACAGCCCAGGACCACGGGAAAGACTGGTGCGGACCAAGCCGGCCAAGCTGGCGATGAACGCCGGGTCCGCGTTCTGCGTCGGCGCGCGGAAGTAGCCCGGCACGCCCTTCTCGTGCGCCAGCTCGCGGTATTCCACGTCCAGCTCCACCAGCGTCTCGGAATGCTCGGACACGAAGGCGATCGGCACCACCAGCACGGCGGCGCCATCCTTGCCTGCCTGGGCGATGGTGTCGTCCGTGCTCGGGTCCAGCCATTTCTGCGGCGTGGCGCGGGACTGGTAGCACACCGTCCAGTCCAGCCCCGGGATGTCCAGCTTGCGCACGGTGGCGGCCACGGTGCGCTCGATCTGGAACTGGTACGGGTCGCCGTGCTTCACGATGGTCTGCGGCAGGCCGTGGGCGGAGAACAGCACCCGCAGCGGCACCCGGCCATTCAGCTCCGCCATCGCCCCGTCATAGGCCCGGCGCACGCCCTCGGCCGTGGCGGCGACGAAGCCGGGGTCGGCATGGTAGCAGCACAGGGTGGTGGTGGGCGCCACCAGCCCGGCCTGCGCCGCCGCCTCCTGCCAGGCGAGCAAGGAGGAGCCGGTCGTGGTGGTGGAGAACTGCGGGTAGAGCGGCAGCAGCACCACCTGGTCCGGCGCCCAGTCCCGCACCTCGCGCGCCACCGGCCCGCTGAACGGGTGCCAGTAGCGCATGGCCACGAAGCAGCGCACGTCGAACTCCGGCAGCGCGGATTCGAGCGCGCCGGCCTGCGCCTGCGTCAGCCCGAGCAGGGGGGAGCCGCCGCCGAGGATGGCGTAGTTGGCGGTGGCGGCCTTGGTGCGGGCATAGGCGATGATGCGGGCCAGCACGGGCCGGATGAGCCCGGGCACCCGCAGGATCGCCGGGTCCTTGAACAGGTTGACCAGGAACGGGCGCACGGAAGCAGGCTTGTCCGGCCCGCCGAGGTTGAACAGCACGACGGC
>CAXTNC010000197.1:1987-5716 GCA_964245495.1 uncultured Acetobacteraceae bacterium
GCGCGCAGGGCGGCCACGATGCGCCGGGTCGGCTCGATCACGAGGCGGCGGAACTGCGCGGAGGGCAGCACACCGGCCCAGGAGTCGAACAGCATCACGGTATCCGCCCCAGCGGCCACCTGGCGCAGCAGGTATGCCGTGGTCTGCTCCACCAGCAGGTCCATCAGGGTCGTGAACAGCGCCGGGTCCCGGTAGGCCATGCCGCGCACGGCGGCGAAGTCCTTGGAGCCGTGGCCCTCGACCATGTAGCACGCCACCGTCCACGGGCTGCCGGCGAACCCGATCAGCGCCACCTCCGGCGGCAGCTCGCGGCGAATGCGGCCGACTGCCTGCATGATGGGCGCCGTCCGCTCCGGCACGCCCGCCGGTCGCAGGGCAGCGAAGCCTGCGGAGTCGCGGATCGGGTCCAGCAGCGGCCCTTCGCCTTCCGCGAACCGCAGGGGCTGCCCGAGCGCCATGGGCAGCATGAGGATGTCGCTGAACAGGATGGCGGCGTCGAAGCCGAAGCGGCGGATCGGCTGCAGGGTGACTTCCGTGGCCAGCGCCGGGTTGAGGCACAGGTCGATGAAGCCGCCGGCCCGGGTCCGCACAGCGCGGTACTCCGGCAGGTAGCGCCCAGCCTGGCGCATCAGCCACACGGGCGGCGGCCACACGGACTCGCCGGCAAGCACGCGGAGCAGGGGGGAAGAGGTCACGGCCACCCTATAAAGCAGATAAGAGTCTTAGATAGGGTAGGGTGATAGAAGAACCCTGTGAGTCATGGGGTACACGCAGTCCCCTGACTCCGCATGGAGCCTGTCCACAACGTTGTGCGCGGCCAAGCCATTGCTCGCACGGCTGATTCCGCCGCCGTCCCCACCCAACGCGGAGTCAGCGCCGAAACGCTCCCGCCGGCACGGCCCCGCGACTCTTCTCCCCGCTCCCGGACTCCGCGGCGCCGATTGCCCCTGGCCAGCCGGCTTATCCCCGCTATCCTCCCAGCCATGGCGACCGAACGGCTCAACCTGCATTTGGTCTCCGACGCGACGGGGGAGACGCTGAACTCGATCGCCCGCGCCACCGTGTCGCAGTTCGAGCAGGCCTCCATCGTGTACCACCGCTGGAGCCTGGTGCGGACGCGCTTCCAGCTGCACCGGGTGCTGGAAGGCATCGAGGCCGAGCCCGGCCCGGTGCTCTCCACCCTGCTCGACCGCGGCCTGCGCGACGACCTGGCCCGGGTGTGCGAGCGGCTCGAGCTGCGCGTGGTCAACGTGCTCGACCCGGTGCTCGGCATGTTGCAGGAGCAGATCGGCGAGCAGGCCGCCTCCCGCCCCGGCCGGCAATACGTGCTGGACGCCGATTATTTCCGCCGCATCGACGCCATGCACTTCGTGCTCGCGCACGACGACGGCCAGGCGCAGGCCGGCATCTTGGAGGCGGACGTGATCCTGGTCGGCGTGTCCCGCTCGTCCAAGACGCCCACCTCGTTCTACCTGGCCAACCGCGGGGTGAAATCCGCCAACGTGCCGCTGGTGCCCGGCCTGCCGGACCCGCCGGGCCTGGCGGAGCCGCGCTGCCCGGTGATCGGCCTCACGCTCGACCCGCGCGCCCTGATCGAGATACGCCGCCACCGCCTGCGCATGATCGGCCAAGGCCCCATGCGGCAGGACAGCAGCGACTACATCGACGCTGACGCGGTGAAGGAGGAGCTGCTCTGGGCGCGCCGCCTGTGCAACCGCCGCGGCTGGCCGGTCATCGACGTGACCCGGCGCTCCATCGAGGAAACCGCCGCCACCGTGCTGCAGCTGATGGAAGCCTGGCACATGCGGCAGCGGCAGGGTGCCGCGCCCCCATGATGGCGCCGGACGCGCCGCCGGTGGTGCTGGCCAGCGGCTCCGGCGCCCGCCGGGCGCTGCTGGAAGCGGCCGGGGTGGCGTTCACCGTGCGCCCGGCCGCGGTGGACGAGGCCGCGATCAAGGCCGCCCTGCGCGCGGACGGCGCCGACGCAGGCGAGGCGGCGATGGCCCTGGCCGACGCCAAGGCCGCCCGCGTGCGCGACGGGGCCGCCCTGGTGATCGGCGCCGACCAGGTGCTGGTCTGCGAGGGCGAATGGTTCGACAAGCCGCCCGACCTTCCCGCCACGAGCTGGCGACGGCCGTGACCTGCTGGCGCGAAGGCAGGCCGGTGTGGAGCCACCTGGCCCGGCCGGCGCTGACCATGCGGGCGTTCTCGGACGCCTTCCTGGACGAGTACGTCGCCGCGGAACGCGAGGCGCTGCTGCCCGGCGTCGGGTGCTACCGGCTGGAAGGGCTGGGCGCGCAGCTGTTCGACGCCGTGGAGGGCGACCACGCCGCGGTGCTGGGCCTGCCGCTGCTGCCGCTGCTCGGGTTCCTGCGCCAGCACGGGGTGCTGCGGACGTAGGCTCAATACTCGAACTGGTAGCTCAGCCCCACGCTGTTCCCCCCCGTCCCCGTGCCGCCGTTGGTTTCCGCCTTCAGACCCTTGTAGATGTCGATCTGCACCACCGCCTGCGTTTGCGACCCCGTGGTGCCCTGCTTGGCGCCGACATACACGCCGTTGGCCACGTACTTGCCCGCCTCCACCGTGGCGGAGCTGCTGCTGCCGCCGGCGTTGCTGCCGCTCCCCACGGAAAGCCGGTCCAGCCCCAGCCCCTTGCGGACCTTCTCCAGCGGGTTCAACCCGCCGCCCCCCGTGCCGGACAGGTCCGCCAGCGCCGCCGCGATCTCCGCGTACTGGAACGGCCCCAGGCTGCCCGCGCTCTTGCCGAACAGCAGCTGCGCCAGCACCTCGTCCTGCGGCAGCGGCGGGGAGGAGGCCAGGGTGATCTTGGGCGCGCTGGCGTAGCCGGTCACCAGCAGCATCGCCGTGCCGGCCGCGGTGGGCGAGTCGGCCTCGAAGTCCAAGGATGGGTCGATCTTGTCCGTGACCCCCGCGCCGTCGAACCCCACCTTGCCGCGCGCGAAGGTGAGCGTCGTGCCGGCCAGGTTGAACGTGCCGCGGCGCAGGTCGAACCCGCCGCTCACCTGCGGCGCCGCCGTGGTGCCCGCCACGTGCAGGCTGCCGCCCAGGATCGCGTCCAGCCCGCGCCCGCGCACGAAGATCTGCCCCGGCGTGTCCAGCTGCAAGTCCAGCCGCACCACTGCGCCGGGCTTCGGCGGCGGCGGGGGCGGTGCCCCGGCGATCCGCACCGGCAGCACCGCCACGGACACCGGCAGGTGGTCCGGGATGTTGATGGCGGCGCGGAGGATGGACACCGCGCCGCCCACCGCCAGCGCCCCCTGCACCTCGCCCCGCACCGTCAGGTCCGCGTTCAGGTCCGCCGCCAGCCGGTCGCTGGCGAGCGGGCGGGCGTTGCGCATGGTCAGCGTCAGGTCAACCGGCATCGCCCCGGCAAGCCCCACGCTGCCGCTGGCGCCGATGGTTCCCGCGCCGGCCTTGGCGGTGAGGCTGGCGATGCGGATCGTCTGTCCCGCGCCCTGGACCGTGGCCGTGATGTCCGTCACCCGCACGCCCTGGCCGAAGTCCTGCACCTCGCCGTTCGCCAGCGTCACCGTGCCGCTCACCTGCGGCGCGGCCGTCGTGCCCGCCACCGCCGCATCCAGCGCCACCTGGCCGCGCACCCGGCGGCCCTGCGCCGTCAAGATCGGGTCCAGCATCGCCAGGTCGATCCCGCCCGCCGCCCGCAACGCCAGCGCCCCGGCCCCGAGCGGCGCCCGCCCGGTCACGGAC
>CAXTNC010000198.1:0-5627 GCA_964245495.1 uncultured Acetobacteraceae bacterium
GGCGGTGGCCAGGGGGGGGCGCCGGTGGCCGGCAGCGTGGTGCGGGTGTTCGGCGAGCCGGGCGACGCCGGGCCGGCCATGGGGCTGTCCTACGGCGCGCCGCCCGCTGCGCGCGTGTCCGCGCCATGCGGCGGGCGGGTGGTGTTCGCCGGCCCGTTCCGCTCCTTCGGGCAGCTGATGATCATTGATTGCGGCGGCGGCGCGCATTTCGTGCTGGCCGGGCTGGACCGGCTGGACGTGGCGGTGGGCCGCCCCGTGCAGGGCGGCGAGCCGGTCGGCGTCATGCCGGCATGGGACCCGCGCACGCCGGGAAACCGGCCCCTGCTGTACGTCGAGCTGCGCCAGGGCGGCCAGCCGGTGAATCCCGCGCCATATTTGCGCGCGCGCTCATGACGGTGGCGGGAAGCGGCCCTATGTGGGACGATGCCGGACGACATGCGCCGGGATGGCGCGGAGGGGATAGGCAGGCATGAAGTTCCGTTCCGGGCTGCTCGTTGGCGCAGCCTTCCTCGCCGGTGTCTCCGTCGGCCCCGCCACCGGCGTGTTCACCGGCCGGGGCTGGCCCGTGCAGCAGGCCTTGGCGCAGGACAGCCGGGGCGACACCTATCGGCTGCTGCAGCTGTTCGGCGACGTGTTCGACCGCATCCGGGCGGAGTACGTGGAGCCGGTCAACGACCGTGACCTGATCGAGAACGCCATCAACGGCATGCTGACCGGGCTTGACCCGCACAGCTCCTACATGAACGCCAAGGCGTTCAAGGACATGCAGGTGCAGACCCGCGGCGAGTTCGGCGGCCTCGGCTTGGAGGTCACGCAGGACGGCGGCATCATCAAGGTCATCTCCCCGATCGACGACACGCCTGCATCCCGGGCCGGCATCAAGTCCGGCGACCTGATCACCACCATCGACAACGCCACGGTGCAGGGCATGTCCCTGAACGACGCGGTGGACAAGATGCGCGGCCCGCCCAACAGCAGCATCCGGCTGGTGCTCAAGCGCGAGGGGATCGACAAGCCGGTCGAGCTGACCCTGCAGCGCGAGCTGATCCACATCCAGGTCGCCAAAAGCCACCTGGAAGGCGACATCGGCTACGTGCGGCTGACCCAGTTCAACGAGCAGACCGACGCCGCCCTGCGCGCCGCCGTCGCCAAGTTCCGCCAGCAGGTCGGCGACCGGCTGGAGGGCATCGTGCTCGACCTGCGCAACAACCCTGGCGGCCTGCTGGACCAGGCCATCTCCGTGTCCGATGACTTCGTCAACCAGGGCGAGATCGTTTCCACCCGCGCCCGCCACTCGGACGACAGCCAGCGCTGGAACGCCAAGCCCGGCGACATCGCCGGCGGACTGCCGATCGTGGTGCTGACCAACAGCGGCAGCGCGTCCGCCAGCGAGATCGTGGCGGGGGCGCTGCAGGACGACCACCGCGCGGTCATCCTGGGCGAGCGCACCTTCGGCAAGGGTTCGGTGCAGACGGTGATCCCGCTGCCGGGTAACGGTGCCATGCGGCTGACGACGGCGCGCTACTACACGCCGTCCGGACGCTCCATCCAAGGTCTCGGCATCGCGCCCGACATCCCCGTGGCCGAGAGCCGGACGGAGGTGGCGCATTTCGGCCCGGAACGCGAGGCGGACCTGAACCACATCATCACCAACCAGGGCGGCACGCCGCCCGCGGCGGGCGCCGGGCCGCGCACGGACCTGCCGGCGATCGCCGCCACCATCCCCAAGCTGCCGCCGGAAACCTGGCCCGCCTTCGACGCAGCCAAGCCGGACACCGACTTCCAGCTGCAGCAAGGTCTGGTCGTCGTCCGCGCCATGGCGGCGCAGCAGCAGCGGCACGCCAACCGCTGACATGCCCAGGCTGCCGGGTTGGCGGACGCTTGGCGTTGCCTGGCTCGCCGCCGCTGGGTTGACCGGCCTGGGCGCCGCGGCGCTGCAAGGGATGGGGCCTGGCGCCGTTCCTCCTCCGGCGTCGCACGTGGAGGCTGCCGTGACGGTGCTGCCGCCGGTTCCGGCGGCGCCAGCAGCTCCCTCGCGGTCCATCGCCGACCCGATCCCGGAGCCACAGGCAGCGCTGCTGCAGCCGGCGCCCGACTTCCCCGGCGCCATGCTGCCGCGCGCCGCCGCGGACGGGCAAACCTCCCTGCAAGCCTATGCCCGCCTGGCCGACCCGGCGGACAAGCGTCCCAGGGTGGCGATGCTGGTCGTGGGTCTCGGGATGTCCAGCGCAGACACCCAAACAGCGATCGAGATGCTGCCGGCGGCGGTTTCCCTCGGCATCTCGCCCTACGCGCGCGACGCCCAGGCCGTCGTGACGGACGCGCACGCCCGTGGCCACGAGGTGCTCGTCACCTTGCCGATGGAAAGCCAGGGTTACCCTCTGAACCAGTCCGGGCCGCGCGCGCTGATGACGGACGTTGACCCGGCGGACAACGCCCGCAACCTCCAATGGGCGCTGTCCCGGATGCAGGGCGAAGTTGGCGTGACCGGCGCCTCCGACGGGCTGCGGGGCGAGCGCTTCGCCGAGGCTCCAGCCGCGTTCGGACCTGTTCTGCAGGAGCTGGCGGCGCGCGGGCTGCTCTACGTCGATCCGCGCCCAGGCGCGGCCGTGACCGGGGCGGCGGTGGACGTGTCAGCCGTGGTGGACGACCCGGCGGAGCGCGGGGCGATCGACGCGAAGCTGGCCGCGCTGGAGCAGCGGGCGCGGGACGAGGGCGCGGCGGTCGGGTTGGCCGGCCCGCTGCGCCCGGTGACGGTGGAGCGGATCGCGAGCTGGGCGCGTGGACTGGACGGGCGAGGCCTGGCGCTGGTGCCGGTCAGCGCCCTGGCTTCCCGGCCCGACTCGCGGGCCGCCACGCGATGAGCAGCCTGCCTTACCGCCCGAACGTGGGCGCCGCCTTGTTCAACCGGCATGGCCAGGTGTTCGTCGGCCGCCGCGCCAGCCTGCCCGGGGCCGAGGGCGCTGCCGGCTGGCAGCTGCCGCAGGGCGGCATCGACCCTGGGGAGAGGCCGGAGGACGCGGTGCTGCGCGAGTTGGCGGAGGAGATCGGCACGCGCCGCGCCACCATCCTGGGCCAGCATCCGGATTGGCTGAGCTACGACCTGCCGGCGCACCTGATCGGCAAGGCGCTCGGCGGCCGGTACCGCGGGCAGCGGCAGCGCTGGTTCGCCCTGCGCTTCGACGGGCAGGACTCCGACATCCGGTTGGACGCCGATCCGCATCCCGAGTTCGCTGCCTGGCGCTGGGCGGAGCTGGCCGAGCTGCCGCAGCTGGGGCCGCCGTTCAAGCGGGCGACCTACCAGGTCCTGGCGGCGTCGTTCGCGCGGTTCGCCGTTCAGGCCGACGCCGCACAGTCGAACAGCGCCATGAACCCGTAATCCATGTGCAACTGCTGATGGCAGTGGAACAGCATCAGGCCAGGGTTGTCGGTCACGAAACCCACCTCGGCCTCCTGGACCCGGGTGCCTTCCTCCTCCGCCCTGTCCACGTTCGGGGCAAGGCGTTGGCCCTCCCAGTGCAGCGCCTCGGGAGGGCCGGTGTCGTTGCGGATCGTGTGGTCGGCCTTGACTGCCGGCGCGGCTGCGTCCTGCGCCCAACCGCGGCCCGGCGACGATGCCGCGAGGGCCGGCGAGCTGCCAAGCTGAAGAAGGCTGCGCCGATCGAGTGACATGGAAGCCCCACGGGCATTGTTCACGCTGAGATGGGGACAGCGCACTTGAGCGCCGCTCAGGCCCCGGGTCGGCGCCCCGCCGCCGCTTGGCAGGAACACCGCATGGAAGGCAGCGAACTCTCGCATCCGTCCTGCGCCAGGACAGCCTGTCCGCAGTTGGATCAAACCTTCCCAAAGCTGCGGCATGCGGCGGCGATGACGGCGCTGAGGCGGTGCACGGCCGCGCGGTAGTCTGTTTCGTCCTGCGCTTCGTGCTTGAGGCCGGCAGCAACGATGGCCAGGAAGGCGCCGAAGCCTTCTGCCCCGTTGAACACGCTCAGGTCGGCGCCGGCGCTCTCCGCCTCGCGCGCGCGCTGGGTCAGCAGCACCTTGAAACGCTCGTCCAGGTCTTGGCCGTGGGTGCGCGCGAGGTCGGCCTCGGCCGCCAAAAGGGCCGCGCCGTGGGGCGATGCGTGAAGCAGCCTGAAGAACATGAGGTCCTTGGCAAGGATCGTGGCCTCAAGGTTGTCGGCCAGGCTGGCCGCAGGCTGCCAAGCCGCCTGCGCCAGCTCCAGCGCCCGCTCGACAAGCCAGCGGGCGATGGCCTTGGAAAGGGCCTGCTTGTCGCAGAAGCGCAGATACAAGGTTGCACGCGAGATGCCGGCCTCGGCCGCCACGTCAGCCATGCTGGTGCGCCGCAAGCCTTGGCGGCCAAACAGGGTCAAGGCGGCATGGATGACTCGCGCGGTGACATTGTCGGACTGATTTGACATTTTAAGTCCATTTTGTCTAGCCTCTCGGGCGTTGCAAGGAGGCTCACATGGCAGATCGAGGTCTGGTGCTCGTAACCGGAGGTTCAGGCTACATCGCCGCTTTCTGCATCGCGCAGTTGCTGAACGAAGGCTGGCGCGTGCGAACGACGGTTCGAAGCCTGTCACGCGAGGCAGAGGTGCGGACGACGCTCGGCAAGCTGTGCAAGGCAGGCGATCGGCTGGATGTGATGAGCGCCGACCTGAACGCCGACATCGGCTGGCGGGAGGCTGCGCGCAACTGCGACTACGTCCTTCATGTCGCCTCCCCGCTGCCTTCCAGCAACCCGAAGGACGACGACGAGCTGGTGCGCCCTGCGCGGGACGGGGCATTGCGCGTCCTTGCCGCTGCGCGCGACGAGGGAGTGCGGCGCGTGGTGATGACCGCCTCGACCGCCGCGGTCGCCTATGGCCACGGGGGGCGGGAAACGCCGTTCACCGAAGCGGACTGGTCCGACGAGACCAACCGGGCGGACAGCTCCGCCTATGAGCGGTCGAAGACCATCGCCGAGCGGGCGGCGTGGGACTGGCTGAAACGGGAGGGGGGCGCGCTTGAGCTGGTGACGATCAACCCGGGCGCCGTGCTGGGGCCGGTTCTCGGGCGGGACTTCTCCGCCTCGATCGACATCGTCAAGCGGCTGATGGATGGTTCGTTGCCTGGGCTGGCGAAATTCGGCTGGCCCCTGGTGGACGTGCGCGACATCGCGGACCTGCACTGCCGTGCGATGCTGGCGCCGAAGGCCGCGGGGCAGCGCTACATCGGCGCCGGGCCGTTCTACTGGATGGCGGACGTGGCGCGCGTGCTGAGGGAGCGCGTTCCGCAGCTCGCCAAGCGGGTGCCGCGCCGCGCCTTGCCGAACTGGGTGGTGCGCCTGTCCGCGATCGTCGATCCGGTCGTGCGGGACCGGCTGTACGAGCTGGCCAAGCGGCGTCCGGTCTCGTCCGACAAGGCCAGGCGGGAGCTTGGCTGGACGCTGAGGTCCAACGACGACGCCATCGTCGCCACGGCGGAAAGCTTGCTGGCTGAGGGTGTGGTCAAGGCCTGACCTCGCATGGGCTGGCTGGGACAGGACGGGCGAAGTCATCCGCCGTCCCATGCGCCGATCGAAGTGCCCGCCCCACTCCACCACTTGTTCTGGCGCCAAGCGTCCGTCTTTCGTTGGTTTG
>CAXTNC010000199.1:0-5572 GCA_964245495.1 uncultured Acetobacteraceae bacterium
ACGCTGGCCGCCACTGCGGGCGCGCTGGGGTGGGCTGCTGCGGTGTCATGGCGATGAAGCAACGACGCCGGCGAGCCGTTCGATGCGCCGGCAGCCGGGAGAAGCTGGCCACCCCGGCGCCTTCCGCGAAGCACGCGCCCAGCGCCAGGGCGAGCGCCGGGCCGTGGACTGCCCCACCAACTGGGAGATGCCGACCATGCCGCTGGCGCCGCTGCGCTCAAGCAGGATGGACAACACGATCGCCTTCAGGTTCGGCAACTGATAGAGGCCGTACACTGCCATGCGCCATGCGATCGTCAACCGCCCGCGGCTCTGCACGAGGCGGCCATGGTTGAACCGACTCCCGTCCTGACGACTCACCGGCTTCTCCTGCGTCCTCTCGGCCTGTCCGATGCGCCAGCCATGCAGTCGGCGTTTCCGCGCTGGGACATCGTGCAGCACCTGGCGAGCCAGGTTCCATGGCCCTACCCGGCGGATGGCGCGCTGGCCTACCTGCGCGACATCGTGTTGCCGGCGATGGCGGACGGCACTGCATGGCATTGGTCCATCCGCCTGCTGAGCGCGCCGGACAGGCTGATCGGGTCGATCAGCCTGATGGACAAGCCCGGCGACAACCGCGGCTTCTGGCTTGACCCGGCGTGGCAAGGGCGCGGCTTGATGACGGAAGCCGCCGACCGGGTGACGGAGTTCTGGTTTGGGACTTTAAGGCGCCCTGTCCTGCAAGTGTCGAAAGCCGCCGCGAACGAACGCTCCCGCCGCATCTCGGAGCGGCAAGGGATGCGGCTCGTCGGGCTGGCCGAGCGGGACTACGTGGCAGGGCGGCTGCCGGGAGAGACTTGGGAGATCACCCGCGATGAGTGGCGAAGCCGGCGGTGAGCGGCGGCCCGTCCCGCCTTACCTGGCTGGCCGGGGGTCCATCGCAGGCGGCCAGTCGGTCCCGAGGTCAGGGTCGGGCGATGCAGGACCGGCGCCGATGTGGTCGGCGAGAGCTTTCGCGGTGAAGGCTGCCGTGAAGCTTTCGCGCACCTCCGGCAGCATTCCGGCATTCCACTCGTTCCACTCGGCGGCGAGCCGGCTGTAGATGTCGGAACGGCGCTCCTTGAGGTTCGCGCGCTCCATGGGGTCGGCAGCCACGTCGAACAGGAAGCTGTTGTCCTGGATTTTCAGGATCTTCCAATCGCCGTCGCGGGCGGCGCGCTGGTGGTTGGCCTTGTAGCGCCAGAACAGCTTGCGCGGAAACGGCTGCGCGGCCCCGGTCATGGTGGGGAGCAGGTCCATGCCGTCGCTGGGGAACGCCGGGTCGGGCGCCGTGCCCGCGGCGGCGAGCAGCGTTGGCAGCCAATCCATGCTGATGGCGACCTGTTCCGTGACCAGGCCCGCCGGGACGCGGCTGGGCCAGCGCGCGACCATCGGGATGCGCAGGCCACCCTCCAGCAGCTCCATCTTGCGCCCTGTGAAGGGCCAGGTGTCGGCGAACCGCTCACCGCCGTTGTCGCTGGTGAAGATGACGATCGTGTTGCCAGCCAGCCCGTGCGCGTCGAGCGTCCCGAGCACGCGGCCGATCTGCAGGTCCATCTGCTGCACCATGCCTCGGTAGGTCCGCTGGGTGCCGCCGTCGGGATCCGTCAAGGCGGCCGTGCGCATCCGCTCCGACTCGGCCTGGTCGCCTGGCGCTTCCCATGGCCAGTGCGGCGCGTTGAAGTGCACGTCGAGGAAGAATGGCTGGCTGGCCTTGGCGTAGGCTTCCACGGCGGCGACCGCACGGTCGCCGATCAGGTCGGTCATGTAGCCCGTTTCGTGCACGGCGACGCCGCCGTCCCAAAGGTCGTCCTCCTTGTCCGGGCCGAAATGGTTGTAGTAGTCCAGCGCGCCGCCCCGGAAGCCCCAGAAATGGTCGTAGCCGCTCTTCAGCGGATCGAAGTTCGGCAAGGTCCCCAGGTGCCACTTGCCGAGCAGCGTCGTGCCGTACCCCGCTTTCCTGAGCAGGGAGGGCAGCGTCGGGTGGTCCGGCGGCAGGCCGATGGTTTGCGAGGGGAGCGCCACCGGCTCCTCCAGCCCGACCGGCAGCCGGTATTGGTAGCGTCCGGTGATGAGCGCCGTCCGGGTCGCCGAGCAGACGGCGGAGTTGGCATAGCCCTGGAGGAAGCGCACGCCTTCTGCCGCGATGCGGTCGATGCTGGGCGTGGCGATGTCCGGGCGGCCGTAGCAGGCAACGTCGGCGTAGCCGAGGTCGTCGGCCAGGAAGAACACGATGTTGGGAGGCTGGCCGGCTGGCTGGGCCTGCGCGCCCGAGGCCGCCAGCGCCAGGCCGGCCAGGCCGCCATGCAGGGCCACGCGCCGGGTGATCGAGTCGGGTCGCGTCATGCTTCTCCTCCGTGGTTCACGCGTTGGCCTGCCACCCTCAGCCGGGCACGTCGTTGATGCAAACGACCCGCCAGGCCGCCGGATGCCGCTCCAGCCGGGTCAAGGACAGGTTCTGCACCGACAGGTGCAGCGCGTTGTCCGCCCCGATGCCGATCGCGTGCGCCACCGCCGCGCGGATCGCGCCGCCATGGCTCACCACCACCACGTCCTGGCCCGCGTGCCCGGCCGCCAGCCGCTCCATCGCCGGGCCGACGCGGGCGATGACGCCGGCCATGCTTTCGCCGCCGGGAGGCACCTCCTCGCCGCCGAGCGGCCAGAACGCGTGCGCCGGCATCTGCAGCTGGGACGGCAGGGCGGCGTGGGCCAAGCCCTGCCATTCGCCCAGGTCCTGCTCGACCAGCGCCGGCTCCACCGCCGGGTCCTGCTCCGGGTAGCCGGCGCGGAACAGCGCTTCGGCCGTCATCCGGGTGCGGGACAGCGGCGTCACCACCCAGGCTGCCGGGCGGGGCAGGCTGGCGGCCAGGGTGCGGTACATCGGCGCATCCGCCACCAGCGCGTCCGGGCACAGCCGCACGTCCATGGTGCCGTACAGCATGGCGCGCGCATTCTCCTCCACCAGCGCATGGCGGATCAGCCAGAAACGGGTTTCCTGCATCTACTCTCCGATGTTCAACAGCGCGCCGCCCTGGCGCGCGTGGCGGAACTGGGTGGCGAACACCCGCAGCGCGCCCGCCATCCAGACGACGTTCAGGCCGAACGCCCAGGCCAGGTGGTCCCACCGCACCGCGCCGTCCGTTATGGCGGCCCGCATCCCCTCGAACACGTGCGCCGCCGGCAGCGCCAGCGCGACCGGGCGCAGATAGGCGGGCAGCACCGCCACGGGATAGAACACGGCGGAGAACGGCGTCAGCCCGAACAGCACCGACCAGGCCAGCGCTTCCGCCCCGGCGCCGTGGCGCAGGATGAGCGACACCACGCCGAGCGACACCCACCAGCCCATGACCATCAGGTTGGCGAAGAACAGCACCACCACGGGGCCGAGCGCGAACAGGTCGAAGGCGTACAGCGCCCAGGCCAGCAGGATGGCGGGCAGCACGCCGGCGACCATGCGCAGCGCGGACACGCCGACCAGCGCCGCCAGCATCTCCCACGGGCGCAGCGGGCTGACGAAGACGTGGGCCAGGTTGCGCGACCACACCTCTTCCAGGAAGGAGAGCGCCACCCCCATCTGGCTGCGCAGCGCCACCTCCCACAGCAGCACGCCGCCCAGCAGCATGGCAGCCGCGGTGGCGGGCGCGCCGCTCCGCCCGGTCACGAAGGAGGCGGTGAAGCCCCAGATCAGCATCTGCAGCGTCGGCCAGTAGGCCAGCTCCAGCAAACGCGGCCAGGAGCGGCGGTAGAGCGCCAGGTGCCGGTAGGTCAGCCCCCAAACCCGGATCGCCGAAGGCTTCATGCCGCGCGAGGCCGGTCGCGGGCGATGTCGAGGAACACCGCCTCCAGGTCGTCCTGGTGGTAGCGCACCAGCAGCTCGGCCGGGGAGCCGCGGTCCACCACATGGCCCTGCTTGAGCATCAGCACGCCCGTGCACAGCCGCTCCACCTCCGCCATGTTGTGGCTGGCCAGCAAAATGGAGCAGCCGCTCGACGCCCGGTAGCGTTCCAGCCAGCTGCGCACCCAGTCGCCGGTGTCTGGGTCCAAGCTGGCGGTCGGCTCGTCCAGCAGCAGCACGTCCGGCCGGTTGATCAACGCCTTGGCCAGCGCCACGCGGGTCTTCTGCCCGGCCGAAAGCTGGGCGGCGGGGCGGTGCAGGAACGGCTCCAGCTCCAGCTCCTTCGCCAGCTCCGCGATCCGCCGCTCCAGCCTCGGCACGCCGTAAAGGTAGCCGTACACCCGCAGGTTCTCCGCCACCGACAGCCGGCCGGGCAGGGACACGTAGGGCGAGGAGAAGTTCATCCGCGCCAGGGCGGCGAACCGGTCCCGCGCCATGTCCCGCCCCAGCACGGTGATGCTGCCGGTGGTAGGAATCAGCAGGCCCAGCAGCATGGAGATGGTGGTCGTCTTGCCCGCGCCGTTGCCGCCGAGCAGCCCCAGCGTTTCCCCGGCGGCGAGGCGGAACGACAGGTCTTCCACCGCTGCCGCCGCGCCGTAGCGCTTGGTCAGCCCGTCCACCCGAATGGCATCCATGGGCAGCGATTAGGCCGCGGACGCCCGTTCGCCAAGGGCGGCCTGGTCCGCTGCCGCGCCCGTGAACAGCTGCAGCCCGGTTGCGGCGCCCCACTCCAACGCCGTCGGGTCGTCCGCGCAGTCCAGCACCATCTGGTCCGGGTGGCATTCTTCCAGCAGCGAGGCCCCTGGCAGCCTGGCGGACCAGGGCAGCAGCAGGTGGTCCAGGTCGAGCGCCGCGGCGGACAGCACGCACAGGATGGCCGGCGTGGCGTGGCGGAGCATCAGCCGGTAGTCCCGGGCATGGGCGAACGCGCGGGCGAAGCCGAACGCGGCGGCATCCGCCACCACGTCCGCCGGGTCCAGCGCCAGCACGACCCGGCCGCGCAGCCCCGTCGGCAGCAGCCCGTCGAAGCGCAGGAACTCAGGCCCGAGCAGGCTGGCCACGTTCAGGTCCAGCGCGAACGGCCCGGCGCTGGCCAGCTCGCCGGGGCTGGACAGCAGCGCCAACATGCGGCGGTCCAGGGTGCGGGTGAGGCGGCGGTAAAGCCACGGCTCGCCCGTCAGGTCACGGCCTGGCAGCAGCGTGTCCGCCAGTTCGGGAAGCGAGATGGTCCGCTGCTCCCACGCCAGCGCCGGCGCGCCGCGGCCCAGCCGCCAGACAGGCTGCCGCCGAGCGAAACGGGAGATGTCCGCGTGGGCCAGCGTGGACTCCAGCAAGATGAGGGAGGCCGGGTCGAGCGGCGGGGCCGGCTCGGCGCAGGCAAGCGGTTCGGCCTCTCCGGCCATGCTGGCAGCGAGCAGCAGGTCGCCATGCTCCGGCAAGTCGTACAGGAACACCAGGTCCCGCACGCCCGGCGCCGGGACGACCGTGTCGGCCAGCATGTGGTCCAATGTGTCCACCACCTCCAGCAGCGCCGCTTCCGCCTCGCCCCGCCACGTCACGGCCAAGCGGGAACCGGGCAGGCGGAACAGTTCGGCCCGGGCGGACCGCAGCAGCGGCGCCAGCGCAGCCTCCGCCAGGCGGTGATGGTGGGGGCGGGAC
>CAXTNC010000200.1:0-5512 GCA_964245495.1 uncultured Acetobacteraceae bacterium
CTGCGATCCAGCCGGTCCGCAGCGGGTTCATCGCCAGCAGCGCGCGCATCGGCCCGGCGGGGTCCCACCATTCGTCGGCCAGCGCGTCGAACCGGGCCACCTCCGCCGGGGCTGCGGCGCCTCCCTGGGCAGGCCGGGCGCGCCTTGGGAGGCTGCCTTGCGCCCGTCCGCGGTTGTCCATGTCCGTCATGCCCGGTATGTGACCGCCCTTGGCGTCGGCCGCAACCGGCCTTGCTGGAGGCGCGCCTTGCTGAAAAGGTGGGGACGGCGGCATGGCGCGCATCGTGATGAAGTTCGGCGGCACCTCCGTGGCCGACCTCGACCGCATCCGGGACGTGGCGCGCCGGGTGAGGCGGCAGGTGCAGGCGGGCCACGAGGTTGCCGTCGTGGTGTCGGCCATGGCCGGCGTCACCAACCAGCTGGTCGGGTGGTGCCAGTCCCTGGCGCCCATGCACGACGCCCGCGAGTATGACGCGGTGGTGGCGACGGGCGAGCAGGTCACGGGCGGGCTGCTCGCCATCGCCTTGCAGGAGGCAGGCGTCGATGCGCGGTCCTGGGCCGGCTGGCAGGTCGCGCTGCGCACGGACGGCTCCCACGGCAAGGCGCGCATCGAGCGGATCGACAGCGCCACGCTGCTTGCCCGCATGGCGATCGGACAGGTGCCGGTGGTGGCGGGCTTCCAAGGCGTCGGGCCGGACAACCGGGTGACGACGCTGGGCCGCGGCGGGTCGGACACGTCGGCCGTGGCGCTGGCGGCCGCGTTGCGCGCGGACCGGTGCGACATCTATACGGACGTGGACGGCATCTACACGACCGACCCGCGCATCGTGGCCAAGGCCCGCAAACTCGGTAAGATCGCCTACGAGGAGATGCTGGAACTCGCCTCCGTCGGCGCCCGGGTGCTGCAAACCCGCAGCGTGGAGCTGGCGATGAAGGAGAACGTCCGCGTCCAGGTGCTGTCCTCGTTCAAGGACGCGCCGGAAGAGGGCGCCGGCGGCTCACTGGTGGTGGATGAGGGCGAGATCGTGGAACAGGAAGTCGTGTCCGGCATCGCCTACTCGCGCGACGAGGCGAAGATCACCGTCCGCCGCGTGCCGGACCGCCCCGGCGTGGCGGCGGCCATCTTCGGGCCGCTGACGGCGGCCAACGTGAACGTGGACATGATCGTGCAGAACGTGTCGGCGGACGGCACGACGGACATGACGTTCACCGTGGGGCGCGCGGACCTGCGGCTGGCGCAGGCGACCCTGGCCGAGGCGGGCGCCGCCGTCGGGTATGCGGAGCTGCTGACGGACCCGGACGTGGCCAAGATCAGCGTGGTGGGCGTCGGCATGCGCTCGCACGTGGGGGTGGCCAACACGATGTTCCGGACCTTGGCGGAGAAGGGCATCAACATCCAGGTCATCTCCACCAGCGAGATCAAGGTTTCGGTGCTGGTCGGCGCCGAGTACACGGAGCTGGCGGTGCGCGCCCTGCACACCGCCTACGGCCTCGATGCCGCCTGACGTCACGCCGCGCCTGCTGATGGAGCCGGACGCGCGGCTGCGGCGCGCCCGGGCGGAGCTTGACCGGCTGTGGGCGCCGGGGGTGGCCTTCCTGGGCAGCCGCACCGCCATCATGGGCGGCGCGATGAGCTGGGTGAGCGAGCGCACGCTGGTGTCCGCCATCTCCAACGCCGGCGGCTTCGGGGTGATCGCCGGCGGCTCCATGGGGCCGGACGCGCTCGCCGCCGAGATCGCCGCGACGCAGCAGCGCACCGCCGCGCCGTTCGGCGTCAACCTGATCACCATGCACCCGCGCCTGGCCGACCTGATCCAGGTCTGCCTCCAGGCCCGGGTCAGCCATGTCGTGCTGGCCGGCGGGGTGCCGCCGGCCACGGCGGTGCGGGCCGTGAAGGACGGCGGGGCGCGGCTGGTCTGCTTCGCCCCGGCGCTCGTGCTGGCCCGGCGGCTGGTGCGCTCCGGCGCTGACGCCCTAATCATCGAGGGGTCGGAAGCGGGCGGGCATGTCGGCCCCGTGTCGCTGACGGTGCTGGCGCAGGAGATCCTGCCCCACCTGCGGGATGTCCCCGTGTTCGTCGCCGGCGGCATCGGGCGCGGCGAGGCGATCCTCGGCTACCTGGAGATGGGCGCCGCCGGGGCGCAGCTCGGCACCCGGTTCGCCGCCTCGGAGGAGTCGGTGGCGCACCCGCGGTTCAAGCGGGCCTTCATCCAGGCCCGCGCGCGGGACGCGACGCCCTCCGTCCAGCTGGATGAGCGGCTGCCCGTGACGCCCGTGCGCGGCCTGGCCAACCAGGGCGCCCGGCGCTTCCTGCTGCACCAGGTGGAGGCGGTGCGCCGGATGGAGGCGGGGGAGCTGACGCGGGAAGCCGCCCAGCTGGAGGTCGAGCACTTCTGGGCCGGGGCGCTGCGCCGGGCCGTGATCGACGGGGACGTGGAGCACGGCTCCGTGATGATGGGCCAGTCCGTCGGCATGGTGACGGCCGAGCAGGCGGTCGCGGACATCATCGAGGAGCTGACGGCGCAAGCCGCTGGCGCCCTGGCGTCGCGCAGCCCGCCCGACCCGAGCGGTCGCGGCGCGGCCACCTAGCCATGTCCGGCACCCGGCGGCTGCTCGCGCGCCTGCGGGACATGATGGCGTCCGGCGCTGCGCCCCTGGCCGACGTGGTGCGCCTGGTCGCGGCCGAGCTGGTGGCGGAGGTGTGCTCGCTTTACGCGCTGCGCACGGGCGACGTGCTGGAGCTGATCGCCACCTACGGCCTGCGTCCGGATGCCGTCGGCCGCACCAGGCTGCGCATGGGCGAGGGCATCGTCGGCATCTGCGCCGCCACCGGCGACCTGCAGAACCTGCCGGACGCGCAGATGCACCCGAGCTTCGCCTACCGTCCGGAAACCGGGGAAGAGCCGTTCGCCTCCCTGCTCGCCGTGCCGGTGCGGCGGGCTGGGCGCACCATGGGCGTGATCGCCGTGCAGAACCGCTCCACCCGCCGCTACGACCCCGACGAGGTGGACGTGGTGGAAACCGTTGCCATGCTGCTGGCGGAGGCCCTGGCCGCCGCCGGGGCGGCGGCCGTGTCCGAGGACGCGCTGGGCGCAACCCTGCCGCGCCAGTTCGAGGCGGTGCCGTTGGCGCCGGGCCTGGTCGCCGGCCCGCTGGTCGGCAGCCGGTTCGGCGGCGGCCCGCGCCGCTTCCTGGCGCAGGACCCGGCGGCGGAGCAGGCGCGGCTGGAGGCGGCCCTGGTCGCCATGCGGCGGGACCTGGACGCGCTGATCGAGCAGGGGATGCCCGCCAACGACGAGACGCGCGAGGTGATGGAGGCCACCCGCCTGGTCGCCGCCGACGAGGGCTGGGTCCGGCGGGTGATGGAGGCGATCCGCACCGGGCTGACGGCGGAGGCCGCCGTGGTGCGGGTGGCCAGCGACCTGCGCGGCCGGATGCGCCGCATCACCGATCCCTACCTGCGCGAGCGCCTGGCCGACCTGGAGGACCTCGCGGCCCGCTTGCTGCAAGCGCTGGACGGGGGCGCCGCGCCCGGGCCGGTGGCGCCCGGCACCATCCTGGTGGCGCGCCGGCTGGGGCCGGCGCAGCTGCTGCAATGGCACGCGAGCGGGATCGCCGGGATCGCCATCGAGGAGGCGAGTCCGTCCGGCCACGCCGCCATCCTGGCCCGCGCCCTCGGCCTGCCCGCGGTGGGCGGGGCGCGTGGCCTGCTGGACGCCGTGGCGCCTGGGGATGAGGCGGTGCTGGACGCGGACGAGGGCCTGCTGATCCTGCGGCCGGACGCGGAGGTGCGCACCAGCTATGACCGCGCCATCGAGGGCCGGGCCGCCCGCCGGGCCGGCTACGGCGCGCTGCGGCTGGAACCCAGCGTCACCGCGGACGGCATGGCGTTCAGCTTGATGCTGAACGTGGGCCTGGCCCTGGAGCTGGACCAGCTGGACGCGGTGGGCGCGGACGGCATCGGCCTGTTCCGCACGGAGATCGCCATGCTGGCCCGCGGCGCGGTGGCGGACACGGCGGAGCAGACGGCGCTCTACGCCCGCGTGCTGGACGCTGCCGGAAACCGCCCCGTGCTGTTCCGCACCCTGGACCTGGGCGGGGACAAGCTGCTGCCGGACGCGCCGCCCGCGGAGGAGGAGAACCCGGCCATGGGCTGGCGGTCCTTGCGCGTGGCGCTGGACCGCCCGGCGCTGCTGCGGCGGCAGGTGCGGGCGCTGCTGCTGGCGGCGCAAGGGCGCCCGCTGTCCATCATGTTCCCCATGGTGGCGACGGTGGCGGAGTTCCGTGCCGCCCGCGGCCTGCTGTACGCGGAGGCTGCCCGGGTGCGCCCGGCGCCGAGCCGGCTGCGCGTCGGCGCCATGCTGGAGGTGCCTTCCCTGCTTTGGCAGCTGCCGGCGCTGCTCAAGGAGTGCCAGTTCGTTTCCATCGGCTCCAACGACCTCATGCAGTTCCTGTTCGCCGCCGACCGCGGCAGCCCGGCGCTGGCAGGCCGCTACGACCTGCTTTCGCCGCCCGTGCTGGACATCCTGGAGCACGTGCGCGGCTGCACGGACGCGGCGCAAGTGGCTTTGTCCGTGTGCGGCGAAGCGGCGTCACGCCCGTTGGAGACTTTGACGCTGGCCGCGCTGGGCATCACGGCGCTGTCCATGCCGGCATCCGGGCTGCTCGGCGCCAAGGCGTTCCTGCGTTCGGCCCGGCTGGACGCGTTCCGCCCCGTGCTGCACGCGCTGCGAACCAACGCCGCCGGCGAGGCCAGCCTGCGCGAGCCGATCGCCGCGTGGGCGCGGGAGCACGGGCTGGAGGCGTAGCCGGGTTTTTGCAGTCCGATACCGGAAGGTTTACATCCCGAATGGATCAACCCGGCAAGTCGGAGGCCAGCTTGTTGCCAGCCAACCCAGCCGCTGGCGCGGCAGCGTAGTGTCCTATCTCGATCGGGAAGGCGTCATGCCTGGCGAGGGAGCGGCCCGGGTCGGCGCCGAACTGCGGCTGGCCCGCCAACGCCTGGGCTGGACGCTGGAAGAGCTGGCCGCCGGGCTTCGCATCCGCCAGCCCTACCTGCTGGCGATCGAGGAGGGACGGCTGTCCGCGCTGCCGGGCAACGCCTACGCCCTTGGCTTCGTGCGGACCTACGCCACGGCGCTGGGCCTGGACGCGGCCGAGATATGCCGCCGGTTCCGGGCGGAGGCGCAGGAGGTCAACCAGAAGCCCCGCCTGGCGTTCCCGGTGCCCGTGCCGCAGCGCGGAGTTCCCGCCGGCGCGGTGGTGCTGCTGGGCTTGGTCATCGCCGCGGGCGCTTATTCCGCCTGGTACCGGTATTCCGGCAATGACGGCGCGCACCTGGTGCAGGAAGCGCAGCCGCCGCCGGAGCGCCTGGCCGCCATGGTCGCACCGCCGGCGCAATCGCCGCAGGTCGCCTCCATCCTGCCCTCGGCGCCGCCTGCGACCCTTGGCCAAAGTCCAGCCGTTGTTCCGCCGGCTTCCCTGCCGCCTCCTGCCGCGCCGCCCGCGCCCC
>CAXTNC010000201.1:0-5446 GCA_964245495.1 uncultured Acetobacteraceae bacterium
CCGCGGGGGGAGTCGAGCGCCCCCGCGCGGGACCGCGCCCGCGCGGCGGCGGCGCGTAACGGGTTGGCCGGCCGGGGGGCGGTCCAGCGCGGCGACGCGTTCGAGGTGATGACGGCGCTGGCCGCGGCTGGCGAGCGGTACGACCTGGTGATCTGCGACCCGCCGGCCTTCGCCAAGTCCCGCAAGGACGCCGAGGCCGGGCTGCGCGCCTACAACCGCATGACCCGGCTGGCCGCGCCCCTGGTGGCGCCGGGCGGCTTCCTGTTCGTGGCCTCGTGCAGCCACCATGCGCCGCCCGACGCGTTCGCGGGCCAGGTGGCGGCGGGGCTGCAACGGGCCAGGCGGGAAGCGCGGGTGCTGTTCACCGGCGGGGCGGGGCCGGACCATCCCGTGCACCCCCACCTGCCGGAAAGCGCCTACCTGAAGGCGCAACTGCTGCAGCTCCCGTAGCTTGGTCACGCAACCGCGTACCCCCGGCGGCTTGCACGCCGCTTCGCCGCCGCCACGTCGCATCAATCATCAGGAGAGCAGGCGCATGGCGCAGGTCGTCGTTATCACGGGTGGCAGCGCGGGCATCGGGCGGGCGGCGGCGCAGGCCTTCGCCGTCCAGGGCTATGCGGTGGGGCTGATCGCGCGCGGCGCGGAGCGGCTCGACCGGGCGCGCAAGGAACTGGAGGCGACGGGCGCGCGCGTCCACACGGTGGTGGCGGACGTGGCGGACGCCGAGGCGCTCGAAGTGGCGGCCGACGAGATGGAAACGACGCTCGGCCCGATCACCGTCTGGGTCAACAACGCGATGGCGACGGTCTACAGCCCGATCAAGGACCTGACGGCGGAGGAGCTGAAGCGGGTGACGGAAGTGACCTACCTCGGCTCGGTCAACGGCACGCTGTCGGCGCTGAAGCGGATGAGCGGCGGCACCATCGTGCAGGTCAGCTCCGTGCTGTCCTGGCGCGCCATCCCGATCCAGGGCGCCTACTGCGGCGCCAAGTTCGCCCTGCGCGGCTTCACCGAGTCGCTGCGCTCCGAGCTGATCCACGACAAAAGCCCTGTCCACCTGACCATGGTGCACCTGCCGGCGATCAACACGCCGCAGTTCGACTGGGCGCGCAACAAGACCGGCCATCGGACCAACGCTCCCGGCCCCTACCAGCCGGAGGTGGCGGCCGACGCCATCGTGTTCGCCGCCACCCACAAGCGGCGCGACGTGTTCGTGGGCAGCAGCACGCCGCCCACCATCCTGGCCGCGCGGCTGGCGCCGAGCCTGGTGGACAAGGCGCTGTCCAAGACCGGCTACAGCGGCCAGCTGAGCGACACGCCGATGGAGCAGACGGAGGGCAACCTGTACAAGCCAGCCCCGGGCAGCGAGCAGGGCGCCCACGGCCGGTTCGACAGCACCGCCAAGACCAAGCGGGACATCTACACCAGCCGCCAGGGCGACGTGGTGGCGGCAAGCCTGCTGCTGGTCGGCGCGATCAGCCTGAAGGCGCTGGCCACCTCGCCGTTCTTCGTCGGCCCCTCGCTGGTGGCCCGGGCAGTGACGAAGCGGGCGGTGAAGCGGCGGTTTGGCTGACCGGTCCGGGCGGCATCCGCCGCTCGCAGCCGCGGCCTTGGCCGGAACAGGGCAGCGGGGTTCGCAGGTCCAAGGCCGCCCAGGCACATGCGAACCGTTGGCGCGTCACGACGCCGCGAAGCCCGGCCGCAGGTTCGGGCTTCTGGCGGTGCGGCGAGCCTCGATCGAGCCGGACGGCCGGTGGGACGGGGGCTTCCCGGCCATGGCGGCGGAGCTGGCGCGCGCCGTTCCGCCCGGCAGCCTGGCCGGCGTTGCGGCCCGTGGGCGTCACCGCCGCAGGTCGCTCGGGGTCATGCCGCAACGGCGCTTGACCGCGGTGGCGAGGTGCTGCGGCTGGCTGAAGCCGCAGTCCAGCGCGATGTCCGTGACCGGGCGCCGCGTGGTGGTCAGCAAGGCGACGGCCAGGCTCATGCGCATGTCGTCCCTTGCCCGGGCCGGCGTGGCGCCGGTGGACGCGCGGAAGCGCCGGCAGAACTGCCGCACGCCAAGCCCCGCGAGCGCCGCCAGCTCCGCCACCGGCACCTCGCGGGCGAGGTGGGCGCGCATGTGCCCCAGCACGTGCTGCAAAACCGCCTGCCGCAGGGGGCAGGCGCGGTCCGGCGCCACGGCCCGGCAGCGGTTCAGCAAGGCCCAGGCCTGGGCAGCGAAGCCCTCCACCATCAGGCGCGACACGCCGTCCTGCTGCGCCAGCTCGTGCCGGAGATGCATGGCCGCCAGGGCCAGACGGGGATGCGCGAACCCGATCCGTGGCTCGGGAACGCCCAGCCCTGCCAAGTCGTCGCCGCCGACGGGCAACGGAGGGGCATCGAACAGGGCGACAAGGTAGCTGCACCGCGCCGGCACCTCGAACACCGCCTCCACCGCCGCGCCGGCCGGGATGAAGGCCAACCGCGCCGCGCCGCGCAGGGGCGCGCCGACCTGGCCGCCGTCCACCGTGCCGCGGCATGAGGCGACGCCGCGGCCGAACAGGAACAAGGCGTGCCGGTCCTGGCGGAAACGCCAGGCAACCGGGCCGTCGCCGCGGCGCTGCAGCCATTCGACGCTGCCGTGCGGGCTTTGCAGGCACGTCCGGCGCAGCAGCGGGGCGCCGACCTCCCGAACCATGGCCCACGAGCGCGTCCGTTGCGCGAACGGCGCGGCAGTTTGGCGAACGCCTTTCTCCGGAAGCTCGGTCATGCTCATCCCATCCCCTGGGGAAAACCGTGCGCCTCACGCGCGGCGCGGCGCAAGGGGAAACGGGAGAACGCTTCATGCCCATCATGGTGTGCGAGTATGCCAAGCCGCTGGACGCCGCCACGCGCCGGGCCGTCGCGACCAGGATCACCAACGCGGTCCACGAGGTGATCGGCTCGGACCTGGAACTGATCAGCGTGGTGCTGCGCCAGCCTGAGCCGGACCAGATCTGGACCGCGAACCGCCCGTCGGAGGATGCGCTGATCCTGTGCTACATCCGCGCGGGACGCCCCGCTGCGATGAAGACGGAGCTGGCGCTGCGCGTGCTGGACGCCTGGCGCGGGGCGGTCGGCACGCCCGAGGCCTGCATCGAGGTCGGCGTGTTCGAAACCCCGGCATCGCAGACTGCGCGCGGCGGCCGGCCCCTGCCGGAGCCGCCTTTTGCCGTCGCCCGGCCGGACATGGCCCCGGCTGCCGCCGGATAGCGCCGCCCGCAGGCGGCTGGCAGCTGCGGCCAGCCGCTCCGGGCAGGAGCACACAAGGAGGAGAGAGCGATGAGGGCGCTGCACTTCGTGGAAGTGGGCAAGCTGGCATGGCGTGACGCGCCCGGCCTGCGGGTGGCCTCCGGCCTGGAGGCGATCGTGCGGCCGATCGCGTCCACCACCTGCGACCTTGACCGCCGGGTCATCCGCGGCCTGGTCTCGTTCGGGCGGGACTTCCCGATCGGACACGAGTGCGTGGCGGAGGTGCTCGATGTCGGGGATGCCGTCCGGTCGGTCCGGCCGGGCGATGTGGTCGTGGTGCCTTGGCACATCTCGTGCGGGACGTGCGCGTGGTGCCGCCGCGGGCTGTCCGCGGCGTGCTCGACGGCGCCGGGCATCGCCGGCTACGGCATCCCGATCGCGGGCGACTGGGGAGGCCTGTTCTCGGAGGAGGTCAGGGTGCCTTACGCTGACGGCATGTTGGTGCGCCTTCCCGACGGCGTTGACCCGGTGCGGGCGGCCAGCGTCAGCGACAACCTGACGGAGGCCTACATCGCTGTTTCACGGGGGATGGCGAAGCACCCGGGCGCCGACGTGCTCGTCGTCAACAGCCTGCCCAGCCTCGGCCTGTTCGCGGTTGACCATGCGGCGGCGGCCGGCGCTGCGCGCATCGACTACGTGGATGCCGACGAGGCCCGGCGCGAAGTGGCGCGCAAGCTGGGCGCCTGCGTCCACCCCGCCCTGCCAACGGAGTTCGACATGCGTTTCCCCGTCGTCGTCAACGTGGCGCGCGAGCCGGAGATGCTCGCCGCGGCCGTGCGCTGCCTTGCGCCGGGCGGGCACCTGTCCAACGCCGCCATCTTCTTCCAGGACACGCCCCTGCCGCTGTGGGAGATGTACAAGCGGGACGTCACGTTCTCCACGGGCACGGCGAGCGTAAGCCCGCACTTGCCCAAGGTCCTCGACCTGCTGCGCTGCGGACACATCCATCCGGAGCAGGTCACCACGACCCACCGCTGGGAGGACGCGCCGGAGGCGCTGGTGGAGCCGCACATGAAGCCGGTGATCGTTCGGCCGCGGCTGTTCCAGCCGCAGCAACCCGTCGGGTGAGCGGGCCGCGCCCCGCAGAAGGCTCCCAACGGACGCAGGCTACGCCATGCATCCCGCCCGGCGCAGCACCGCTTCCACCGCTTCCGCCGGCACGTCGGGAGCGGTGAACGCCTCGCCCACGCCGCGCGCCAGCACGAAATGCAGCTGGCCGTCGCGCATCTTCTTGTCCCGCCGCATCCGGTCCAGCAGGCCCGCTGCCGAGAAGCGGCGGTTCAGCATGGACAGCTCGGACGGCAGGCCGACGGAGGCGAGGTGCGCCTCCACCCGGTCCGCCACCGACCCGTCGCAGTGGCCGAGCGCCGCGGACAGGCGGAACGCCAGGCCCAGCCCGATCGCCACCGCTTCCCCGTGCAGCACGGCGCCGTAGCCGCACTCCGCCTCGATCGCGTGGCCGAAGGTGTGGCCCAGGTTGAGCAGGGCGCGGCCGTCGTTCGCGCGCTCCTCCCGCTCGTCATCGCCCACCACGGCGGCCTTGAAGGCGCAGGCGCGCAGCACCGCCTCGCCCTGCGCGTCCCGGTCCTCGCCCGCCACGGCGGCACCGTGGCGCTCGCACCAGGCGAAGAAGCCGGCATCGCCGATCAGCCCGGCCTTCACCACCTCGGCATAGCCCGCCCGCTTCTCGCGCGGCGGCAGGGTGGCCAGGGTGGCGGTGTCCGCGATCACCATGCGGGGCTGGTGGAACGCGCCCAGCAGGTTCTTGCCGCGAACGGTGTTGATGCCGGTCTTGCCGCCCACGCCGGAATCGACCTGGGCCAGCAGCGTGGTCGGGAGCTGCACGAAGGGCAGGCCGCGCAGCGCGGTGGCGGCGGCGAACCCGGCCAGGTCCCCCACCACGCCGCCGCCCAGCGCCAGCACCGCCGTGCGCCGCTCCGCCCCCGTGTCCAGCAGGCGGTCCACCAGCTCCGCGAACACGGGCAGGGACTTGGACCCTTCGCCCGGCGGCACGGTGAGCAGGGTGGCCCCGAAACCGGTCCGCGCCAGCCCGTCCATCAGCGCCGGGGCGTGCAGGGCGGCCACGGTGGCGTCGCTGACCACGACGGCGCGCTTCTGCGGCAGCACGGGGGCCAGCAGCGCGCCGGCGCGGGCCAGCAGGTCCTCACCCACGATC
>CAXTNC010000202.1:0-5395 GCA_964245495.1 uncultured Acetobacteraceae bacterium
CATGAAACGCATGCGTGGCCGCAACAACCGCGGTGGTGGCGGCGGCGGCGGCGGTCCGCCGCGGCACCAGAGCGGCAACGTGCCGCTCAACCGCAACCACGTCTTTGACAGCAACGGCCCGGATTTGCGGATCCGCGGCACGGCGCAGCAGCTGTTCGAGAAATACCTGCAGCTGGGCCGCGATGCGACCAGCAGCGGCGACCGGGTGATGGCGGAAGGGTACTTCCAGCACGCCGAGCATTATTTCCGCATCATCAACGCCATCAACCAAGCCCAGCAGCAGCCGCACGGCCAAGCCAACGGGCACGCCCCGCAAGCCGCCCAGCCGGCGCAGCACAACGGCCCCCGGCGCGACGAGCCGGAAGAGGAAGAGGAAGGCCAGCCGGACTTGGAGCGGGAGCTGCGCTCGGAGCAGCCGTCCGGGGCCGAGCCGCGGGACATCCCGATCACCCAGCCGGAGGGCTGACCAGCCGGTCAGGATGCAGGGCGGCGGCAAGCGCCGGGTCGTTGACCAGGCCGAGCCGCAGGAAAAGGTCGATCAGCACCAGGTTGACGTTGAACTTGAAGCCGTCCGTGTCCCGCACCGCGGCGAGCGCCCGGGAGCTCGGCCACAGCTCGAACCCGCTGACCTCCCCATCCACCGGGCGGGGCACGATGTCTTCGGGCAGCCAAAGGTCGTAGCAGAACAGACGGTCGCGCCGCAGCCCCTCTGGCCGCTCCATGGCGTAAGCGATGGTGCCGCAGGAAACAGCCTGGGCGACCAACGACGCCGTCAGCCCCGCTTCCTCGGCCGCCTCCTTCACCAGCGTCTCCTCCGGTCCCAGCCCAGCCGGCACGCCGCCGCCCACCATGTTGTCCAGCTTGCCCGGGTCCAGCTTCTTGTCCATCGCCCGGCGGCCGACCCAGACGTGCCATCCGTCCGCGCGCCGCACCAGGCCGTTCAGGTGCACTCCCACCGCCTGCAGCCCCAGGGCTGGCAGCGCCCCGCGGTCGATGCTGCCCAGGACGGGCCCTCCCGGCGCCGCGCGCACGTCGAACGCCTCGCCCCGCCAGCGGCACAGCCCCGCATCGGCCAGGGCGCGCCCGGCCGCGGGCAACGCAGCCGCCGTCACGTCCGGCCCCACGACCCTTTCCGCATCCGGCAGCATCCAGCCGACCGCCTGGCCATCCACGTGGAACGGCGCCCGGCGGCCAGGCAGGCGGGCATTGTTGCAGGCGGCGACGTGCCGCAGGAGGCCGGGTTCGGATGGGGGCATGGGGCAGCCTAGGCCAGCGGCGCAGCACCGTCACGCGGCGCGCCTTTTCATCGCGGGCCGCTGCCGCCACATGAGCTGCATGTCACGCCGCAGCCTGGACCTGCCCGCACCGCCGCGCTCCACCTTCGCGACGGTCCGCTCCCTCATGCCGTACCTTTGGCCCCGCGGCGACCGGGGCGCCCATGCGCGCGTGCTGCTCGCCGCGGCCTGCCTGGTCCTGGCCAAGGTGGCGACGGTGTACGTGCCGCTGGTGTACAGCCAGGCGGTGGACCGGCTCAGCCCCGCCCACAACCCGGCGACCGTGCCGATGGCGCTGATCCTGGGCTACGGCCTGCTGCGCGTCGCGTCCGCCGGGTTCGGCGAGCTGCGGGACGCCGTGTTCGCGTCCGTGCAGCAGCGCACGACGCGCCGGGTCGGGCTGGACACGTTCCGCCACATGCACGGCCTGTCCTTGCGCTTCCACCTGGACCGGCAGACCGGCGGCATGTCCCGCGCCATCGAGCGCGGCGTGGCCGGCATCCAGCAGGTGCTGCGGCTGGCCGTGTTCAACCTCCTTCCGACGCTGTTCGAGGTGCTGCTGGTCACCGGCATCATCTGGCGCCTGTTCGACTGGCGCTACGCCGCCGTCACCTTCGGCGCGGTGGCCAGCTACATCGGCTTCACCGTCGGCTTCACCTCCTGGCGCATCAAGTACCGCCGGCAGATGAACGACGTGGACAGCGAGGCCAACACCAAGGCGCTGGACAGCCTGCTGAACTACGAGACGGTCAAGTACTTCGGCAACGAGGCGCACGAGGCCCGCCGGTTCGACGACGCGCTGGCCCGCTACGAGACGGCCGCGGTCCGCACCCAGGTGACGCTGAACCTGCTGAACATCGGCCAGGCGGCGATCATCGCCGGCGGCCTGGCGCTCATCATGCTCATGGCCGCCCGCGGCGTGGTGGCGGGGCAGATGACGGTGGGCAAGTTCGTGCTGGTCAACACCTACCTGATGCAGCTGTACCAGCCGCTGAACTTCCTCGGCTTCGTTTATGCCAGCATCAAGCAGGGCGTGGTGGACATGGAGCAGATGTTCCGCCTGCTGGCCGTCGACCAGGAGGTGGCGGACGCGCCCGGCGCACGGCCGCTCGCCCCATCGTGCGCTGGGTCGGTCGCATTCGAGGACGTGCGGTTCGGCTACGGCCCTGACCGGGAAATCCTGCACGGCATCAGCTTCGCGGCGCCGCCCGGGGGCAAGCTGGCCATCGTGGGGCCGACCGGGGCGGGCAAGAGCACGGTCAGCCGGCTGCTGTTCCGCTTCTACGACGTGACCGGCGGGCGCGTGCTGATCGACGGCCAGGACGTGCGCGGGCTGACGCAGCACAGCGTGCGCGCCGCCATCGGCGTGGTGCCGCAGGACACGGTGCTGTTCAACGACACCATCCGCTACAACATCGCCTACGGCCGCATCGGCGCCACGCAGGCGGAGGTGGAGCGCGCCGCCCGGGCCGCCCAGGTGCACGACTTCGTCCTCGCCCTGCCCAACGGCTACGACACGGTGGTGGGGGAGCGCGGGCTGAAGCTGTCGGGCGGCGAGAAGCAGCGCGTCGCAATCGCGCGCACGATCCTGAAGAACCCGCGCATCCTGATCCTGGACGAGGCGACCAGCGCCCTTGACACGCGCACGGAGGTCGAGATCGGCGCGGCCCTGCGCAACGCAGCGGCCAACCGCACCACGCTGGTGATCGCGCACCGGCTGTCCACGGTGGTCGATGCGGACGAGATCATCGTGCTGGCCGACGGCCGGGTGGCGGAGCGCGGCGCCCATGCCAGCCTGCTGGCGGCGGGCGGCGCATATGCCGGGATGTGGCGGCTGCAGGAGGCCGAGGCGGAGCTGGGGTTGGCCGAGGCGGTCGCGGATGCGGCCTGACCGGGGTTAAATCGGACCCTCGCTGCGCCATGTAAACCGAAAGGAGAGCCGCAATGACCCTCGCAGCCGATGATGGCGCGCCTGCCGACCTCAGCCATGCCGGCGCCGTGGTGGACAAGGCAGTCGAGTACATGACGGGGCAGAACGTCAGCTCCATCGCCATCGCCTCGGCGTTGCTCGGCGGCGCGCTGGGCATGTTGTGCCGCACCCTGTCGGACGAGGCGGTGATTCAAATCCTCAACAATGCCATCGGCAGCGTGCGCGCCGGCGAGCTGCGCGGCGCGAACGGGGAGCTGGCCAGGAACTAGCGCCGCTCGGTCCACCAGCGCCGGGCTGCCACGACGGACCAAATGCCTTCCACGAGGCCGAACGGCCAAGCCCCTTGCAGGAACCCGTAGGCCGAGCCGAGCAGGCAAGACCCGGCGAAGCCGAGGATGAACCAAGGCGAGCGGCGTTCGCAGGCGTAGCAGGCCAGCATGGCGGTGACGGCGAACAGTCCGAAGGCGGTGAGCCAGTCCATGCAGTTGCCTTTGCTCGTCCGGTTGACGGGGCAGGGCTGCACCGGCATAACCCGCCCTCTGCCAAATCCGAGGATTGCACCACGATGTCGCGCCGTTGCGAGATGACCGGCAAGGGCGTGCTGACCGGCAACAACGTCAGCCACGCCAACAACAAGAGCCGCCGCCGCTTCCTGCCCAACCTGCAGGAGCAATCCTTGCTGTCGGATGTGCTGGGCGCGTCCGTCCGCGTGCGGCTGACGACCCATGCGCTGCGCACCATCGAGCACAATGGCGGTCTGGACTCGTTCCTGCTCGGCACGCCGAACCGCAGCTTGCCGGAAGAAGCGCAGTCACTGAAGCGCCGTATCCTGCGCGCCCAGGCCAAGAAGGCGGCGGCCTAGCCTCGTCCGTTCCCCGGAGCTGGAAGGAACACCCTCCTTCTTCGCACGTTCTCCCGTCCAGCAAGGACAGGAGACAGCCGTGAAGCTCCAGGGCAAGATCGCCGTCGTCACCGGCGCTGATTCCGGCATCGGCCAAGCCAGCGCCGAGCGCTTCGCCCGAGAGGGTGCGACCGTCGCCATCACCTACCACACAGACGCCGAGGGCGCGGCCAGGACCAGGCAGATGATCGAGGCCGCTGGCCAGCGTGCCTACGTGGCGCAGACCGATGTGGGCGACTCGGCTGCCGTGCGGCGGTTGTTCAAGGCTGTCGCCGGCACGCTCGGCCTGCCTGACATCCTCATCGCCAACGCCGGGGTCGCGATGGACAACATGCCCGTGGCCGAGATGGATGACGGCAAGCTCGATCTCGTGCTGCGGACGGACCTGAAAGGGCCGCTGTTCTGCGCGCGGGAGTTCGTCAGGCTGCGGCGCGAAGCAGGCGGCAAGGGGCGGATCGTGTTCATCGGCTCTGTGGCCGGCCACTTGCCGACGCCCGGCAGCGCGCCCTACGGCATGGCCAAGGCAGGCGTGAACTCCCTGGTCCGCAGCTTGTCGGTGGAAGTCGCGCCCGACAGGATCAACGTCAACGCCGTCGCCCCCGGCCTGATCGCCACGCCCATGACCCAGGGCCGGATGGATGACGCGGCGGCCTATGACAAGAGCATGCAAGCCATCCCTTGGCGTCGCGAAGGCCGGCCGGAAGAGATCGCGGGGGTGACGCTGTTCCTCGCTTCGGACGACGCGGACTACGTCACCGGCCAGACCTGGGTGATGGATGGCGGGCTGACCATGAACTGGGGCGGCGCCTAGCGGATGATGCGCAGCATGTAGCGCAGCGTCGCCCGCATGGTGGTCGTTTGCTCCGTCATGTCGGGCGTGAACGGCGGCACGGTGGCGCCGCGGAAGATGTCCAGCCATGCGCCGTCCAGGAACGGCGACCGTGACGTTTCAATGACCTTGGCCGACAGCACCCGGCCGGACCGGTCGATCTGCAGCATCAAGGTCGCATCCCCCTGCTGCTCGTCCGCGATGGCCTGCTCCGGGTAGTAGGTCCGGGCATCCACCCAGCGCCGCAGCTCGGACATCCAGTCCCCGCTCGGCTTGGCGCCGCTGACGTAGCCCAGCGACGAGTCCTTCATCCCGCCCGAGTTGGAGGTCCCCATGTCGAAGCCGTGCGAGGAATGGCCGGGCGGCAATGCCGGGGCGTTGAACGACCAGTTCTGCGGCACCGGGAAGCCGCTGGGGCTGCGCGGGGCTGGGCGCGAGGCATAGCGCGGCGGTGAGGGGGC
>CAXTNC010000203.1:0-2019 GCA_964245495.1 uncultured Acetobacteraceae bacterium
GTGCGACACGGTGGCGCGCGGCGCAGGCCCGGTCGCGGTCTGGCTCGACGCGCCGGGGACCACGCCCTGGCCGGCGGCGGCGGCGGCCCCGCTCGCGCTGCCGGGCCGCCTGGCGCTCGCGGGACAGGCCATGGCGGCGAGCGTGACGCTGAAGGAGCCGTCGCTGCTTCGCGTCGCCACCACCGCGCCCGTGCTGCTGGCCGTGGGCGACGCGCCGCCGTCGCTCCACGGCAACGGCGCGGAGGTGGCGGCCGCGGCGGCGGCGGGGGCGACGGTGCTGCGCTTCTTCCCGCCCTCGGACGGGCCGCTGACCGGAACCGCGGCCGTCACCGCCGAGCCGGTGCTGCCCTTGGCGGAGGGCGTCGGCAACGCCGTCACCGTGCCGCCGGGGGGCGCGGCCGTGTTCGGCTTCACCCTGGCCAAGGCGGCGACGGTCGGGGTCGGCGTGCGGGCGGAGCCGGACCAGGCGCAGGTCCGGCTGCTGGACGCGGCTGGCCATGCCCTGGGCGCCGGCGCGGCGCAGCTGCACGCCCTGCCGGCTGGGCGGTACCTCCTGGAGGCCAGCGTGCCGGCCACAGGCGTTCCTGCCCTGCTGCGCCCAGCGCTGGTCGGCACGGCGCCCCGCGGGTCCGGTCCGCCGCCGGACGTGGTGGAGCATTACCTGGCGCTGGTCGGCATGAAGCCCGAGGCGCAGACCCGATGATCCGCCGCATCCTGCTGGCCGCCCTGCTGGCCTTGCCGTTCGGCGCCGCGCGAGCGCAGGCCCCGGCATTGGACCGGTTCACGCGGGCAGACGGCGCGCACGTCGTTCCCGACCGCTTCCTGCGCAGCTGGGACCCGCTCACCGTGCTGTTCGACGCGCCCACCGGGCCAACCGGCGGCGGCCCGGAGGATGCGCCGGACCGCTTGGTGACCCTGGACCCCGCCAAGCCCGGCGCATGGACCTGGCTCGGCCCGCAGGCCCTGCAATTCCGCCCGGCCGAGCCGTGGGAGCCGCTGCGGCGCGAGCGGGTGACGGTGGCCGGAACCACCACCGTCCTTGTTCCCCTGTTGCCGCCGCCCAGCGCCACCGGCCCCGACAACGCCCCCGACGGCGCGGCTGACCTGGACACGGTGGCGCTGACCTTCGACCAGCCGGTGGACCTGGCCGCGCTGGCCCGCCTGCTGGCGGTCGAGATGCGCCCGCAAGCGCCCCGCGCCGCGGAGCCGGGACAAATCCTGACCGCCGCTGATTTCGACCTGCGCGCCGCCGAGCGGACAAGCCGGGCCGACAAGCAGACCGTGATCGTGACGCTGCACCAGCCGGTGCCGGACGGGGCCGCCGCCACGCTGCGGCTGCGCCTGTCGGACGAGGCCGGGCTGGACGATCCGGTGTACGAGCTGACCCTGCGCGGCGCCATGCCGTTCCGCCTGACCGACACCTACTGCGGCGACGGATTCACCCACACGGCAGCGGACGGCATCACCAGTTGCAAGCCGGATGGCAGCGAAGGCGGCAAGCGCCGGGCCGTGCTGCGGTTCTCCGGCACGCCGGAGGCGCTGGACATCGTGCGGGCGCGCGACGCGCTGCGTTTCACCCCGCCCTTGGCCGACCTGGCCGTCAGCACGGGCGAGGACGAGCTGCGCATCGACGGCCGGTTCACCGCCGGCCAGGTGTACGACGTGTCGATCGAGGCGGGGGCGATCACCGACGCGCGGGGGCGGGGCCTTGCGGAAGCGGCGCACGCCAGCATCGTGTTCTCTGCCGCCAAGCCGGCCTTGGCGTGGGACGTGCCGCAGGGCATCGCCGAGCGGCTGGGGCCGCAGATGGTCCCGCTGCGGGGCAGCGGCTACGACCGGGCCGACGTGCGGGTGTACAGCGTCGATCCGCTGTCGCGGGACTTCTGGCCGTTCCCGAAGGCCGGCCTGGCCACCCGCGACGACCGCGCGCCGCCGCTGCCCGGCAACGAGCCGGCCGCCTACCAGGAGGCCGACCCGATCAGCGTCGGCGCGATGGCGGACCGGATCGCGGCGCTCGGC
>CAXTNC010000203.1:2029-5369 GCA_964245495.1 uncultured Acetobacteraceae bacterium
AGCTGCTGCCGCTGCCGATCCGCCGCGGCGGCGCAGAGGCGAAGTTCGGCCTTGACCTGCGCCCGACGCTGGCGCGCATCGCCGGGCCGCAGCAGCCCGGGACCTACCTGGTGGGGCTGCGCGCGGTGGACGGCACGGAGCGGCACTGGGCGCGGCTGCAAGTGACCGACCTGTCCCTGACCGCGGTGGAGGAGGCGGACCGGGTGCGCTTCGCAGTCACGTCCCTGGCGACCGCGCAGCCCGTCGCCGGCGCCGCGATCAGCCTGGACGGCGTGCGGGACGGCGCGTTCGCCACCCTGGCGCAGGGCACGACGGGCGCGGATGGCAGCTGGACCATGCCCGCGCCGCTGGCCAAGGGGCGCGACCATCAAGAGGCCGAGCTGCGCCGCATCGCCGTGACCAAGGCGGCCGACACGCTGGTGGTCGAGCCCGGCCGCGGCCCGCAGCGGTATGCAGCGGAGAGCTGGGGCCGCGCGGACGAGCCGTGGCTCGGCTGGGTCACCGCCAGCCTGGCCGGCCGCCGCCCGCAGCCGCAAACGCTGTGCCACGTGTTCACCGAGCGGCCGATCTACCGCCCGGAGGAGCCGGTGCTGATCGCCGGGATGATCCGGCGCTACGACCGCGGCGCGTTGGCGTACGCGGCCGGGCCGGGCGACGTGGTGGTGACGGGGCCGGGCGACCAGGAGTGGCGCATCCCTGCGCCGCTGGACCCGGTGGGCGGCTTCCACGTCAGGTTCGACGCCAAGACGGACGCGACCGGCGAGTATGCCATCGCCTACCAGCCGAAGAACGGCGAGGCGTGCGGCGGCATCATGGTGCAGAAGGAGGCCTACCGCCTGCCGACCTTCGAGGCCGTGCTGAGCGGCCCCGCCCGCGTGCCGCTGGATGCGCCGTTCTCCATCGACCTGCTGGCGCGGTTCTTCGCCGGCGGCACCCTGTCCGACCGTCCGGTTGCCTGGCGGGTGACGCAGACGCCGTACGTGTGGTCGCCGCCGGGCCGCGAGGGCTTCCTGTTCTCCTCTGACAGCCGGTTCTCCGGCGAGGCGTCGTTCCGCTCGACCCCCGTGCTGAGCCGGGAGGCGAAGCTGGACGCCGGCGGGTCCGCGCAGCTGACGCTGGACCCGACGGACGAGCCGACCGCGCAGCCGCGGCAGTACCTGGTGGAAGCCACCGTGACCGGGGACGACGACATGCAGGTCCGCGGCGTGCAGCGCGTGACCGCCCTGCCCCCGTTCGTGCTGGGGGTGAAGGCGCCGCGCTACGTGGACCACCTCGGCAGCCTGGACCCGGAGGTGGTGGCGCTGGACGGCGACGGGCACGAGGTGTCCGGCCTGGCGATGACGGTCAAGCTGGTCCACCGGCAATGGAACAGCGTGCTGCAAGCCAGCGACTTCGCCCAGGGGTCCGCCAAGTACCAGACCCAGGTGATCGACGAGACGGTGGCGGAACGGCAGGTGACGAGCGGGACGGCGGCGCAGGCGCTGCATTTCGGCGTGGCGGAGGCGGGGATGTACCTGCTGGAGGTCACGGCCGCCGACAAGGCCGGCCGCACGCAGACGGTGCGGGTCGACCTGCTCATGGCCGGCGACACGCCCGTGACGTGGCAGCGCCCGCCCTCCGACAAGGTGGCGGTGACCACCGACAAGGACCGCTACGACCCCGGCGACACGGCGGTGCTGACGCTCGAAAGCCCGTTCCAGGCCGCCCGCGCCCTGGCGGTGGTGGAGGAGCCGGACGGGCGCAACCGCTACGACTGGGTGGACGTGCGCAACGGCCAGGGCCGCTACGCCGTGCCGGTGCGCAAGGCGGAGGCGCCGCGCCTGGCGGTGCACTTCCTGCTGATGCGCGGGCGCCTGCCCGGGGACGTGGCCGCCAGCGCGCCGTTCGACCAGGGCAAGCCCACCACCCTGGCGGCGACCGCGTGGGTCACGGTCAAGCCCACGGACAACCGCGCCGTCGTGACGTTCGAGGCGCCCGCGGAGGCCCGGCCCGGCGGCGAGTTCGACCTGGTGCTGCACCTGGCCGACCCGGCCGGCCATCCGCTGGCGGGCGAGGCGACGGTCTGGCTGGTGGACCAGGCGGTGCTGGCGCTGGCGAAGGAGCAGCCGCTCGACCCGCTGCCCGCCTTCCTGGTGGACCGGCCGACCCGCATGGTTGCGCGCGACACCCGCACCATGGCGTTCGGCGTGATCCCGCTGGCGGAGAACCCGGGCGGCGACGAGGCCGGCGACTTCGGCATGGAGAACATCTCCGTGCGCAAGAACTTCACCCCCGTGCCGCTCTACGTGCCGCGCGTGGCGGTGGGCGCGGACGGGACGGCGCGGGTGCACGTCAAGCTGCCGGACACGCTCACGGTGTTCATGATCCGCGCGGAGGCGGTGGCCGGTCCCGACCGGTTCGGCTTCGGCGCCGGGCAAATCCGGGTGCGGCAGCCGGTGGTGGCGCAGCCGGCGCTGCCGCGCTTCGTGCGGCCCGGCGACGTGTTCACCGCCGGGTTGATCGGACGCATCGTGGAAGGCCCGGGCGGCGCGGGCCAGGCCGCGCTGTCGGTGGACAACCTGCGGATCGAGGGGCCGCCGGGCCAGGCCGTGGCGTGGGACGGCCAGCGCCCTGCCCGCGTGGACTACACGGTGTCCGTGCCGGAGCCGGCGGTGGGGACCGCCACGGCGCGGGTGCGCTTCCTGCTGCAACGCGCGGCCGACCGTGCGAGCGACGCGGTGCAGGCCGATCTGCCGATCCGCCCCGACCGCCCCGCGGCGCACCGGCGGGACCTGCTGGCGACCAACGGCGCTGGCTCGCTCGACATCCCCGCCCTCGCGGAGGCGGCGCGGCCTGCCAGCTACGCCCGCACGGTGACGCTCGCGACCGACCCGGCCGTCACCGCCCTGGTGGCGGGCGCCAACGCGCTGGCCCGGCCTGCGGTGGGCGGCGTGGAGCAGCGCCTGTCCCTGGCGCGGGCGGAGCTGGCGCTGCTGCCGTTCACGCCGCTGATGGACGCGGCGGGGCTGCGGGCGCGCGCCGCCTCGGACGTGACGGCCGCGCTGGCGGCGGTGGGGCCGGCCACGGATGATGACGGATTGGTCGCATTCTTCCCGCAGCTGCCAGGCTCCGTCTGGCTGACCGCGAGCGCCTACCGGGTGATGGTCGCAGCGGGCCGGGCCGGGCTGCCGGTGGACGCCGCCGCCGCCGAGCGGATGGCCAAAATCCTGCAAGCGTCGCTGCGCAGCGACTATCCGCATTTGATCGGGGACGAGGAGCTGTTCGAGCGGGTGTCCGCACTGGTTGCGCTGGCCGATGGCGGCAAGCTGCCGCCCAGCGCCGCGGACGAGCTGGCCCGGCA
>CAXTNC010000204.1:0-5358 GCA_964245495.1 uncultured Acetobacteraceae bacterium
TTGGTGTATTCCACGTTCGCGCCTCCCCCGATGCCCAGCCAGCGCACCGGCCGCATCGCGCCGCCCGCCGTCACCACCCGGTCGCCGACCGCCAGCGCCTCCACCGCCACGTCCCCCCGCTCGGTCAGGATCAGCGTGCCGGCGCAATAGCAGGCGACCCCGAGCGCCGCCTCCGCCCCCGCGGCGATGGCGCCTTGGCCGGTCTCGGTCGGGTGCAGGTGGTCAAAGAACAGGTACTGGTCCTGCACCGCCGGGTCGCTGCTGACCAGGGTGCCGTTGTCCTGGGTGAAGCTGCCGGTGTAGACGGGATCGGTCACGTCCGTCAGGCCGTAGGCCGCCGGGTTCGCCACCGCCCCGTCGATCAGGCCGTAGGTGTCCTCCACCGCCACGTGCGCGGCGCCCGTGTTGTCGGCGCCCAGGGCGGCGGTGAGCTGCTGGTCGAAGCTGCTGGCCAGCGACGAGGCTTGCGCATCCCCAGCGGCCCCGAGCGCCGTGGCCTCCGGCGTCTTGCCCAGGTCCGGCACGTTGAGCACCAGCAGCGACTTCGCGCCGCCCGCGATCAGGCTGTTGACGGAGGCGACCTCGTTGCTGACCGATTGCGCCACATCGGCCGCCGCCGCGCCCGACGCCAGCAGCGTGGCGAAGTTCGGCGCAGTCACCAGGTTCAGCAGGTCGTTGGAGCCGCTCCAAACCGTGTAAAGCGCGTTGGCCACCGGCGTTGCGACCGCGGTCTGGAAGTAGCTGACCTGGGCTTGCAGGTCCGTCAGCGCCACGCCGGCGCCGGTGTTCTCCCCCGTGATGCCGGTCACGGAGCCGCCGATGGCGTAGTCCGTGCCGCCCGGCGTGCCCGCCACCTGGATGGCGCCGCTGAACGTGCCCGTGGCCGCCTCCAGCCCGCCCACGATCTGCGCCGCCTGGCTGCTGCTGACGCCCTGGCTGGTCAGCAGGTTGTCCAGCGTCGAAGCCGTGCCGCTCAGCTCGCCCGGGGCGGGCACGGCGATGCCCAGCGACGCGGCGACGTTCTGCACCCACACCGGCCCGTTGCTGAACACGTCGGCGGCGGTCGAGCCGTAGGCTTCCTGGTGGTACGGCGGGCTGACCGGCTCCGGCGACAGGCCGAGCACGGAGGCCGCGCTGCTGGTGGTCAGCAGGTAGGCGTCCCCGGCGTCCGACAGGCTGTCCCCGAAGGAGTAGATGACGGGGTAGGGCGAGATGCCGCTCATGGGACGATCCTTTTTGGAAACGCGCCCCGCCGGGCTTTCGTTGGCGAGGTTCGGGCTATCAAGCACAGCCGGCGTCCGGTTGATGTGGCGCAGCGCCTGTTCTCACGCGATATTGACGATGCCCCGTCCGCCTCGCCCGTCAGCCTGGGAGTCTGCTAAGGCAGCCCTGCATGGGAACGGGGGGAAAGCGTCCTTGAACAGTTTCAGCATCGTGGCGCCCCGCGCCATCCACGTGGGCGGCGGCGCCGTCGCCACCGTCGCCGCCGTGCTCGCCAGCCTCGGCCTGTCCCGCCCCCTGGTCGTCACCGACCCGGTGATGGTCGCAACCGGCCTGCTCCGCCGCTGCACGGAGCCGCTCGAAGCCGCCGGCATCGCCTTCGCCGTGTGGAGCGGCACGGTCCCCGAGCCGGAGGACACGGTGGTGGAGGCCGGCGTGCGCGTGCTGGCGGCGGGCGGGCACGACTGCCTGCTGGCGTTCGGCGGCGGCTCGCCGATCGACACCGCCAAGGCCATGGCCATCCTGGCCGCCCGGCCCGGCGCCAAGCTGCGCGACCTCAAGGTCCCCGTGCAGAACGACGCGGCGGCGCTGCCCGTCATCGCCATCCCCACCACCGCCGGCACCGGCAGCGAGTGCACCCGCTTCACCGTCATCACGGACACTGAGTGCTCCGAGAAGATGCTGGTCGCCGGCATGGCCGCCCTGCCGCTGGCCGCCATCGTCGACTACGAGCTGACCTTCAGCGTGCCCCCGCGCACCACCGCGGACACCGGCGTGGACAGCCTGACCCACGCGCTGGAGGCCTACGTTTCGCGCCGGGCGAACCCGGTGTCGGACGCGCTGGCGCTGGCCGCCATGGGCCTGATCGGCCGCCACCTGCGCACCGCCTACGCCGAGCCGCAGGACGCGGAGGCGCGGGAAGGCATGATGCTGGGCGCGACCCAGGCGGGCATGGCGTTCTGCAACAGCTCCGTGGCGCTGGTGCACGGCATGAGCCGCCCGCTCGGCGCCCGCTTCCACGTGCCGCACGGCCTGTCCAACGCCATGCTGCTGCCCGCCGTCACCCGCTTCGGCCTGGACGCCGCCCCCGCCCGCTACGCCGACGCCGCCCGCGCGACCGGCCTCGGTGCCGACGGTTCGGCGCTGTGCCGCGCGCTGGACGCGCTGAACCGCGACCTGCGCGTGCCCACCCCGCAGGCCTACGGCATCGGGTGGGACGCCTGGGAAGCGGCGATGGGCACCATGGCGGACCAGGCGCTCGCCTCCGGCAGCCCGGCCAACAACCCGCGCGTGCCCGACCGGGCGGAGATCGTGGCGCTGTACCGGCAGGTGTTCGCCGGATCGAACGCCTAGCACCCGCCCCCAAAAGCCTTCTCCCTACGGGAGAGAGTTGGGTGAGGGGCGCACCGGCACGGTCCTGTCGCGTTGCTTCCCTCTCCCGTGAAAGGAGAGGGAGAAGGTTGCGCCCATCAATGGATCAGCCGCGCGCCGCCTCAGCCGCAATACGGCCAGCAAAGGTGGTGACGAAGGCGCGCAGACCCGTCAGCTCGGCCAACTCGCTGTAGGCGCCCGTGCTCACGGCAGTGCGGGGCGAAGCGAGCAGCGTGGCGCTCGTGTAGAGCTGCTCTTGGACCAGCTTCCGGCAGAGGATGTCATACCGCCCTAGGTAGCCCGCGCCCCGGAACTCGGGGAACAGCGGAAAATGCGGCGAGGCGTCGCGCACTGGCAAGCGCGAGCCGGGCGCATCCTCCACCAGCATGAGCCAGCCTAGGAACGGACGTGGCGTGTCCTGGCCGAAAGCTCCTTCCCGGTAGGCGGTCCAGAGGTCCACAGCCGTTCCAAGGGCTTCCTCGGTCCGGTTGTTGAAGTTGTTGCCGGAGGAAGGCCCCACATGCGATTTCAGCTCCAGGGCCGCGACCAGGCGGCCATCGTTCACAATGAGCAGATCCCAAAGCTTCGCTGGTCGGAAAAATCCTGGCAACGTCAGCACGGACCGGCCAACCATCATGCTCGCCTCGGTGAGGCCGTTGCCGCGCACCAAATCCTGAACGAGCGCGAGAAAGCCATCCATGTTCTTGCCGCCTGTGACGCCGGCGCGCTCGCCTTGGTCTTCGCGGCCCAACTCCTTCTGCTTCGCCGCCGCTGCCGCCCGGTTGCCCCAGAACGCTTTGACCGCCTCGCGCGCTTTCATCTCATAGTTGGCCAAATCAAGCGGCACGGACGGCCTCGGCTTCAATGGCCAGCGTGGCCCGTTCCCCATCAGTCAGGCCGTAGAGGAATGCTGTCGCTGTGTTGCAGGCGGCGATGTCGCGAGCCGTCCCGGCTCGGGCAAGCGCCGCTTGCACCGGGTGCGGCACATCATGCCAAAGCGGCAGCCGCAGGCGTCGCAGATACTGGGCCTGGAAACGAAGATACCCGCCTCGCATCTTTGTCGAGTAAAGCGTGATGAAAGTGCTTGTCACCTCAGAAAGCAGCACGGCTTGCAACGCGCGCAAATCCCAAGCCGCAGCCGTTACGAAGTACAGGTTATGGTGTGGATAAAATCCACCCTCCTCATAGACAACGTTTGCCTCGCCCTTGATATCAGGAATCAGCAGCTTCGGCATGCACGCAAGCTCAGGGTAAATCCGGTCAATAGTTCTGTACCAGGCCGCCGGGTTCTTCCGGGCAACATGCCGAGTCTTGATTGCGGCGCCGCGGGCATCGAGATAAGATGCGAGCTTCGGGTAGCCCGGGAGCGTCACGAGCTTGCCGTCAGGGCCGAACGGGTTGATGATTCCTAGGCCGCGCCATTTGACGGTGCCGCTTGCGATGTCGCGGGTGGTGACAAGCGGCAGCTTGCGGTCCGCCTCCACGTCAAGGCTGTCGTACGGGCCGATGAAGGCTTGGTCAGCGCCTGTCGCGACGCCGATTCCCACCTTGCAGCCGGCTTCCTCCAAGGTTGGGAAAGCCGCCTCAAGCCGCCTCACCAAGGCGAGGTGCGTCGGGGCCTCGAGCAGCCAAGGCGCACTGCCCCGCGCTGGGGCTGAAAACTCGATCGCTTCGCTGCCCGCCAGCAGCTTGGCCGCTGTCAGGGTGCTTGCAAGGGCTTGCAGCGCGCCCGCTTCAATGGCCGGCCGCGCCGCAACACGCGCCGGGCCAGGCTTTTCCCGGCCAATAATGACGATGCCCGGGTAGGCGACCACATCCGACAGGAAGGCGGGCGTGTTCACCATGTCCACGAAGCAGCGCAAACGGAAGCCATCAGCCACGAGGCGCCGCAGCGGCCCGCCATAGCGGTTTTCATCCATCGGTCCGCGCAGATGAAGCCGAGCACGCCGCCCGGCGCCAGCAACGTGAGCCCGCGTTCAATGAACGGGACGTAAAGGTCTGCACGGTCATGCATCGTGCGGAAGCGCCGCCGGTACTCGGTCAGCAGCACATCGGGTATCAGCTCCTGCCTCACGTAGGGCGGGTTGCCGATGACATGCGAAAAGTCAGCCTCAAGCGGCAGCAGGAGAAAGTCCCCTTGCCGCAGCCAGTGGCCGGCAAGTGCGCTGGCCTGGTCGGTCGAGAGGCCGCTCAGCACCAGTTTGCCTGTGAGCGCCGCCCGTGCGGCATCGCAGCTGGCGTGGTGGAGTTCGACGGCGCAAATGCAGCGCCGCAAATCCTCAACAAGATCGCCGCCAGGCTCGGCATCGCGGCAATAAGCCGCGAGCAGCCGATCCACCACGGGTGTCAGGAAATCTCCTTGCCCCACCGACGGCTCAAGCAGCCGCAACCGGTGCAGCGGCTTGTCAACCGTGTAGCCAGCAAGGTCCAGGATGAACTCGACCACCTCGCGCCGGGTGAACACTGCCCCCCGCGCCTGCGTTCCGGCGTGGGCCATTGCCGCCACTGCTGCCGACAATGGACATGGACCGAACAAATCAGAGAAGGTGATATCCGAGTCGAGGGGCATAAGCCAACATTAGGCTTTGAAGGCGTGTGACTGGGAGAGTCAAAAGTGCAACAAACCCTGCGGCGATGGCGCCGACCAGTTCGGGCAGCCTGTCGCGACGCCAGCTCACGCCCCCGATGATGCCTGTAGCCGCCGGCTCCGCCAAGGTGGCGCGACTCGGGGGCGGGCTGCTACGTGCGCGCCATGGCCACGATGCA
>CAXTNC010000205.1:0-5353 GCA_964245495.1 uncultured Acetobacteraceae bacterium
CGCCAGTGCCGCGCCGGGCACGGCGGGGTCTGCGGCGCCCGGCGGGATCGCCCCGGCAGGCGGCGAGGCCACGGCCGGGCTTGCCGCCCCGGCAACCGGCGCCAAGCCGTCGCAACCCGGCGCAGCCGCACCCGCCACCGGCCAGTCCTCGTCTGCCCCAGCCGTCAGCGGCGCGGCAGCGAGTGCGCCCGCCCCCGTGACGACCCCCAACGTGCCGGTCGCGCCCAACGCCGGCGCGCAAGGCAGTTCGGACGTGGCGAACAGCTCCGCCCTGGCGGGCGTGCGCTCCGCGCCGCAGTCGGACAATGGCGGCCAGGCGCCGACCTCCGCCCCTGGAACGGCAGCCGGCACGCCGGCGCCCACCGCTTCGCCGCCTGCCCAGCCGGACTCAGGACCTATCAGCAACGACTAGGCCATCGGCCCGCACCGCCCGCCGTGGCGTGGCGTGGCGCCCCGATGAGGGAGAACAGCCGCCATGCCGGAAGCCTTCATCTGCGACGCCGCGCGCACCCCGATCGGGCGGTACGCCGGGACCTTGAAGGACATCCGGGCCGACGACCTCGGCGCCGTGCCGCTGAAAGCCCTGATGGACCGCAACCCCGGGGTGGACTGGGACGCCGTGGACGACCTGTACTATGGATGCGCCAACCAGGCGGGCGAGGACAACCGCAACGTCGGCCGCATGGCGCTGCTGCTGGCGGGGCTGCCCCCCAGCGTGCCGGGCGCCACCATCAACCGGCTGTGCGGCTCGGGGCTGGACGCCGTGGGCACCGCGGCGCGGGCCATCCGCGCAGGCGACGCCGAACTGGTCATCGCCGGCGGGGTCGAGAGCATGACCCGGGCGCCGTTCGTGCAGGGCAAGGCGGCTAAGGCGTTCAGCCGCTCGGCCGAAATCCATGACACCACCATCGGCTGGCGCTTCGTCAACCCGCTGCTGAAGGCGCAATACGGCGTCGAGTCCATGCCGGAAACGGCGGAGAACGTGGCGCACGACTTCCAGGTCAGCCGCGCCGACCAAGACTCCTTCGCCCTGCGCAGCCAGCAGCGGGCCGCCGCCGCGCAAGCCGCCGGGTTCTTCGCGCGGGAGATCACGCCCGTCACGGTCCGCACCCGCAAGGCCGAGGCGGTGGTGGACCGCGACGAGCACCCGCGCGAAACCAGCCTGGACGCGCTGGCCAAGCTGAAGGCGCCGTTCCGCGAGGGCGGCAGCGTCACTGCCGGAAACGCATCCGGCGTGAACGACGGCGCCGCGGCGCTCATCCTCGCCAGCGAGGCGGCTGCCCGGCGCCATGGCCTCACGCCGCGGGCGCGCGTGGTGGCCATGGCGACCGCCGGGGTGCCGCCGCGCATCATGGGCATGGGCCCGGAGCCAGCCACCCGCAAGCTGCTGGAGCGCACCGGGCTGACCTTGGCGGACATCGACCTGATCGAGCTGAACGAGGCGTTCGCGGCGCAAGGCTTGGCGGTGATGCGCCAGTTGGGCCTGCCGGACGACGCGGAGATGGTCAACCCGCACGGCGGCGCCATAGCGCTCGGCCATCCGCTGGGCATGTCCGGCGCCCGCTTGGCGCTGACGGCGGTGAACGCGCTGGAGCAACGCGGACAAAGGCTGGCGGTGGCGACGATGTGCATCGGCGTGGGCCAGGGCATCGCGGCGCTGATCGAGCGGATGTAGGTTGGAAGCGCGGCTACTCCGCCGCTTTCGCTTCAGCGCCGGCCACCCGGGCGCGGGTCCGCATCGTCACCCACTCCTCCGCCCCCGTGGGATGGATGCCGATCGTCTGGTCGAAGTCGGCCTTGGTGGCGCCCGCCGTCATCGCCACCGCGATGCCTTGCATCATCTCGGCCGAGTCGTCGCCGAGCATGTGCGCGCCCACCACGCGCTGGCCCTGCTGCTCGACCAGCAGCTTCATCACCGTCTGCGCGCCGCGCCCGGTCAGCGTGTGGCGCAGCGGCTTGAACTTGGCCATGTACACGTCCACCGGGAACCGCTTGGCCGCCTCCTCCTCCGTCAGCCCCACGGTGGCCATCGGCGGATGGCTGAACACGGCGGTGGGAACGTTGGAGAAGTCCCAACGCCGGCGCTGCGGGCTGAACAGCCGGTCGGCCAGCATGTGCCCCTCGGCGATCGCGACCGGCGTCAGGTTCATGCGGTTGGTCACGTCGCCGATGGCGTAGATGTGCGGCTGGCTGGTCTGCTGCTCCGCATCGACCACCACGGCGCCGTCTTTCGCAACCGTCACGCCCGCCGCGTCCAGCCGCAGCCTGCGCACGTTCGGCGTCCGCCCGACCGCCCAGAACACCAGGTCCGTTTGCAGCACGGAACCGTCCTTGAGGTGGACCCGGTAGCCGTCGCCGTCCCGCTCCACCCGGGAAGGCGAGCTGTTGCAGTGCAGCCGCACGCCCTGCGCCGTCAGCGCCTCGGCCAATGCCTCGCGCATGTCATGGTCGAAGCCGCGCAACGGCAGGGGCTGGCGGCAGATCAGGTCGACCTCCGAGCCAAGCCCGGCGAAGATGCCGGCGAACTCGACCGAGATATACCCGGCGCCGACCAGCACCACCCGACGGGGCAGCTCGGGCAGGTGGAACGCCTGGTCGGACACGATGCCCAGCTCGCCGCCGGGCACGTCCGCCCGCATCGGGTGGCCGCCCACGGCGATGACGATCCGCTCCGCCGTCACCCGCTTGCCGCCCACGTCCAGCGTGTGCGGGTCGATGAAGGTGGCGCGGGCCTCGAACTGGGTGCAGCCGGAGGCGGTCAGCATCTTGACGTAGATGCCGTTCAGCCGGGCGATCTCGGCGTCCTTGGCCGCGATGAAGGGGGTCCAGTCATGCCGGCCGCGCCGCGTGTCCCAGCCGAAGCCGCGGCTGTCGTCCACCGCCATGCCGTAGTCGGCGGCCATCACCATCAGCTTCTTCGGCACGCAGCCCACGTTGACGCAGGTGCCGCCCCAGTGGGTGTCCTCGGCGATGCCCACCCGGGCGCCGTGGCCTGCGGCGATGCGGGCGCAGCGCACCCCGCCAGAGCCGCCGCCGATCACGAACAGGTCGAAGTCGTAAGTGAAGTTGGGGGCCACGCAAACGGCTCCGGCTCAGGCGGCGGCCTTGTGCGGCACGCCCTTCTCCTTCAACAGCGTTTCCAGCTCGCCCGACTGGAACATCTCCGTCACGATGTCGCAGCCGCCGACGAACTCGCCATCCACATAGAGTTGCGGGATGGTGGGCCACTGCGAGAACGCCTTGATGCCTTCGCGCAGGCCGGCGTCCTCCAGCACGTTGGCCGTCTGGAACGGCACGCCCATGTGGCTGAGGATCTGCACCACCCGGGCGGAGAACCCGCACTGCGGGAACAGCGCGTTGCCCTTCATGAACAGCATCACCCGGTTGTCGGTGATGTCCCGCTTGATGCGCTCGGCTGCCAGGGTGTCGCTCATCGTGTGGTCTCCGGTTCAGGAATGGAGGTCTGCAAGGCCAGGGCATGCAGCTCGCCGCCCATCCGCCCGCGCAGGGCGGCATAGACAAGCTGATGCTGCCTGACCCGGGACAAGCCGCGGAAGGCTTCGCTGGTCACCGTGGCGGCGTAGTGGTCGCCGTCCCCGGCCAAATCCTCGACCGTCACGCGCGCATCCGGCAGCGCGGCGCGGATCATCGCCTCGATCTCGTTGGCGGCCATGGCCATGGCGTTGGGCCTCTCGCGGTTGCGTCATGGTATGGTGAGAGGCGGGGGTGAAGTCAAACGGGAGCGTGGCTTCCGGAGCGGGCGGGTGCGGAGCATGATGATGGTATGTCTACCCTCCATCTCGTGCCGCCCGACATCCAAGCCGCTTACCACGTGAAGGAATGGCGCAACGCTGCGGGGGTGCTGCACACGGCATGTCCTGCGGAGTGGCAGGACGTGCAAGACGTGTTGCGCGAGTTCCGCTTGCTGAAGTCGGAAGTCCTGGTCGGAGGCGGCAACCGCTCCCTCATCAGCCGCCGTGTCGATGACGCGCTGTATCAGCGGGGATGGCAGGAAAAGGGTTTTGCGACCTCCATCACCGTCGATGAAACCAAGTCGGACAGCCCAACCCATGCCGTGGACTGCTTGAAGGGCGGCGTTGCGCTCGAAATGGAATGGAACAACAAGGACCCTTTCTTTGACCGGGACCTGAACAATTTCCGGCTGCTGTTTGACCTGCGGGCCATCCAGGTCGGCATTATCATTACGCGGTCCTGGGAGTTGCAGGAGATTTTCAGGCAGCTTGGGAAAGGCGCCTCATACGGCAAAGCGACGACCCACCACGAGAAGCTGTGGCCCAAGATTGAAGGCGGCGGTGGCGGGGGCTGCCCCGTCCTGACATTCGCGATCCGGCCAGCCCTTTTCGTCGATGATGGACCGAGAGCCTTAGCAGACTTGACAGAGCGTATGGCCGCCGAGAAGGCCGCCAAGCGAGGCAAGCGCCGGGATGAGGCTGACGAGGAGGAAAGCTGACTTCTCAATCAGCCAAGAACGGCAACGAGGGCTCTCCTTCTCTGTCAGAGATGCTGTTGTGCCGATACGTCGGCCAGCTTGGCGCGTAGCTGTCCACAGCCTGGTTGCCCCATACAGTCCAGCCCGGCCTGGCGCCACGGGCGAACAGTTCAATTCGCGGCCCGGGGCTGCACGCCTCGATGATGCCGTACATCTCGTCAGGTTTGCGGGAATGCTCGCGCTTGCGGCTGCCGAGATAGTTCACCTGCGTCCGGCCCGGGGCAAGCGTGCGCGCGTTCTTGCCCCGCACCCCGAACAGCACCAGTTCGGTGACATTGCGGAAGTAGAAGCCGACGCCACGCCCGTCGCTGCCGCCATCCTTGCGGCGCTTGTGCCAGACGATGTTGGACTTGTAGCTGAATCCCCACGCCCGCATCACCTGCAAGCCCTCCGGCAGCAGCGCGTTCGGCACCCAGAGATACAGATGCGCCGTCAGCGCTGCGATCTCGCCAACGGGAAGCGCCGATATGGCAGCCAAGTCCAAAGTCCTATACCGCGACAGCCGGCGGTGCTCGGGAGCCATCTTGCCGGTGCGGTTCGTGAACTGCCACGGCGGGTCCGCCAGGATGCAGCTAAATTCTTGCCCGGCCACGGTGGCCAGCAAGTCAGCCGCAGGCTCCGGAACGACGTTCGTGTCCATCAGCCGAGTCTCCCGCCCGCAGCCACTGGACATGTCTTGCAGCAACCAAACCCTATCAGCAAGTTTCCTGCCGCCGCCTCACGCCTCACCCATCCACGCCGCGAAAAACCGCCCATGCGCCTCCCGCAACGCCTCCAGCGTGGCAAAACCTCCATCCGCCAGCGTGATCCGCCCGCCGCCCGCTGCCCCCAGCTGCATCACCG
>CAXTNC010000206.1:0-5336 GCA_964245495.1 uncultured Acetobacteraceae bacterium
GCCATGCCCGCCAGGCCGGGGCCTGCCCCGCCGCCGCCAGCGCCGCCGCCGCCGCGAGGGCCAGGCCGCTGAAGAACAGGGCGAACCACAGCATATAGAAGGCCGTCATCAGCCATGCATCGAACAGCAGCGCCGCAGCGCAGCCCCAGCCGGCCGCCCTGGCGGCATGGCCCCGGAGCAGCGCGCGCCCTGCCGCGAAGATCAGGAAGCCCAGGACGGGCACGAAGCCGACGCTGAGCAGCTGCGCGTGGCCGATCTGCATGGTGGCGGCGTTGGACAGGGTGAACGCCGCCGCCCCGAGCAGCGCCCAGCCGAACGGCAGGCGGCAGGCGCGCGTGGCGAACAGCAGGAAGCCGGCGAAGCCCGCCGCCCGCAGGCTGGCATGGACAAGCTCGGCGGCGAGGAACGGGTCCGACCCGGCGGCGCGGAAGGCGGAGTAAACCAGCCCGAACAGGAAGTAGCCGTCGTTGTAGCCCAGCACGCCCTTGGCCGGCAGCAGGAAAACCGGGTCCCGCCATCCCTCCAGGCCGCGCAGGACGTTGTGCCAGTGCTCCAGCAGGGCGATCTCGATCCGGCCGTCATTGATGTCGCCGAAGGTCATGCTGAACCGGTTCAGCAGGTCGGCGCGGAAGAAGACGGCCACGGAAGCGGCGCACGCCAGGATGGCCGCACCGCCCCGCGCAAGCCGGCCGAGCCTGTCCGGCGGCGATGCCGCGGCCGGCTGCCGGGCTGCGCTGATGGCCTCGCTCAAGGCCGCTGGGCCGGACCGCCTGTGCGGCGGGGCACGGCGCGGAAGGACGGCGGGAGCATGGCAGGCCCATACGGCCCCTGCCCCGCCGAGGCAAGGCGCAGGCGACTCAGTAGGTTGCGCGCCCGCCGCTGATGTCGAACGCGGCGCCGGTGGAGAACGAGCACTCCTCGCTCATCAGCCAGGCCGCCAGCGCCGCGATCTCCTCCACCTGCACGAACCGGCCCATGGGGATCTTGCCCAGCATGTAGGCGATCTGCGAGGGCGCCATCTGGTCGAACAGCTCGGTCCGCGCCGCGGCCGGGGTGATGCAGTTCACCAGCACGCCCTTGTCCGCCAGCTCCTTGCCGAGCGACTTGGTGAGCGCGATCAGCCCGGCCTTGGAGGCGCTGTAGTGCGAGGCGTTCGGGTTGCCCTCCTTGCCCGCCACGCTGGCCACGTTGACCACCCGGCCGTAGCCGCGCGCCACCATGCCGGGCAGCACGGCGCTGCACACGAGGTATGGCGCAACCAGGTTCACCTCCACCACCCGGCGCCACTCGGCGGGCGGCAGCTGCCAGGTCGGCGCGTTGCCGCCCGTGATGCCGGCATTGTTCACCAAGATGTCGATGCGCCCGTGCGCGGCCTCGGTGGCCTCCGCAGCCGTGGCGACCGCCGCCGGGTCGGTCAGGTCCAGGGTGGCCGTGGTGGTGCCGGCCGGCAGGGCGGCGGCGGCCTGCTCCAGCCGGGCAGCGTCCATGTCCCACAGCGCCAGGGCGGCGCCGGACGCCGCGGCGCGGCGCGCCACGGCCAGGCCGATGCCGCGGGCGCCGCCCGTCACCACGGCCACGCGGCCGTTCAGGTCGATCTGGTTCATGGTCCCCTCCCGCAACTGCTTCGCCATCCGCGGCGTTGGTTCCAATGCGCACACAAGCGCGTCCTGGAGGAAGCTATGCCCGAGTACACTGACCGCATAGACGTTTCAGCACCGCCCGACGCCGTGTTCCGCTTCGTGTCGGACATCAAGAACCTGCCCAAGTACCTGCCGACCGTGCACCATGCCCATCCGCAGCCCGGCGAGCGGGTCGAAGTGGCGGGCGCTGCCAACGGCCATCCCTACAATTCCGATGGCTGGTTCAAGGTTGACCAGGCTGGCCGCAGCATGACCTGGGGGTCGGACGGCGAGAACGATTATTCCGGCAGGATGGCCGTGCTGGGCGCAGGCGACGGCTCGAAGGTCGAGTGCTCCTTGCGGTTCACGCCGACGGACGCGATCAAGGACGCCATGGACAAGAACCAGGGCGGCCCGAGCGCGGCGATGACGGATGGGCTGCGCACCTCGCTGGCCAGCATCAAGCAGATTTGCGAGGGCACCGGCGGCAAGCAGGCCAGCACGGCCGAGTGATCCGAGGCCGTATGGGGGAGCATGGCTGAACGGCTGGCTGCCCTGGTCACGGGCGGCGGGCGGCGGCTGGGCCGGGCCATCGCCCTCGCCCTCGCGGCGGAGGGCCACCCGGTCGCGGTGCATTGCCGCACCAGCCGCGACGCCGCCGAGGCCACTGCGGCCGCCATCCGCGACGCCGGCGGCCACGCGGCCGTCCTGGCGGCCGACTTGTCGGACGAGGCGCAAACTGCCGCCCTGGCTGCCGAGGCGTCCAGGGCGGTCGGCCCGCTGGGCGTGCTGGTGAACAACGCCAGCCTGTTCGAGCGCGATGAGTGGGACACCGCGGACCGGGCAAGCTGGGACCGCCACATGGAGCCCAACCTGCGCGCGCCGTTCGTGCTTGCCCAAGCGTTCGCCCGCGCGCTGCCGGACGGGGCGGAGGGCAACGTGATCAACATGCTAGACCAGCGCGTCTGGTCGCTGACGCCGCATTTCATGTCCTACACCGTGTCCAAAGCCGGACTGTGGGCGTTGACGCGCTCCCTCGCCCTGGCGCTGGCGCCGCGCATCCGGGTCAATGCGATCGGCCCCGGCCCAGCCCTGCCGAGCGCCCGCCAGTCGGCGGAGCAGTTCGCCCGGCAGTGCGCCTCCACCCCCCTGCGGCGCGGCACGGACCCTGCCGAAGTGGGACGCGCCATGCTCGCCATCCTTGCCCTGCGCTCCATGACGGGCCAGATGATCGCGCTCGATGGCGGCCAGCACCTGCAATGGGGGCCACCCCCCGATGGAAGCCTGAGCGGGAGTCTCGAAGAATGATTGACAGCCCGCGCCTGGCCGGCAGAGGCCAGCGCCACGTGTTCCTGCGCGACATGGTGCTCGCCGCGTCCATCGGCGTCTATCCCCACGAGCGCCAGGCGGCGCAGCGCGTGCGGATCAACATCGACCTCGGCGTGGCGGAAGGCCTGGCCGGGCAGGGCGGCGCCGGGCTGTCCCGCTCCGGCGTGGGCCGTGACGAGCTGGACCGCGTGGTGGATTACGAACGCATCGTGCGCGCCGTGCGCGCCGTCGTGGCGTCCGGCCACGTCCGGCTGGTGGAAACCCTGGCGGAACGGTTGGCGGAAGCCTGCCTTGAAGACGACCGTGTGACGGTCGTCCGGGTGCAGGTTGAGAAGCTGGACGTGTTCGAGGACCTGGCCTCCGTGGGGGTGGAAATTGAGCGGGAGCGCGGCACTTGTCCACGCGGAGCCATTGACTCCTAATGGAGTCAGACATTTAGCTGCACGTGCTGATTCCGCGACAGTGACGAACCATCGAGAGCAATGAAAACAACGTGTTGCAAGACTGCCCAATTTACAGGCAAGGCGGCGAAAGTCACGGGATTTCCCTGGGTTAAGGCAGTGGGCGGCGGATGCCCCACAGAGTTGTCCACACGATCGGTGGATTGTTTTCACGGCGGCGCACGGTGAGCGAACCGACGGTCGGCGTCGCCGTCATCGAGCGCGCCCTGCTCACCATGCCGCTCAGCCCCGGCGTGTACCGCATGTTGGACGACCACGGCGAGGCGCTCTACGTCGGCAAGGCCAAGCAGCTCAAGAAGCGCGTCTACAGCTACACCCAGTTCGCCCGGCTGTCCGAGCGGCTGCGGCTGATGGTGTCGCAGACCGTCAGCATGGAGATCGTCACCACCCACACCGAGGCCGAGGCGCTGCTGCTGGAGGCCAACCTCATCAAGCGGCTCAAGCCGCGCTACAACATCGTCCTGCGCGACGACAAGAACTATCCGTGGCTGATGCTGACGGAGGACCACGCCTTCCCGCAGGTCGCCAAGTTCCGCGGCCACCAGGTGAAGGGCCGCAGCTACTGGGGGCCGTTCGCCTCCGCCTGGGCGGTGAACCAGACGGTGGTGGCGATGCAGCGCGTGTTCCTGCTGCGCTCCTGCGCCGACACGGTGTTCCGCAACCGCTCCCGCCCCTGTCTGCTGCACCAGATCAAGCGGTGCAGCGCCCCCTGCGTCGGCCGCATCGACGCGGAAGGCTACGGCAAGCTGGTGGCGCAGGCCAAGGCCTTCCTGCAAGGCCGCGCCGCCGGGGTGCAGGCGGAGCTGGCGGCCGAGATGGAGGCGGCGGCCGAGCGGATGGAGTTCGAGCGCGCCGCCGCCGTGCGCGACCGCATCCGCGCGCTGACCCACGTGCAGGGCACCGGCGTCATCAACCCGGCCAGCCTGGAGGACGCGGACGTGGTGGCGGCCTGGCAGACCGCCGGGCAAACCTGCGTGCAGGTGTTCTTCATCCGCGGCGGGCGCAACAACGGCAACCGGGCGTTCTACCCGACCCACGCCAAGCACGAGGAAGCGGGCGAGGTGCTGGAAGCCTTCATCGCCCAGTTCTACGACGACAAGCCGCCGCCTCCCCTGCTGCTGACCAGCCATCCGCTGGCGCAGGCCGAGCTGATGGCGGAGGCGCTGAGCCTGAAGGCGCACCGCAAGGTGGAGATCACGGCACCGCAGCGCGGCGAGAAGCGCGCCGTGGTGGACCACGCCGCCACCAATGCCCGCGAGGCGCTGGAGCGCAGGCTCGCGGAGGGCGCCGGGCAAGCCAAGCTGCTGGAGGGGGTGGCGGAGCTGTTCGACCTGCCGGGTCCGCCGGAGCGCATCGAGTGCTACGACAACAGCCACATCGGCGGCGCCAACGCGTATGGCGTGATGGTGGTGTTCGGGCCGGAGGGGCCGAACAAGATGGCCTACCGCAAGTTCACCATCCGCAGCGCCATCATGCCCGGCGACGATTTCGCCATGATGCGCGAGGTGCTGGAGCGCCGCTTCGGCCGCGCCCTGCGCGAGCAGGCGGAGGGCGAGCGGAGCAACTGGCCCGACCTGGTGCTGATCGACGGCGGCGCCGGCCAGCTTTCCGCCGCCCGCGGCATCCTGGCCGACCTCGGCGTGCAGGACGTGAAGCTGGTCGGCATCGCCAAGGGCCCGGACCGCGACGCCGGCCGCGAGTGGTTCCACACCGACGGCCGCGCCCCGTTCCAGCTGCCGCCGCGGGACCCGGTGCTGTACTACCTGCAACGCGTGCGGGACGAGGCGCACCGCTTCGCCATCACCACCCACCGCGCCGGGCGGTCCAAGACGCTGGTGACGAGCGAGCTGGACGACATCGACGGCGTGGGGGCTGCGCGCAAGCGGGCGCTGCTGAACCATTTCGGCTCGGCGCGGGGGGTGAAGGG
>CAXTNC010000207.1:0-5304 GCA_964245495.1 uncultured Acetobacteraceae bacterium
TCCCGGCCCCACCGGCGGCGCGCGGCCCCGGCCCTGGCCTTGGCCCCAGCCCTGGCCCGGCTTCGGGCCGGTTCGCCCCGCTCTCGGCATCCTACGGGCTGTGCGCGTTCGGGCTGGTGCCGCACATGGTCTTCCTGGTGGATTTCGTGGCGCGCGGGCTGGGGCGCGGGCTGGCCGCCGGGTCGCTCGCCTGGGTGGTGTTCGGCCTGGGCGCGCTGTGCGGCCCGATGGCGGCGGGCCGCACAGCTGACCGGGTGGGGCCGGCCGCCGCCATGCGCGCCGCAGTCGGGCTGGAGGCCGCGAGCGTGGTGGCGCTGCTGGCCCTGCCCGGCAGCCTGGCCGCAATCCTGGCCTCCGCCGCCGTCGCGGGCGCGCTGGTGCCCGGGGTCACCGCCATCATGCTCGGCCGCGTGGCGCTGGTGGCTGGCCCGGACGGCGACGCCCGCCAGCGCGGCTGGACCCAGGCAACGGTGGCCTTCGCAATCGGCCAAGCGGCGGGCGCCTACGGGCTGACTGCATTGTACGACGCGACGGTTGGCGGCTACCCCGCGATGTTCAAGGCCGCGCTCGCAGCATTGGCCTTGGCCGCGGTGGTGGAAACGGGACTGATCCTTCAAGCCGGCAGGGGCAGAGCCATGCTGAAGCAATTGAGCGGTCAAGGCCGCTCGTAGGTCCCCATCAGCCGTCCGAAGCCGAGCAGCAAGGGCCGCACCGCGATCCGCAGCCCGCCGCGGCCCGGCACCCGCTGGAACTCCAGCGGGGCCGACAAGGCAAACAGCTGCATGACGTAGCGGTGCGGCCCATGCCCCGGGATCGGGCTTGGCGGCAGCCAGCCGCGCCGCCCGTAGGTGTTGCGCCCGGCGGTGAAGTTGCGGCTTTCCGCCATGCGGAGCGGCACCGCGCCCTCCAGCAGGCCTCCCAGGCCCGGCGACAGGCCATGCAGCACGAGGTGCACGATCGGGCGGGGGAACGGAGCGTCCGCATCCTCGACCAGCAACGCCAGGGATGCGGTGCCCGACGGCAGATCCGACCAGTGCAGCGGCGGCGACAGGCTGGCGCCGTCGGCGGTCAGGCGGACGGGCAGGGCATCCCCGTCCTTGAACGCGCTGGAGCTGAGCGACAGGGAAGGAGCGCCGAGGCTGGCGCTGGCCACGGCTCCCAGCCCGGGCCGCACGGGGCGAAGCGCCCGGCCGATGCGCGATGCGATGGATGGAATGGCGGATCTCCCTTTTCCCTCTCCCGCAGGGGAAAGGGGTGGCCCGTTACGGCAGCAGGTCTTCCACCAGGATGGGCGTCTTGCGCACCCGCGTCCCGGTGGCGTGGTAGATCGCGTTGGCGATCGCCGCCGGCATGCCGACGATGCCGATCTCGCCCACTGCCTTCGCGCCGATCGCGTTCACCAGCGTGTCCTCCTCGTCCAGCATCTCCACCGTCACCTCGCCGATGTCGGCGCTGGTGGAGAAATGGTAGCCGGCCAGGTTGGTGTTCTCGAACTTGGCGCGCGGCCGGTCCACCCGGCTTTCCTCCAGCAGCGCGAAGCTGGCGCCCCACACCATGCCGCCCGCCAGGTTGCTGCGGGCGGTGCGCGGGTTGATGATCTTGCCGCAGGCGAACACGCCCACCATCCGCGACACCCGCACCGTCCGCAGCAGCGGGTCGATCCGCACCTCGGCGAACTGCGCCCCGAACGAGTAGGACACGTGCTCCGGCGTCACCGGGCCGGCGAACGCCATGCCACCCGCCAGCCCTTGCCGCATCTTGTCCTCGTCCATGGTCCCGGGCCGCCAATCGGCCGTCTCGTCGATGGTGCCGCCCGTGGCGTGGCCCAGCACCTCCGTGACTGGCCGGCCCTTGCCGTCCGGCCCGATCACGTGGCCGCCCGCCAGGCTGTAGCCGGAGATGTCCGCATCCCCCGCCGCCGCTTGCAGCAGCCTCACCCGCACCGCCTTGGCCGCCATGAGCACCGCCGACCCGGCGGACCCCGTGGTGATGGAGCCGCCCGCCATCGGGCCGGAGGGCAGGGTAGTGTCGCCCAGCTGCACCCGGATCATCTCGTTCGGGATGCCCAGCACGTCCGCCGCCACCTGGCCCAGCACGGTGTAGGCGCCGGTGCCCACGTCGTGCGCGGCGCAATACACGGTGCAGACGCCATCCGCCGACAGCCGCACCCGGGCGGAGGATGGGCCCATGGCGGAGGGATAGGTCGCGGTGGCGCAGCCCATGCCGATCAGCGTGCCGTCCGGCGCAACCATCGAGCCGACGCCCGGCGTGCGCTTGCTCCAGCCGAACACCTCCGCGCCCCGGCGGAAGCACGGCACCAGGGAGCGGCTGCTCCAAGCCTTGCCCTCCACCGGCTCCTTCGCCGGCTCGTTCTTCACCCGCAGCTCGATCGGGTCCATGTCCAGCGCCACGGCCAGCTCATCGACCGCGCTCTCGAAGCCGAAGAACCCCGGCGCCTCCGCCGGCGCGCGCATGAAGCCCGGCGTGTTGGTGTCCGTGTCGATGGTGGACTCGCGCATCCGGATGTTGGGGGACTGGTACATCCGCGCCGAAACCTCCGTGACGGCGAACGCCACGTGGTCGATCGGCGCGCTCTGCCCCGCCTGGTCGTGCATCACCGCCGTGATGGTGCCGTCCCGCTCGGCCGCCAGACGCACCCGGCTGCGGGTGGCGGGGCGGAACGATCCCACGGTGAACATGTCCTGGCGCGACACCACCAGCTTCACCGGGCGGCCCAGGCGCTGGGCCGCCTTGGCCACCAGCACGACGTGCGGCAGGATGGTCGCCTTGGCGCCGAAGCCGCCGCCGACGTAGGGGCACTCGACGTGCACGTCCTCCATCGGGATGTCGAAGATCTTGGCCAGCCCCGCCTGGTTGCCGACCACCCACTGGCTGGGCGCGTTGATCAGCAGCTTGCCGTCCCGCCAGGCGGCGGTGACGGCATACAGCTCGATCGGGTTGTGGTGCTGCGCCGGGGTGAGGTAGGTCGCATCCACCTTGACGGGCGCCGCCGCGAAGGCCGCCTCGGCGTCGCCGATGTCGAGCGACTTGGCCTTCATCGGCTTCTCTTCCCGGTCCGGGTCGTCGATGGCGGCCGAGGCGTGCTGGGCGGCGTAGTCGAGCTTGACCTTGCCCGCCGCCTCCTCCGCCGCCTCCTGCGTGTCCGCGATCACCAGCGCCACGATCTGGCCGGAGTAGTGGATCTCGTCCGACGTGAGTGGCATGAAGGAGGATTGCATGTGGCCTCCCTTGTACGCGGAGGTTTCCTCCCCCATGGACACGTTCAGGCTGCGGTGGGTCAGCACCGACTGCACGCCGGGCACCGCCTCAGCGGCGGCGGTGTCGATCTTGGTGATGCGGCCGCGCGCCACCGTGCTGGTGGTCAGCGCCGCGTAGGCGGTGCCGGCGTGCGGGAAGTCCGCCGCGTATTGCACGGCGCCGCTGGCCTTGGCCGCCGCGTCGCGCCGAACGATGGGAAGGCCGATGCTTCCGTCCATGATGCTAGTTCCTTTGGCTGGCGAGCATGGCGGCGCGCGCGACGACGCGGCGGCCAAGCTCGATCTTGAAAGCGTTCTGGCGGCGCGGCTGCGCTTTGGCGAACGCGGCCTCGCCCGCCTGCAAGGCGACGGCTTCGGTCAGCGCCCGCCCGGTCAGCGCCGCCTCGGCCTCCGGCGAGCGCCACGGCTTGGAGGCGACGCCGCCGAGCGCGATGCGCGCGCCCGTCACCGTGTCGCCGTCCATCTCCAGCGCCACCGCGGCCGAAACCACGGCGTAGGCGTAGCTTTGCCGGTCCCGCACCTTGAGGTAGACCGACTTGCGGCCCATGGGCGTCGCCTGCACGGTGATGGCGGTGACGATCTCGCCGGGCCGCAGCACCGTCTCGACCGCTGGGTCATCGCCGTAGGGCCGGTGGAACTCCCCGAACGGCACGGTGCGCGTGCCGGCGGCGGAGCGGACCTCGATCGCGCTGTCCAGCGCCGCCAGCACGGCGGCCCAGTCCCCGGGGTAGGTGGCGATGCAACGCTCGGAGCCGCCGAACAGCGCCATCTCGCGGTCCTCGCCGTCCAAGGCGGCGCAGCCGGAGCCGGGGACGCGCTTGTTGCAGGCCGAGACGCCGTCGCGGAAGTACGGGCAGCGGGTGCGCTGCAGCACGTTGCCCGCCACGCTCGCGGCGTTGCGCAGCTGGGCGGAGGCGGCGAGCTGCAGGCCCTGCACCAGCGCCGGGTAGTCGCGCAGCAGCGTTTCGTCCTCCGCCACGTCCGCCATGCGCGCCAGGGCGCCGAAGCGGATCACCGGGCCGGCGGCGTCGATCGCGTCCAGCCCGGGCAGGTGGCCGATGTCCACCAGGCGGCCCGGCATGGAGATTTCGCTCCGCATCAGGTCGACCATGGTGGTGCCGCCGGCCATGATCTGCGCGCCGGGCTGGGCGGCCTCGGCGAGCGCGTGCTCCAGCGTGTCGGCGCGGACGTAGGTGAACGGCTGCATGTCAGGCGGCTCCCACGCGGGCGTTGGCCACTTCGCGCACCGCGGCCACAATGTTGGGGTACGCGCCGCAGCGGCACAGGTTGCCGCTCATGTACTCGCGGATCTCGTCGTCCGAGCGGGCATGGCCCTCATCGACGCACGCCACCGCGGACATGATCTGGCCCGGCGTGCAGTAGCCGCATTGCAGCGCGTCATGCGCGGCGAACGCGGCCTGCATCGGGTGCGGCACGCCGTCCGGCGCGGCCAGGCCTTCGATGGTGGTGACGGAGCGGCCGGACGCCGCCGCCGCCAGCACCAGGCAGGCCAGTTGGCGCCGCCCGTCCAGGTGCACGGTGCAGGCCCCGCAGGTGCCGTGGTTGCAGCCGACCTTGGTGCCGGTCAGCCCAAGGTGCTCGCGCAGGGCGTCCAGCAGGGTGGTCCGCGGGTCGAGCTGCAAAGGGTGGCTATGCCCGTTGACTTCGAGCGTGACGGCAAGCGTGGGTGAGGACAAGGGACTCTCCTGTCGTCCGGGAACGGGGCAATGCCATATCTACGCCCGGGAACGCGGGATGCGAGGCTCACGAAGTCGCGAGCCGGTGATTTGAGCCAGTGATTTCGAGCCAGTGGTTGGGGATGCAAGGTGGACGGCGGTGCGGGTCTTGATCGGGTGACGGACCTCCAGGTGGGCGGCATGAGCTGCGCCGCGTGCGTGCGCCGGGTCGAGCGGGCGCTGCTGAAGGTGCCCGGCGTGGCCGCTGCCGACGTGAACCTGCAAACGGAGCGCGCCCGCGTCCGCGGCGCCGCGCCGGCGCGCGCGCTGGCGGAGGCCGTGCGCCGCGC
>CAXTNC010000208.1:0-1192 GCA_964245495.1 uncultured Acetobacteraceae bacterium
GTCCCTTCGCCGCGCTGGCGGCGCTCCGCCGTTAGCCTTGAGCGGCGAGGACAGGGAATGGCAGCGGCTGGACAAGTGGCTGTGGTGTGCCCGGTTCATGAAGCTGCGCGCCGGGTGCGCCCGTTGGGTGGCGGAGGGCGGCATCCGCATCAACCGCCAGCCCACGGACAAGCCGCACGCCCGCCTGCGGCCGGGCGACGTGCTGACCTTGCCGATGGCGGGACGCGTGCGGGTGGTGCGCGTCCTGGACTTGGCCGCTCGTCGCGGCCCGGCGCCGGAGGCCCGCACGCTCTTTGAGGAACTCGCAGAGCCTGGGCCGCAGGCGTGTGCGGGGGATGAAACAGCGGCGCGACGCCCCACCTGAATGGCCTCTATTCCGAGCGCTGGAGCCTGCCGCATGACCTATGTGGTCACCGAGAACTGCATCAAGTGCAAGTACATGGACTGCGTGGAGGTGTGCCCCGTCGATTGCTTCTACGTCGGCGAGAACATGCTGATGATCCATCCCGACGAGTGCATCGACTGCGGCGTGTGCGAGCCGGAGTGCCCGGCCGAGGCCATCGTGCCGGACAGCGACGACCGGGCCGCCGCCTGGGCCGAGCAGAACCGCACCTTCGCGCTGCAATGGCCCAACATCACCCGCAAGGGCGAGCCGCCGGCGGACGCCGACGAGTGGAAGGACAAGCCGGGCAAGGCGGCGCTGTTCTCCGCCAACCCAGGCTAGGCCTTCCAGGCGCACCCGTTCCGGTGGGGCTGACGATTGCCTTCTGGTCTGTTATGCTTGTCGTAGGGACGCATGCCCTATGGCCGCCGGCCCATTGCATGGCGCCCAGGATAGGCTGATGCCTTGCCCAGTCCTGGCGTTCGTCAGCGGAGGATGTTTGCATGGCGAAAACTGGAACGAGCAGCGTCAAGCCGCCCAAGCCCGCGCCGGCGCGCGCCCAGTGGGGCTTGCATGACGAGGCTGCGGCCAAGACGGAGTTGAACACCATCGACAAGATTGATCTCAGCATCCTCGACCAGGATGTTCCCCCCGCCGCTGAAACCTTGGCCGTGGACGAGATCGAACTCGTGCCGGAACTGGGCGACGAGATCGAGCTTGTGCCGGAGCTGGGCGCGGACGCTGCCGAAGCCGACCTGATCGGCCTGCCTGGCGCGGTGGCCGATATCGGCGAGGATGAGATCGAGGCGA
>CAXTNC010000208.1:1292-5288 GCA_964245495.1 uncultured Acetobacteraceae bacterium
GAGGAGGACGAGGACCTGCCGCGGGCGCCTCACCGCGTGGCGCCCCGCATGCCGGGCCACATGCCCGGGGTGCCGAACCGCCCGATCATGCATGCCCGCATGCCGGCCAAGGCGGAGACCTTCCACGAGGGCGACCACGTGGTTTATCCGACCCATGGCGTCGGCAAGGTGGAGCGGATCGCTACGGAGGAGATCGCCGGCCACAAGCTTGAGCTGATCCACATCACCTTCGAGGAGAACCGGATGACGCTGCGCGTGCCGGTGTCGAAGGCCCGCTCGGCCGGCTTGCGCAAGCTGGCGACCCGCAAGATGTTCGACGAGGCGATGGCGGTGCTGAAAGGCCGCGCGCGGATCAAGCGGACGATGTGGTCCCGCCGGGCGCAGGAGTACGAGGCCAAGATCAACAGCGGCGACCCGATCGCCATCGCCGAGGTCGTGCGGGACTTGCACCGCAACGCCGGCCAGCCGGACCAGAGCTTCAGCGAGCGGCAGATCTACGAGGCCGCGATGGACCGGCTGGGGGCCGAGCTGGCGGCGCTGGACAAGACGGACAAGCCAACTGCGATGACCAAGCTGGGCGACTTCCTCAAGACGGCTTAGCTCCACCGCTCACCCATGAAAAAGGCCCCGGAACTTGCGTTCCGGGGCCTTTTGGCTGCTTTCGAGTCAATCAGTTGTTGTTGCTGCGGCCGCCGGTGAGCTGCAGCAGCAGCATGAACAGGTTGATGAAGTTCAGGTAAAGGCTCAGCGCGTCGTACACGCTGCGCTTGGCCGCCTGGTCCTGCCCTTCGGCGTAGGCGAACTGCGTGTAGGTCAGCTTGATGCGCTGCGTGTCGTAGGCGGTGAGGCCGACGAACACCAGGACGCCGACGATGCTGATCATGAACTGCAGCCCGCTGCTGCCGATGAACATGTTGACCAGGCTGGCGAGGATGACGCCGATCAGGCCCATCATCAGGAACGATCCCATGCCCGACAAGTCTCGCCGGGTCGTGTAGCCCACCAGGCTCATCGCGCCGAACGTGCCGGCGGTGATGAAGAAGGTGCGCACGATCGACTCGCCGCTGTAGAGCAGGAAGATGGACGTGAGGCTGGCGCCCATCGCGGCGCAGAACGCCCAGAAGATTCCCTGCACTGCGCTGCGGGACAGCCGGTTCACGCCGAACTGCAGCACCAGCACGAAGGCGAGCGGCGCGAACATCGCCACCAGCGCCAGCGGCCCCTGCACGTGCCGCAGGCCATACGGCGTTTCGCGCAGCGGGTAGAAGTAGTTGATCAGCGAGGTGTTCGCGACGCCGTAGGCGACGATGCCGGTGAGCAGCAACCCGGACGTCATCCAGTTGTAGACGCGCAGCATGTAGGCGCGCAGGCCGGCGTCGAGCGCCCCGGCGCTCGTCGTGCTGGCCGGCGCATACGTGCGTAGGTCGGGGGTGTAGGCCATGGCCCGGAAGTTCCTCAAAGTGGGGCGACATGCCCCGTTGCTGCTATGTTGGCCGAGTCGAAGCGGCGAGCAAGACAAATCGACAGCGGATTGCGCCGCTTTAACACGCTAGCTGTTGCGAAGATATGGCGCCGGGCGCACCCGCAGCGCCGCCGCCGTGCCGGCATAGCCGAACCCCAGCATCAGCAGCACGCACCCGCACACCGTGGCGGCCAGCACGCCCGGCAGGAACGACCACGGCGCGCGCAGCAGGAAGTGCACCACCCCCCAGCTGGCCAAGGTGCCCAGCATGGCCGCGATCAGCCCGGCGGCGACGCCGATGGCGCCGAACTCCACCAGCCAGGCGGTGCGGATCTGCCCCCGCGTGGCACCCAGCGTCTTGAGCACCACCGCCTCCGCCACCCGCCGCCGCTGCCCCGCCGCCACCGCGCCGGCCAGCACCAGCGCGCCGGACGCCAGGGTGACGGAGGCGGTGGCCGCCAGCGCCGTCGCCAGCTTGCCCACCAGGTCCGCCACCGATTGCAGGATGTCCGCCACCCGGATGCCCGTCACGTTGGGCAGCGCGTCCGTCACGGTCCGCAGCAGCGCCGCGTCCCCGCCCGGTGCGTCGCGCACGGTGGCGATGTGCATGTGCGGCGCGTGCTCCAGCAGGCCCGGCGAGGCGACCAGGGCGAAGTTGATCGCCAGCTGCCGCCACTGGATGGCGCGCAGGTTGGCCACGGTGAAGTCGATGTCGCGCCCCAGCACGTTCAGCCGGATGGCGTCGCCGGGCTTGATGCCCCAGCCTTCCCCCAGGCCGGTATCCAAGGAGAGCAGCGGCTTGCCGGCATAGTCCGCCGGCCACCACTGGCCCGCCACGACCGTCGACCCGTCCGGCACGGACGCGGCATAGGTCAGCCCGCGGTCGCCGCGCAGCGCCCATTGGCTGTCCGGCTTGACGTGCACCTGGTCCGCCGGCACGCCGTTCAGCGCCACCACCCGGGCGCGCAGGCTCGGCACCTGGTGCAGGTCGGACACGCCGGGCTGGCCGCGCACCAGCTGCTCGAAGCGGGGGAGCTGCTCGTTCTGGATGTCGATGAAGAAGAACGACGGCGCCTGCTCCGGCAGCTCGCCCAGGATTTGCCGGCGGATGTTGCCCTGGATCAGCGCCACCGCCGCCAGCGTGGTCAGCCCCAGGCCGAGCGCCACCAGCAGCAGCGGCGCCTGGCTGGCCGGGCGGTGGAGGTTGGCCACTCCCAACCGCCAAGAGAGCGGGCGGCGCAGCGTCACCCGGCGCGCGCCTGCCATCAGGCCCGCGCCTCCCGCGCGGAACAGCAGCAGCGTGAGGGCGGCGCTGCCGCAGAACCACAGCGCGAAGCCGCGGTCGGGGGCCGTGCCGACCACGATGCCGACCAGCAGCGCCGCCAGCAGCCCGTTGGCCAGCCACACGCCGGCCGGCACGCCGCGCCCGGACGGCAGCAGCGCGTCCCGGAACAGCGCCGCCCCGGGGATTTGCGCCGCCCGCGCCAGCGGCCACAGCGCGAACGCCCCCGCCGTCAGCAAGCCGTACACGGCCGCCACAGCCAGCGGCCCCGGGTACACCCCGCCCGCCGCCGGCACCGGCAGCAGGGAGCCGAACAGCGCCAGCCCGACGACCGGGATCGCCGCCCCGGCCGCCACGCCCAGCGCCACCCCGGCGGCGCAGAGCAGGCCGACCTGGACCAGGAACACGCGCAGGATCAGCTCGGCGGACGCCCCCAGGCAGCGCAGCGTGGCCACCGTGCGGGCGCGCGCCTCCATCCAGGCGCGCACGCCCGTCGCCACGCCGATGCCGCCCACCAGCAGGGAGCACAGCCCGACGAGCGAGAGGAACAGGCTGGTCTGCTCCACGGCGCGCTCGACGCCGGGCGCGGCCTCCGTGGCGTCCCGGATGCGCCAGCCGGAGCCGGGGAAGGCGGCGCGGATGTCGGCAGCGAACCCGCCCGGCGCCGCGCCGGGGGGCAGCAGCACGCGCCAGTCATAGTTCAGCAGCGAGCCGGTCTGCACCAGCCCGGTCGCTGGCAGCGCCGTGTCCGCGATCAGCACGCGCGGCCCCAGGATGGCAAGGCCGTTGGCGTGGTCCGGCTCCGCCGTGAGCGCCGCGCGGAGGACGAAGCTGCCCTCGCCGATCCGCACCGTGTCGCCGGGGTGCAGCCCCAGCCGCTCCAGCACCAGCGGGTCGGCCACGACGCCGCCTCCCAACGCGGCGGGCAGCGGCATCGCCGGGTTCAGCACGGCGCTGCCGACCAGCGGATAGGCGGCATCGACGGCCTTCAGCTCGATCAGTTGGCGGTCGCCGGAGGGCGCCACCAGCAAGGAGCGCATGGTGACGATTTCCGACACCTGCGCCCCCCGGTCCGTCAGCCAGGCGTGCAGCGCGTCCGGCAGCTTCTGGCCGCCGCCGTCGATGGATAAATCCCCACCCAGCAGGGCGCGGCCATCGCTGGCGAGGCCCTGGTCCACCGCGGCGCGCAGGCTGCCGACGGCGGCGATGGCGGCCACGCCAAGCGCCAGGCAGGCCAGCACGATGCGGATGC
>CAXTNC010000209.1:0-5288 GCA_964245495.1 uncultured Acetobacteraceae bacterium
GCGGTGCCGCGCCACCACCGCGTCCAGCCCTTCCAGCTCGATGAGCCGCACCGACTCCGCCAGCCCGTAGAACAGCCCCGTCGGCACGGTGCCCATGAAGGAGCGCTGCGGCCGGCGCACCATCTCCCCCCAGTCGAAGTAGTGCCGCGGCAGCCCCGCCCCCACATGCGCCGCCATCGCCTTGGCCGACACGGCGGTGAACGAGAAGCCGGTCGGCAGCATCAGCCCCTTCTGGCTGCCGCCCACCGCCGCGTCCACGCCCCACTCGTCGAAGCGGAACTCCATGGAGCCGAGCGAGGAGATCGTGTCCACCAGCAGCAGCGCATCCGACCCGGCGGCGTCCATCGCCGCGCGCACGGCAGGGATGTCGAGCGCCATGCCGGTGGAGGTCTCGTTGTGGACGCACAGCACGCCGCGCGCCGCCGGGTGCCGCCGCAACGCTTCCGTGACCGCGCCGTATTCCACCCCCCGCCGCCAGTCCGGCCCCGCCACCGTCACCGGGCGGAGGCCGAACTTGCGCGCCGGCGCCGCCCAGCCCTCGCTGAACCATCCCGTCTCCACCACCAGCACCTCGTCCCCCGGCGAGAACAGGTTGACCAGCGTGGCCTCCCAAGCGCCATGGCCGGAGGCGGTGTAGAGGAACACCTCGCCCGCCGTCCGCAGCACCCGCTTCAGCCCGGCCACCGCGCCCTCGAACACGGCCGCGAACTCCGGGTCCATGAAGTCGATCGTCGGCCGGTCCATGGCGCGCAGCACGCTGTCCGGGATGTTGGTCGGGCCGGGGTTGGCGTAGAACTGGCGTCCGGTCTTGCGGGGCACGGGAGAAGTTCCTTTCGGGGGCGGACTGCAGGTCGGGCCGGGGCCGGACGGGGTCAAGCGGCTTTTCGCGGATGGTGGCGCTGCTGAGCCTGCCAGCACCGGAAACAAGGCGCGGCCATGGCAAGCATTACGATCCGCAACCTTGAAGGATCCGTGAAGTCCCACCTGCGCATCCAAGCCGCTGCCTGCCCGCCATGCTGTTCATGCTGCCCTGGGGCGGAGCACTTCCGCCGGAATCGGCCAATGAGCGTCCTCGTAGGCGCTGATCAGCGTGGACAGCACGGCGAAGCGCGCTGCCTCGGCTGAGCCTGGCGGCGGTTCGTGCTCGAAATAACCGGCTATCTCGGCCAGCGCCCAGTCATAGTCGGCTTCGGTCTCAATCGGGCGGGCATCCATCGCACAGTCTCCAGGTTGGTGCGGTCATGTTCGGCATAAATGCCGGCCTCCACCAGCGGCATTCGCGCAGGGTGGGCTGCGAACCAGATTGAAACCTTCAAACGCGCGCCTTTTCTAGGAGACCGGGATCAAGGCCGCAAAACGGCCGGCCTATACGGCCCGACGGCGTGCAACCTCTTCAATTCCACAGCGAAAGCGGAGCGCAAAGTTTCGCGCTCATCGGCAGGCAAGCCGCCGGACATCTGCCGGAACAAAGTGGCAATGACAGTCTCGCGCTGCTCGTCCCACGGCATCCACGCCGCGGCGCGGGCAGTTTCCAGGTAGCCAAGCAGCCGCTTGCGCTGATTGTCCGGGTTGGGCTGCGCGACGCGCGGGGCCGGCAGGAGGTCCAGCAGGTTGGCTTGCTGCACGAACAGGTCGGCTTGCCGAGTCGAGTGGGGCATGGCCGCCAGGCTACCCCGCCGCGCCCGGCCGGTCCACGTCCAGCAGGCCGAGGTCGGCCCGCGTGAGCGGCTGCTGCAAGGCCTCGGCCAGCACCGCGTCCGCGGCGTCGAACCAATGCAGCAGCTCCTCGACCCGCCGCGCCACATCCAGGACGGCGCGCTGCATCGCCGCGTCGTACGCCTGGCCGTTGCGGGCCAGCAGCCAGCGCGGCAGCACGCGGTAGCCGCTGACAGCGAACTGCCACGCCCGTTCGGGCACGCCCGCCAGCCGCAGCGACTGGTCCGCTTGCAGCGGCACCGCGCCGCCGCCCGCCCCGTCCGCCAGGAAGGCGCTGCCGATCGGCGGCACGGCAAGCACGCCGCCGCTGGCGCGGCCTGCCAGGGACGCCTTGGCGCGGGCGGCGCTGGGCGGGCGGGCGAAGGTTTCGAGCTGCCGTATCTCGCCGCCAATGCGCGCCGCCTCGGCGAACAGCGCCGCGTCGGACGGGAACGGGATGCGGGCGAAGCTGTCCTCCAAGTCCCAGGCGAACCGCTGCGTGTAGGAGGTGGCGGACAGCAGCGCCGCCATCGCGTCGAACAGGTCCTCGCTGGCGACGGGCATGGCGTACGCCTCGGACAGGCCGGCCAGCAGGCGGGGATGGAGGTTGTGGGCGTCTGCTCCCCGGCGGCGGTCCCATAATGGGAACGCATACCCGCCCCTGCCGCTGAACGCATGATAGTCAGGCAGCAGCCCGTGAAACCACACGGCTGGACCAACGCCTGTGCCGGACGGCATGGCGTGAAGACACAGGTCTGCCCCACCCCAAGCCGCAGTCAAGTTAGGGCGGCTAAAGTCAATATACTCCGGGCGAATATAAAGCTGCCGCTGGTCAAGTGGCCGATACATGCGAGGCGCGATTGCATTTCTATCCCAAACCCGGGAAAGTTTCTTATCCCTGGTTTCGTGAAACTTAAGTTTAGCCTCATCGTCCGACATCTGAGTCATTGCATGAATGCGTTCTTCAATCTCGACCGCAGAAAACCCGTAAACCAAGCTGTCCCGCTTGGTCTGCACTCCGGACGACCGGAACGCGAAAGCCTCGCCCAGCGCCGGCCAGTCCAGTCCCTCCCACGGACCCGGCGTGAAATCCTCCAAGGACGGCCGTGCGATCTCCACCCAGTCCAGCCCGTCCCACCCCTGCTGGAGCCAGTCCAGCTTGCCGCGCGCCGCCTGCTTCCCTGCCCGCCACGCATCGGCGTAGCGCACGGCCGCATCGCCCTGCCGCGCAGCGCCGGACGCCGTCGCGCGCACGATGCACACCCCGGTCAGGATGTCGAACACGTTCTCGTCGGCGTCGATGCCGGCCGGCGGCTCGCCCCGCTGGTCGCCCCGCAGGTCGATGATGTCGATCTGGTCGAAACGCCGCCGCAGCATCTGCCGCAGCCCGGCATACGGGCGCCCGGCCAGGAAGGTGCGGTTGGTGATGAGGCACAGCACGCCGCGCCCGGGCGCGCCCTCGCTCTCGAACATCTTCCAGATGCACCAGCGCCAGAACGCGACGTACAAGTCAGGGAAGGTGTTCAGCTCGCCGCCCCACCCGGCCCGGCGCACCGGCTCCTTCAGGTCGTCCCAGAAGCCGTTGTCCCAGCCGGACACGATCGCCGCCTCCTCGCCCTGCCCAAGGCGCCGGTAGGCGGGGTTGCCGATGATCGCCATGATCGGCGTCCGGTTCTTGAGGGCGTCCGCTTCGCGGCGCTCCTGCACGATCGGCATGGAGATCAGGCCGAGCCGCGGCGTCAGCCCCGCCGCTTCCCCGGGCGCGGCCAGCGTGTCGGCCAGGTAGATCGGCAGCCGCTTCGTCAGCCGCGCGCCCCGGGACATCAGTTCCCGGGCAAGCCGGTAGTGCGCCACCGTGTAGGCGCCCACCAGCAGCTCGAACCCGTGCAGCCGCTCGGCCAGGTTCTCCATCTCGGCGGCGACCCCGCCTTCGCCATAGGCGTCCCGGGCCGCCTGCGCGCACAGCCCGGCGGCGGCGATCAGGAACGTCCCCGTGCCGCACGCCGGGTCGAGCAGCAGCACGGCCGGGTCGAGCAAGCCGCCCGTGCCGAGCGAATCCCGCAAGGCTTGGTCGGTCCCGGCCACCATGAACCGCACGACCGGCACGGGCGTGAAGAACACGCCATGCCTCCTGCGCGCTTTCTGATCGAAGCTTTCCAGGAAGTCTTCATAGAAATACAGGATGGGGTCCCGGCCGCCGTGGGGCGCCAGCAGCGCCGGGTCCACCACGTTCACCGTGTCCAGCACGACATCGAACGCCACGCCCAGCGCCTCCGTCACCTCGTCCTGCGTCAGCGCCCGCAGCGTCGCGCGCAGCAAGGGGAACGGCTGTTGCGGCAGCGCGCGGTAGGCGTTGTCGCGGCTGACCTCTTGGCCGCTCGCCTCCCGCGCGAGCAGCAAGCCGAACGTCAGGGTCTGCGCGAACGCCCCGGCGAACAGGGCGTCCTCGTCGGCGGTGTCAAAGCCGCCAGCGGCTGGGTGGGCGAACAACGTCTCGTTGAACTCGGCCCGAACCTCAGCCAGGGCCGCCGGAGCGCCCGCCCGGCAGTGATCCGCCACGACCTCGCGCACCAGCCGGGCCGCCCGGGCGAGCTGCATGGCCATCTCAGCCGCCGTGCGCGGCGGGATGGGCTGCGCCTGGGCCAGCCGGTCCAAGATCGCCAGGAAGGGGGCCAATGGCTGTTGCTGCACGGCGCGGCTGGCGCGGGCGTCGGTTGTTTGCGGGTCGAGCGTCCACGCAGGAAGGATCACCGCCTGCTCGGCCAGCTCCGCTCTCTGGTAGAGGTGGATCGCATGGAAGTTGCAATATGCCCAAAGCGGCAATTCGCTGAACCGGCGGAACTGGTCGGCGTCGTGCCCCCGCTTGCGAGGGGGCGAAAGGTCGTTGCCAGGCTGCTTCAGTTCGACGAACGCGCGGGCCAGTTGTCCCGGATTGACCAAGGCGATGTCCGGCCGGCCGATGCCCGCGCGTTGGTACTCCGGAAGCACCCGGGGTGGAACTGCCGCACGCAGCGCGAGCAGGGTTTCGAGCAAACGCGCAAACCGCGGGGCCAAGAGCAGCTCCAAGCCAGTGCCCTCGCCAGCCCCGGGGTTGGCCCGGCGGCTTGCCCTCACCTCAAGTGCATAACGTGCAAGAGCCTCGCGAATAAGCGACTCGTCGGACATTCCTTGACAGTGCGGCGAGTGGGGCGCTGCGTGAAGCGGCCTCTTGCGCCGTCCATGGTGCTGCCCAAAAAGTCTGCGGCTCGCGCCGAGCTGTCAGGCTGTTGCATCAGATGGCTAGGACGGCGACGGCAAAGGGCTGACGCGCGGTAGTCAAAACTCACGTTCGGCGGCGCGGCGGCGCTCCGCGACGCCTTCATCGGCTTCCAGGCCCACCTTTGCGCCCGTTCCGCCCCGCCCACGACGACGCTCCTTCATCGCCGCGCTGGCAGCGCAACCGCGGCGCGGCGCAGCCCGCCCCGTGCGACGCCTATTCCCCCGTCATGCCAGGCCTTCAGCCTGGCGGTGCCCAAAAGACGAACAAAAGCTGCCTTCCGGTTAGCCCAGCAAACAATGCTTGCGACCAGCCGCGCCGTATGGTCTCCTTCTGT
>CAXTNC010000210.1:0-5220 GCA_964245495.1 uncultured Acetobacteraceae bacterium
ATGCTGGCCATCGCCCGCGCGCTGATGACCCGGCCGCGCCTGCTGCTGCTGGACGAGCCTTCTCTCGGCCTGGCGCCGCTGGTGGCGCGGCAAATCTTCGGCGCCATCCGCGCGCTGAACCGCGAGACCGGGCTGACGGTGCTGCTGGTGGAGCAGAACGCCACCCAGGCGCTGCGGCTGGCGCATCGCGGCTACGTGCTGGTCAACGGCGCGATCACCATGGAAGGGCCTGGGCGGGAGCTGCTGGCGCGGCCGGAGGTCAGGGCCGCCTACCTTGAGGGCGGGGGCTGAACCGGAACTCCGCTTGCGGAGGCGCGCTTGCACCGCCAGGCGCTGAGCGCGCTGGTGCAAGCAACGGAGACGACCATGGCCGAAGAAACCATCGCGGCTGTTTACGACACCGCCCCCCATGCCGAAGCGGCGGTGCAGGACTTGCTGGCGGCCAACGTGCCGCAATCCGCCATCCATCGCCACACCGCCGAGGGCAGCTATGCCGCCTCCGGCGCCACGCCGATGCAGCGCCCCACGGAGGGCCAGGGCTTCTGGTCCAGCCTGTTCGGCGGCGGCGGCGGCGAGGCCGACCAGGCCGTGTACGACAGCACCCTGTCCAAGGGCGGCAACGTCGTGACGGTGACGGGCGTGCCAGGGCATGACTTTGATGCGGTCATGGCCATCCTGGAGCGCCACAACCCGGTCGATATCGACGAGCGTGCGGCGAGCATGACGCAGACGGCCACCACCAGCGTCACGCCGTCCATGACCACCGCCGCTCCCGCCAGGACGGCCCAGGCCGCGACGGGCGGGGACACCATGCAGCTCTCGGCCGAGGAGCTTGTGGTGGGCAAGCGGCTGGTGAACCAGGGCGGCGCGCGCATCCGCCGCTACGTCGTCGAGACGCCGGTGAGCGAGGAGGTCAGGCTGCAAAGCGAGCGGGTGACGCTCGACCGCCGGCCGGTGACGGACGGGCGGCCAGTGACGGACGACAGCTTCGGCGAGAAGACCATCGAGATGACGGAAACGGCGGAGGAGGCCGTCGTCAGCAAGACCGCCCGCGTCGTCGAGGAGGTGGCCCTGCGCAAGGAAGCCGTCGAGCGGGTCGAGACGGTGCGCGACACGGTGCGCAAGGAGGAGATCGAGGTGGAGCAGCTTCCCGGCGACGCCGTGCGCGGCGCTGCCGTGGAGATGAACAAGCCGAAGGGGTGAGTCAACGTTCTCTCCCTCTCCCGCTTGCGGGAGAGGGCCGGGGTGAGGGCAAGCCACGCACGACAAAGACGCCGCTGAGCTTCGTCGCACCGCCACCCTCACCCAACCCTCTCCCGCCAGCGGGAGAGGGCCTTTTGTGTCAGCCTACTTCTCGACGAACGCCTTCTCGATCACGAACTCGCCAGGGGCGTTGCTGCTGCCTTCCGTGAAGCCGCGCGCCAGCAGCATCCGCTTGACTTCCTCAATCATCTCCTGGCTGCCGCAGATCATCGCGCGGTCCTGCGCCGGGTCCAGCGGCGGCAGGCCCGTGTCGGCGAACAACTGGCCGGACTCGATCAGCGTCGTGATGCGGCCCTGGTGGGCGGACGGCTCGCGCGTCGTCGTCGGGTAGTAGATCAGCTTGGCGCGCACGTCCTCGCCCAGGAACTCATGGTTGGGCAGGTGCTCCGTCAGGTGCTCGGCGTAGGCCAGCTCCGCCACCCGGCGGCAGGTGTGGGTCAGCACCACGTGCTCGAACCGCTCATACAGCTCCGGGTCGGCGGCGAGGCTGAGGAAGGGCGCCAGCCCGGTGCCGGTGGCGAACATGTAGAGCGTGCGGCCCGGCCGCAGGTTGTCCAGCAGCAGGGTGCCGGTCGGCTTGCGCCCGAGCAGCACCTTGTCGCCCGGCTGCACGTGCTGCAAGCGCGAGGTCAGCGGGCCGTCCGGCACCTTGATGCTGAGGAACTCCAGCGTTTCAGCGTGGTTCGGGCTGGCCATGCTGTAGGCGCGCAGCACCGGCTTGCCGTCCACCATCAGGCCGATCATGGCGAACTGGCCGTTCTCGAAGCGGAAGCTGGGGTCCCGGGTCAGCGTCAGGCTGAACAGCCGGTCTGTCCAGTGGTGCACCGCCAGGACGGTCTGCTCGCTCAGGTTGGCCGGCACCTTGGCCGCCGCCACTCCGCCGCCCTCGGGGGCCATGGCCCGCCAGCCTTGGGCCCGCCGGTCCTGCTGCATCGCACTCTCCACCATCGCCGGGTTCCTACCGCGGGCAACCCTTGCCGGCAAACCCATGTCGGGGCGCAGGGCCGCGGATCAACCCGCTCCCGCGCGCAGCAGCGCCGCATACTGCGCGGCAGCCGCCGCCCAGCCGAGGTCGGCCGCCATGCCCGCCCGCTGCGCCTGCCCCCAGGCGGCGGCGTCCTGCCACAGCGCCGCCACGCGCTCCAGCGACCGCCGCAGCCCGTCGGCGGACGCGTCCCCCACCATGCCGGTCGCCGCGCCGGAGCGGATCGCCGCCTCGTTGGCGTCCACCACCGTGTCGGCCAGCCCGCCCACCCGGCTGACCACCGGCAGCGCGCCGTAGCGCATGGCCGCCAGCTGGGTCAGCCCGCACGGCTCGAAGCGGCTCGGCACCAGGATCGCGTCCGACCCGGCCATCACCTGGTGGGACAGCGCCTCGTCGAACCCGATCACGGCCGCGACCTGCCCGGGCTGCGCCGCCGCCGCCGCGCGCAGGCCGTCCTCCAGCGCCGCATCGCCGCTGCCCAGCACGGCCAACTGGCCGCCCAGCCCGGTCAGGGTGGGCAAGGCGTCGAGCACGAGGTCCAGGCCCTTCTGCCCGGTCAGCCGGCTGACGAGGCCGAACAAGGGCGCTGCCGGGTCCGCGCGCAGGCCGAGGCCGGCCTGCACCGCGGCCTTGCACTTGGCCCGGTTGCGCAGGTGCCCCTTGCGGAAGCGGGCGGGCAGGTGCCCGTCGGTCCACGGGTCCCACACGGCCGTGTCCAGCCCGTTCAGGATGCCGTGCAGCGCCGCGCGCCGGGCGCGCAGCAGGCCGTCGAAGCCGCAGCCGAAGGCGGGGGTCTGGATCTCGGCCGCGTAGGTCGGGCTGACGGTGGTGATGGCGTCGGCGTAGTACAGCCCGGCCTTCATGAAGCCGATCGCGCCGTAGAACTCCACGCCGTCCGTGCCCAGCGCCTCGGGCGGCAGGCCCAGCTCGCGCCACAGCGCCATGGGCACCTGGCCGGTGAAGGCGAGGTTGTGGACCGTCATCACCGTGCGGGGACGCGCGCCGCCGGCCAGCGCCAGGTAGGCGGGGGCGAGGCCGGCCTGCCAATCGTGGCAGTGCACCGCGCCGGGCACCCAGCCGGGCACGGCGCCCAGCCCGATGTCAGCTGCCGCGCGCGCCAGGGCCGCGAAGCGCTGCGGGTTGTCCGGCCAGTCCCGTCCGTTCGGCCCGGCGTAGGGGTTGCCGGGGCGGTCGTACAGGTGCGGCGCGTCGAGCACGAACAGGTCCAGCCCGGCGGCTCGCCCCGCCAGGATGCGGGCCGCGCCGCCGTGCAGCGCGGGGTAGGCGTGCACCGGATCCGCCGCCTGCAACGCCGCCAGCACGGCCGGGTAGCCCGGCAGCAGGGTGCGGACCTCCAGCCCCTGCCTGGCGAGCGCCGCCGGCAGCGCGCCCATCACGTCCGCCAGGCCTCCTGTCTTCACCAGCGGATACAGCTCGCTGGCGGCGGCAAGAACCTTCAATCCATCACCAACCGGTCGATCATGGGCTGCGTGATGAGGCAGATGCCCTTCTCCGTGCGGCGGAAGCGCTGGGCGTCGAGTGCGGCGTCCTCGCCCACCACCAGCCCGGCCGGGATGCGCACGCCGCGGTCCACCACCACGTTGCGCAGGCGCGCGTTGCGGGCGATGTCGCAGTACGGCAGCACCACGGCGCTTTCCAGGTGGCTGTAGCTGTGCAGGTGCACGCCGGTGAACAGCAGGGAGCGGGCGACCCGGCCGCCGGACACGATGCAGCCGCCGGACACCATCGAGTCCACGGCGGAGCCGCGCCGCCCGTCGTCGTTCAGCACGAACTTGGCGGGCGGGGTGATCTCGCCGTAGGTCCAGATCGGCCAGTCCTGGTCGTACAGGTCGAGGCCGGGCACCACGTCCGTCAGGTCGACGTTGGCGGCCCAGTAGGCGTCCACTGTGCCCACGTCGCGCCAGTACGTTTCCGAGTCGTGGGTGGAGCGCACGCAGGAGCGGGAGAAGCGATGCGCCACCGCCGTGCCGTGCTCGACGATGTAGGGGATGATGTCGCGCCCGAAATCCCGCTTGGAGTCCGGGTTGGCCGCGTCCCGCCGCAGCTGGTCGAACAGGAACCCGGTTTCGAACACGTAGATGCCCATGGAGGCGAGCGCCAGCTCCGGGTTGTCCGGCATCCCCGGCGGGTCGGCGGGCTTTTCCAGGAAGGCGATCAGCCGGTCCTCGGCGTCCACGTGCATGACGCCGAACGCCGCGGCGTCCATGCGCGGCACCTCGATGCAGCCGATCGTCACGTCCGCGCCGGACTGGACGTGCTGCTGCAGCATCGGCTCGTAGTCCATCTTGTAGACGTGGTCGCCGGCGAGCAGGACGATGTACTGCGGCGCGTAGCCCTCGATGATGTCGATGTTCTGGTACACCGCGTCCGCCGTGCCCTCGTACCACGCCGTCTCGCTGACGCGCTGGCTGGCGGGCAGGATGTCGAAGCTCTCGTTGCGCTCCGGCCGGAAGAAGTTCCAGCCGCGCTGCAGGTGGCGGATCAGCGAGTGCGCCTTGTATTGCGTGGCCACCCCGATGCGGCGGATGCCGGAGTTCATCGCGTTGGACAGGGCGAAGTCGATGATGCGGGACTTGCCGCCGAAGTACACCGCCGGCTTGGCGCGCGTGTCCGTCATCTCGTGCAGGCGGGAGCCGCGGCCGCCGGCCAGCACGTAGGCCATGGCGTGGCGCGCCAGGGGCGCGTTGGACGTGGGAATGGCGGTCATGCACTGTTCCGGGCACTGTCCCGGGAACGGGTCCGGGTCTGGGGAGCCTGCCAGACTATGACGGGGCGTTCACGGAGACAATGGCCGGGGCGGACGCTGCCGCGCGGGACTTGCCGCCGGCTTATCCTGAGCTGCGCGAGTGGATGCGTGCTTCTTCCCGGGCGTATGCGGCGTCGAGCTGGGCGTCGGTCATCACCCTTGGTTCCAGCAGGCCGCGCTTGGCCGCAAGCTTTTGTTTGCGTGG
>CAXTNC010000211.1:0-5199 GCA_964245495.1 uncultured Acetobacteraceae bacterium
CAGCTGCGCGAACGGCAAGCTGTCCTGCCCCACCACCGTCCCGTCCATCTCGCGGTCAACCAGGTCGGACGCGACCTCCATGCCGATAAAGCTGGTTCCGATGACCACGGCGCGGCCGCCTGGCCGGACGTCGGCCAGGATGGCGTCCACGTCCGCCAGGCGGCGCAGCGTGCGGACCCGGCCCGCGCCCTCGCCGGCCAGGCGCAGCGGCGCCGGCTCCGACCCGGTCGCGAGCAGGGCCGCATGGTAGGCGACCGTCTCCCCGGTCGAGAGCACGATGCGGCGCGCCGCCGGGTCCAGGCTGACGGCGCTGGCGACGACCCGCTCCAGGCCGAGGCCGCGGAGTTCCGGCAGCGGCAGGGTGGCGCGGTCGAACCCGGCCGAGGCCAGCGCCATCTTGCTGAGCTGGGTGCGGTCCAGCGGTTCCGCCGGGTCCGGGCCGATCATGCGCAGCCGGCCGGCGAACCCGGCGCCCCGCAGCGTGACGGCGGCCATGGCGGCGGCGGCCCCGGTTCCCACGATGGCGAACGCCTCCCCTTCCCGGCTGTGCGCCGGCGAGGGGGCTGGAAGCGGGGCCGTGTCCACCAGCACGTCGTCGCCATGGACGCGCACGGGGTAGGCGAGCAGGCTGCGCATCGCCACCGGTTCCAGCAGCGCGCCGGTGCGGGCGTCGAACGCGCCCATGTGCCAGGGACAGATGATGCGGCCGTCGCACAGCACGCCCTTGGCCAGCGGCGCCTTTGCGTGCGGGCACGTGCCCTCGAACGCCCTGACGCCGTGGGCGTCACGCACCAGCAGGAGCTTCAGGCCGTCGAGTTCGACGGCGGTCAGGCCGGGTGCAAGGCTGGAAAGGTCGGCGGCTTTGGCTTGGCTCATGTCAGGCCCCTGGTGGGAAGATGACAGAACGCGCCCGGATGGCCCGGTTTCCGGCGTTCCCGCGATGCGGCCCGGGTGGGACCGGACGGCCTCGGCAAGCTATGGTTTGCCAAGCCTCACCGCAGGACACGCCCATGTCTCCCTCCGCCCATCTCGCCGTCATCAACCTCTTCGTGGGCGACATCCAAGGCGGCCTGGGGCCGTTCCTGTCCGCCTGGCTCGCGCAGGCCGGGCACTGGACCCCGGCGCGGATCGGTCTGGTCACGACGGCCGTGGGGTTCGCCACCTTGGCGCTGAACACGCCGGCCGGGCTGCTGGCGGACCGCACGGGCCGGCCGCGGCTGCTGCTGGGCCTGGCCTGCCTCGCCATCCTGGCCGGCACGGTCCTGCTGCTGCCCGCGCGCAGCTTCACGGCGGTGCTGCTGGCCCAGGGCCTGGCCGCATGCGGCGGCACCCTGGTGGTGCCGGCGCTCACCTCGCTCACCCTCGGCATCGTCGGCAAGGCGGGCTTTCCCCGCCAGCAAGGCCGCAACCAGGCCTTCAACCATGCCGGCATCCTTTCGGCCGCCCTGCTGATCGCCGGCGGCGGGCAGTTCGTGGGGCCTGGCGTGGCCTTCCTGACCCTGGGGCTGATGGCGCTGGCAGCGCTCGCCGCCATCGCCGCCACGCCCCGCAGGGCCTGGAACGGCCGCCGCGCCCATGGCTGGAAGGTGGAGGAGCCGGACGAGGCCGACCGCTCGCATCCTTCGCTCGCCGTGCTGGGAAACCGCCGCCTGCTGCTGCTGGCGCTGGCCTTGGCGCTGTTCAACCTGGGCAACGGCGCCATGCTTTCCCTGGTGGCGCAGCGGCTGGTGGCGGACGGCGTGCAGGCCGCGACCGGGTGGGTGGCGGCCTACGTCGTCGTCGCCCAATCGACGATGATCCCGGTGGCGCTGTGGGCCGGGTCGCTGGCGGACAAGCGGGGCCGCCGCCACCTGCTCATGGTCGCGTGCGCCGTCCTGGCGGTGCGCGCCGCCCTGTCCGCCCTGGTCAGCAGCCCGGCCTGGCTGATCCCGGCCGAGGTGCTGGACGGCGTGTCCTCCGGGCTGCTCGGGGTGGCGGTGCCGGTGCTGGTGGCGGACCTCACCTGGGGCAGCGGGCGCACGCAAACGGCGCTGGGCACGGTCAACGGGCTGCAAGGGGTGGGAGGCGCGCTGTCCGGCGTGTTCAGCGGCGCGCTGGTGGACGGGCTGGGCTGGGCCGGCGCGCTGCTCGCCCTGGCCGCCCCGGCCGCCATGGCCCTGGCGGTGGCGGTATGGCTGGAGGAGACGCGGGAGATGGACGTGCCGTTCCCGCCCAAGGCGGTCCCGGGTGACGCGCCCCGGGCGCAGGCGATGGGCGGGCATTGAGCGCCGGCCCGCGCAACCGCCGGATCGACCTGGTCCGCGGCGTCGCGATCTGCCTCGTCCTGCTGCATCATTTCAACATCGCCTACCGGCTCAACGACACGCTGCTTGCCCGAGCCTTCGGCTGGGAGGCAGTGCGCGCGGTGGCCCGCAACGGCAACTACGGCGTCACGATGTTCTTCACCGTGTCGGGCTGTCTCATCACCTCAAACGCCACTCATCGCTGGGGCAGCCTCGCCGCCTTGGACGCCAAAGCGTTCTACCGCCTGCGCGCCGCGCGCATCCTGCCCTGCCTGCTCCTGCTGCTGGCCGTGGTTAACCTGCTTGCGCTGGCGGGAGTGGCAATCTTCCAAAACCATGCCGAGGATGGCTCCTCGGTTTCCTTCTGGCTGGTGAACCTCGCGTCGCTCACCTTCTGGATGAACGTGCTGGTCGCCCGCGACGGCTGGCTCAACTACCCTCTCGGCGTCCTATGGTCGCTATCGGTGGAGGAGGTGTTCTACCTGGCTTTCCCGCTGCTCTGCCTGATCCTGCGAGGGGAGCGCAGCCTGCTGGCATTCTGGGCCGCTGTCATCGTCGCCGGCCCGCTGTACCGCCTAAGCCATCAAGGCGACGAGGGCGGGTGCCTCTATGCCTACCTCGCCTGCTTCGACGGGATAGCCATTGGCTGCTGCACTGCCTTGCTGGCGCCCCGGGTCCGGCTGCGGAGCCAGGAAGGGGTGGTGCTGGCCATCGCAACTGCCGCGATGGCAGTCATCTACCTATGGGGGTCCATCGAGGACACCAACGTCCTTGGCGTGACGGCGATGGCGTTGGCGACGGCCGCGCTGCTGCTGGCCGCCCACCACCGCCCAACAGGGCCGATGCTTAAGCGCAGCCGCATGCTGAGGGCGCTCGGGTGGTTTGGCCGGCTCAGCTACGAGCTTTACCTGTTCCATCTGGTCGTGCTCGGCCTGCTGCGGACGGCCTTGCCGCCGAAATCTGTTGCGGGGGACGTGAAGCTGCTCCTGCTGGCCGTGTTCCTGGCGCTTTCGGCGGGCTTGGCCGCGCTGGTCGCCCGCCTGTGTTCCGAGCCGCTGAATCGCTGGATCAGGCAGCTTTCACCGGGAGGACCCAGCCGCAGAGCTTGAGAGCTGCAGGCCTGTGTTCCTTTCAAGGTCGCCCGCAGCCCCTGCGGCAGACTGGGGCCGCCCCAGCAGGAAGCCTTGGACCCGGCTGATGCCGAGCTGCCTGATGACCGAAAGCTGGCCCTCCGTCTCGATCCCCTCCGCGGTCACGGGAATGCCCAGCTCCGCCGCCAGCGCCGCCACCAGCCGGACGATGGCGGACGCCCTGGAATCGGTTTCGACGTTCCTGATGAACGCCGCGTCGATCTTGAGGCCGTCGAAGCGGAACGCCTGCAAGGAGGACAGCGACGAGAACCCGGTGCCGAAATCGTCCATCACGATGCCCACGCCCAGCGCTTCCAGCTTGGCGAGCTGGTTGGTGGTCTGCTGGTTGGCGCCGAGCCAGGCGCTTTCCGTGATCTCAAGGTTCAGCCGGTGCGGGTCCAGCCCGGTCGTGCGCAGCACGTCCGCCACGACTTCCGGCAGCTCCGGGTTCTTGAACTGCACCGGCGACAGGTTGACGGACACGCTGGTCCAGGAATCCCAGCCGACCGCCGCCCGGCAGGCCTGCTCCAGCACGGCGCGCCCCAGGCTGCCGATCAGGCCGCACTCCTCCGCCAACGGGATGAACGTGGAGGGAGGCACCATCCCGCGGACCGGATGGCGCCAGCGCGACAGGGCCTCCATGGATGCCACGCGCCCGGTGGCGAGATCGACGATGGGCTGGTACTGCACCTGCAGCCCGCCCTCGGTGATGGCCGTGCGCAGGTCGGCCAGCAGCGCCACGCGGTCCTGGAACTCCGTGCCGAGCGCCGGCTCGAACACGCGGTAGGTGCCGCGGTCGGCGCCCTTGGCGCGGTAGAGCGCGAGGTCCACGCTGCGCATGATCTCCATGGGCGTCCGCCCGTCGCGGGGGAACATGGCAATGCCGACGCTGGCGCCGACGCCGAGCCAGACATCGCCCACGCCGATCCGCTCGCCCACGGCGGCGATCACCCGCTCGGCCGCCGCCGATGCTTCCCGCTCGCTGGCGCCGGGCAGCAGCATGGCGAACTCGTCTCCGCCCAAGCGGGCCACGGTGTCGCCGTCCCGCAAGGCCAGCCCGGCCCTCGCCGCCACCGCCACCAGCACCGCATCGCCGGACGCATGGCCGTAGTCGTCGTTGACCTCCTTGAACCGGTCCAGGTCCATCATCAGCAGCGCGAACGGCCGGCGGGGAGCGTCCGGCGCGGCCGTTGCAGGGCCGCCGCAGGCGACTTCGAGCGCATCGAGGAACATGCGCCGGTTGCCGATCCCGGTCAGGCTGTCATGGGTTGCCAGGAAGCGCGCCATGTCGTCGGCCCGCTTCACCTCCGTGATGTCGGAGCCGACGCCGCGGTAGCCCGCGAAGCGCCCGGCCGTGTCGGGCACGGGCCTGCCGGTGACGGCCCACCACCGGATCTCGCCGCCGACGGCGACCTGCACCGTCACGTCGCGGAACGGCAGCCGGGCCGACATCGCCGCCATCACCGCCGCGGCTCCGGCGTCCTTGGAGCGCAGCAGGTCCAGCATCTCGTGCAAGGTCCGGCCTTCCGCAGCGTCCGCGCTGCGGGCGAGGACTTGCGCGAACCGCGGCGTCACCCGGCGCAGGCGCAGCTCCGGGTCGGTTTCCCACAGCCAGTCGGCGGCGTTCTCCTCGTAGTCGCGCAGCAGCAGCTGGACCGTGCCGTTCTGCCGCCGCAGCGTGGCGCGCATCACCAGGCGCTCCAGCAAGGTCCGGTTGATGACCACGATGCCGGCAAGGGTGAAAAGCAGGTAGCCGGCGAAACTGAACGCCATGTAGCCGTCAGCCG
>CAXTNC010000212.1:0-1623 GCA_964245495.1 uncultured Acetobacteraceae bacterium
TCCGGCTCCTCCAGCGCCGCCGGGTCCTCGTCGAGGCCGGCGGGGCGGTAGCGGCCGTCGGTGTAGCGCTCGATGTTGTCGGCGCGAGCGGCGTAGGGCTTGCCGCGGGTGTGCAGCCCGGCGACCCAGCGCCAGGACAGGGTGTTGCTCGCCGGGTCGCCGTCGATCAGGTGGCGGAGGAAGAAGTCGGCGCCGAGCGCCCAGGGCAGGCGCAGGGTGAAGATCCAGATGGAGGCGAACCACATGCGGACATGGTTGTGCAGCCAGTTGGTCTCGACCAGCTCCCGCGCCCAGTCGTCGAAGCACTCGATGCCGGTGCGGCCGGCCGTGGCGTCCTCGAACACCCGGCGCAGGCCGGAGGCGGTGGCCAGCTGGCGGCGGCCCTGCTCGACGAGGGTGCGGTAGTCGGCCCAGATGACGGGGCGGGTTTCCAGGTGGCCCTTGAAGTAGCTGCGCCAGAACACTTCCTGGACGAACTTCTCAGCGCCGCCGGGTGCGTGGGCGGACAGGGCGGCCTGCACCAGCTCGCGCTCCAGCAGCAGGCGGCGGCGCAGGTAGGGCGAAAGGGCGGAGGTGGCCGCCGGGCCGTCCGGGCCATGGTCGGTGTTGCGCCCGGCGGCGTAGGCGCGGCCCATGTGGGGGATGAAGGCGGCGAGGTGGTCCAGCCCGGCGGCGCGGGTCATGGGGAAGGTGCGGTCCATGACGCGCCATGTGGGCGTCAGAGCTGCTTGTAGTAGAGCGAGGCCGCGCTGCGCTCGCCGTGCGGTCCCTGCCCCCAGTTGGGCACCGTTCCAGCCAGGGTCCAACCCGACCGCTGATAGAGCACGCTGCCAGCGTCTCCGGTGCGGGTGATCAAGGTCAGCAGCTCGCGGCCAATCCCGGCCGCCGCCGTCTCTGCCGCCCGCATCAGCGCCAGGCCGACCCCGCGGCGGCGGACGGACGGGGAGACGAGAAGCATGCCGATCTCGGCCGTGTGGGCCGACACCTCCGGCACCGCCAGCCCCAGGTGCACCGTGCCCACCAGCGCGCCTTCCAACCAGGCCGCGAACAGCCGCATCTCGCCCTGCCCCACCCTGCGGGTGACGCCATGCCAATAGGCCGCGAGCTTCTTGCGCCCCGCCGGGGGCAGGATGGAAAGGGACGCGCCGGCGTCCAGGCAGTCCCGCAGGATGGCCGCGAGCGGGCGTTCCGCGCTTTCCGCCGCCGCCACGTCCAGCTCCTCCACCTGGAGGCCGGCGAGCGGCTTGGCGAACATGGCCTCGATGGAGCGGGACAGGTCGTCCAGCGCCCGCAGGCCGCCGCGGCGGACGTAGCCCTGCTTGGCGTAGAAGGCGTGCGCGCGGGTGAACAGCATGTCCGACCACAGCATCATCCGCCCCGCCCCCGCCGCCCGGGCATGCTGCTCCGCGCCGCGCAGCAGCGTCTCGGCCAGCCCGGCGCCGCGCTGGCTGGCGGCGACGTAGAGCTTGGACAGCCGCCACTCGTCCGCCTCCGGATGCGCCGCCGCCCTGCCGCCCCCGAAACTGCCGGTGACTTTGATAAACGACCGGCCTAACGGTGGTTCGCTGGAGTTCACGATCTCGCCGGACAAGCGTGTTATCCAGATCCGTGAGACCGGCTACA
>CAXTNC010000212.1:1633-5169 GCA_964245495.1 uncultured Acetobacteraceae bacterium
GCGCCGCCGCCATGCCGACCACGGCGCCGTCCGCCTCCGCCACCCACAGCGCGCCGCCGCGGCCGTGCAGGTGGCTGGCGAAGGCGCGCAGCTCCGGCAGCTCGGCGTCCACGTCGAAGATGATGGAGGGGTACTCCGCCCAGCACGCGCCGATCAGCGCGATCAACCCGGCGGCGTCGTCGTCACGGCCTGGGCGGATCATGCGAGCGAGGCGCAGAACGCCCGGATGCGGGCGCAGGCCTCCGCCAGCGTCGCCTCGTCCGCGGCGTAGCTGAGGCGCAGGTGGGGACTCATGCCGAACGCGGCACCCTGCACGGTGGCGACGTGGCGCTCCTCCAGCAGGGCCAGGGCGAACTGCTCGTCCGTGTCCAGCCGGATGCCGCCGGGCGTGGTGCGGCCCAGGCAGCCGGCGATGCTGGGATACACGTAGAACGCGCCTTGCGGGCGGTGGCAGGCCAGGCCGGGGGCGTCGTTCAGGGCATCCACCACCAGGTCGCGGCGGCGGCGGTAGGCGGCGGCCTGCACCGCCACGCTCTCTTGCGGGCCGTCCAAGGCGGCTGCCGCCGCGGCCTGGGCGATGCCGGAAACGCCGGCGGTGGCATGGCCCTGCATGGTGGACATCGCCTTGACGAGGGGGCGCGGCCCGGCGGCGAAGCCCACCCGCCAGCCGGTCATGGCGTAGGTCTTGGACACGCCCGAGACGGTCAGCGTGCGGTCCCGCAGCGCCGGCTGCACCGCGGCCAGGGTGGCGTGCCGGAAGCCGTCATAGACCAGGTGCTCGTACATGTCGTCCGACATGATCCAGACGTGCGGGTGGCGCAGCATGACGTCGCCCAGGGCGGCCAACTCGTCGGCCGGGCAGGCGGCGCCGGTCGGGTTGTTGGGGAAGTTCAGCAGCAGCCACTTGGTGCGCGGGGTGATGGCGGCGTCCAAGTCCTGCGGGCGCAGCTTGAAGCCGTTGTCCTGCGGGCAGCGCACCGGCACGGGCACGCCGCCGGCCAAGGCGACCATCAGCGGGTAGGCGCCCCAGTACGGCGCGGGGATCACCACCTCGTCGCCATCGTCGAGCGTGGCCATGAGGGCGTTGTGGATGACCTGCTTGCCGCCGTTGCCGACGGTGATCTCGTCCGGCGCGAAGTCCAGGCCCGAGTCGCGGGCGAACTTGCGCCGGATGGCCTGCTTGAGCGCGGGCGTGCCGTCCTGCGGGGTGTACTTGGTTTCGCCGCGCAGGGCGGCCTGGTGGGCGGCTTCGATGGCGCCCGGCGGGCTGGCGAAGTCTGGCTCGCCGATGGTGAGGGAGATGACGGGGATGCCGGCGGCGCGCATGGCGCGGACCTTCGCAGTCATCGCCATGGTGCTGGAAACGGGGACGCGGGCGAGACGGGAAGCAAGCTCAGGCAAGGGCGCTTCCCTTTTGAAACCCGTTCATCGGGGTTTGGGGCCTCCCGGCCCCAGCGGGGTCAAGGGGCAGCGCCCTTGCCTTACGCCAGGCTGGCGCAAAACCGCTGGATGCGGGTGCAGGCCTCGCGCAGCGCCGCCGTGCTGGTGGCGTAGCTGACGCGGAAGTGGCCCGGGCACATGAACGCCGCCCCGTGCACCGCCGCCACGCCCGCCTCGTCCAGCAGCGCGGTGACGAACGCCTCGTCGTCGCCGATCCGCGCGCCTTCCCGCGTGGTCTTGCCGATGCAGCCGTGCACGGAGGGGAACACGTAGAACGCGCCCTCCGGACGGTGGCAGGTGATGCCGCGTGCGTCGTTCAGCATGTCCACCACCAGGTCCCGCCGCTGCTCGTAGGCTTCCACCATGCGCGGGATGGCGTCCTGCGGGCCGTTCAGCGCCTCGACGGCGGCGGCCTGGCTGATGGAGGAGGCGTTGGACGTGGACTGCGACTGCAGCTTGTCCATCGCGCGGATCAGCGGCAGCGGGCCGCCGGCATAGCCGATGCGCCATCCGGTCATGGCGTAGGCCTTGGAGCAGCCGTTCATGGTCAGCGTGCGGTCGCGCAGGCGCGGCTCCACCTCGACGATGGTGGCGGGCTTGAAGCCGCCGTAGGTGAGCTTCTCGTAGATGTCGTCGGTGAACACCCACACGTCCGGGTGGCGCAGCAGCACGTCGCACAGGGCGCGCAGCTCGGAGGCGGAATAGGCGGCGCCGGTCGGGTTACAGGGGCTGTTCAGCATGAACCACTTGGTGCGCGGCGTGATCGCGGCTTCCAGGTCCTCGGCCAGCAGCTTGAAGCCGTTGTTCTGCCCGCACGGCACGATCACCGGGGCGCCGTCCGCCAGCGCCACGATGTCCGGGTAGCTGACCCAGCAGGGGCTGGGGATGATCACCTCGTCGCCGGCGTCCAGGGTGGCGACCATGGCGTTGTAGATGATCTGCTTGCCGCCGGTGGAGACGATGATCTCCTCCGGCGTGTAGTCCAGGCCGGAGTCGCGGCGGAACTTCTCCGCCACCGCCCGGCGCAGCGCAGGCGTGCCTGACACGTCGGTGTACTTGGTCTCGCCCGCTTCGATGGCGCGGATGGCGGCTTGCTTGACGTTGTCCGGCGTGTCGAAGTCCGGCTCGCCGGCGGACAGGCTGATGATGTCCCGCCCGGCCGCCTTCAGCGCGCGGGCCTTGCTGGAGATGGCGATGGTCTGGCTGGGGCTGACGCGGCCGAGCCGTTCGGCGATGAGCTGCATGGTGTGTGTCGGGCCTCTCGGAGCGGCCTGAACCTAAGCCTGGGTGCGCCTGGCGGCAACCGCGCGCTGCTGCACCAGCCCCCGCTGCGCAAACCATGCGCCGAGCAGCGCTGTGGACACCAGCAGCAGGATGACGGTCGCCAGCGCGTTCAGCTCCGGGGTTGCGCCGAGCTTGAGGGAGGAGAACACCACCATGGGCAGGGTGGACGCGCCGGGCCCGGACACGAAGCTGGCCACCACCAGGTCGTCCAGGCTGAGCGTGAAGGCGAGCAGCCAGCCGGACAGCAGCGCCGGCGCCAGCAGCGGCAGGGTGACGCGGAAGAACGCCCCGGCCGGGGCGCAGCCGAGGTCCATGGCGGCTTCCTCCAAGTCCGTGCCCGCCCCCTCCAGCCGGGCGCGCACCACCACGGCGACGTAGGACAAGGAGAACGAGACGTGCGCCACCGCGATGGTGACGGCGCCGCGCTGGCTGGGAAAGCCGAAGAATTGCTGGCTGGACACGAACAGCAGCAGCAGGGACAGCCCGATCAGCACGTCCGGCAGCACGAGCCGGGTGGCCAGCAGCATGTCCAGCACGCCGCGCCCGCGCACCCGGCGGAACCGCGCCAGCACCACGGCCGCCGCCGTGCCGAGGATGGTGGCGCCGGTGGCGGACAGCGCCGCCACTTCCAGGGACAGCAGCCCGGCCGCGATCAGGCGGCTGTCGTGCCACAGCGCCGCGTACCAGCGCCAGGAGAAGCCGGACAGCACGGTGGTCATGCGCGAGTCGTTGAAGCTGGTGAGGACGAGGAGGATGACGGGGATGAACAGGAACGCGTAGCCGAACAGCAGGGCGGCGAGCAGGGTGCGGGA
>CAXTNC010000213.1:0-5106 GCA_964245495.1 uncultured Acetobacteraceae bacterium
TGCCGCGGCGGAACGCGAGCACGCAGACGACGAACACGGCTCCCTGCGCCACCGTCACCCAGGAGCCGATGCCGGACAGGTAGCTTTCCATGCCCTTGAGCACCAGCGCGCCCACGCCCGGCCCGAAGATGGTGCCCATGCCGCCCAGCAGCGCCATCAGGATGATGTCGCCCGAGGCGCCGAAGCTCACGTCCGTCAGCGTCGCGATGCCGAACACCAGCGCCTTGGTTCCGCCGGCGATGCCGGCGATGAAGCAGGACAGGACGAAGGCGATCAGCTTGTAGTCGTCCGTCCGGTAGCCGAGCGAGGTGGCGCGCGGCTCGTTCTCGCGGATCGCCTTCAGCACCTGGCCGAACGGCGAGTGCACGATGCGGTGGATCAGCAGGAAGAAGGCGAGGAACACGACGGCGACGAAGGCGTACATGGCCGCGTCGGATCGCAAGGAGAACATCCCGAGCAGCGCGCCGCGCGGCACCTGCTGGATGCCGTCCTCGCCGTGGGTGAACGGCGCCTGCAGGCAGAGGAAGTAGTTCATCTGCGCCAGCGCCAGCGTGATCATGCTGAAGTAGATGCCCAGGCGGCGGATCGCCAGCGCGCCGAACACGACGCCCAAGGCCGCGCCCGCCGCCCCGCCCAGCAGCACGCAGAGTTCGGGCGTCAGCCCCCAGGCCTTGGCGGCGTAGGCCGAGGCGTAGGCGCCCATGCCGAAATAGGCGGCATGGCCGAAGCTCAGCAGCCCCACGTAGCCGACCAGCAGGTTGAACGCGGAGGCCACCAGCGCGAAGCACAGCACGTTCATCAGGAACACGGGGTAGAGCACGAACGGGCAGAACGCGAGCAGGGCGAGCAGCACCAGCAAGGCGATGCCCCCCGCGCGCGAGAAGCCGAGCATCAGGCGGACCGCCCGAACAGCCCGGACGGGCGGACCAGCAGCACGGCCACCATGATGACGAACACCACCGTGGCCGAGGCCGGCGGGTAGAACACCTTGGCCAGCCCTTCCGCCACGCCCAGCGCGAACCCGGTGACGACCGAGCCGAGGATGGACCCCATGCCGCCGATCACCACCACGGCGAACACCACGACGATGAGGTTGGAGCCCATGCCGGGGTTCACCGAGTAGATGGGCGCCGCCAGCACCCCGGCGAACGCCGCCAGGGCGACGCCGGCCGCGTAGGTGAGCGTGACCATGCGCGGCACGTTCACCCCGAAGGCCTGCACCAGCGCCGGGTTCTCGGTCGCCGCCCGCAGCCGGGCGCCGACGGGGGTCCGGTCGATCGCCAGCCAGGTCGCCAGGCAGGTGGCCAGCGCCACGACCACCACCCAGCCGCGGTAGTTGGGCAGGTACATGAAGCCGAGGCTGGTGCCGCCCGACAGGCCCGGCGGAATCCGGTACGGCAGGCCGGAGGAGCCGTAGGCGTTGCGGAACAACCCTTCCAGGATCAGCGCCAGGCCGAAGGTGAGCAGCAGGCCGTAGATCGGGTCGATGCGGTAAAGCCGGCTGATGACCGCCTTCTCCAGCGCCGCCCCGAACAGCCCCACCGCCAGCGGCGAGAGCAGCAAGGCCCACCAGTAGTCGATGCCCAGGTAGTTCTGCAGCATCCAGGCCACGAACGCGCCGGCCATGAACAGCGCGCCGTGGGCGAAGTTCACGATGCCCAGCATGCCGAAGATGATCGCCAGCCCGAGCGAGAGCAGGGCGTAGAACGCGCCGTTGATGAGGCCGAGCAGCAGCTGCGCGAACAGCGCCGGCGCGGACACGCCCAGGACGGCGGCCACCGCCGGTCAGCGATGCGCGGGGAAGCGGGAGGTCACGCCTTCACCAGCGGGCAGCCGCCGGCTCCCAGCGGACGGAACGCCTGGTCGGCCGGCGTGGTGGCGACCAGCTTGTAGTAGTCCCACGGGTGGGTGCTCTCGCTGGGCTTCTTGACCTCCCACAGGAAGGCGGGGTGGATGCCGCGGCCGTCTTGCCGGATCACGCCGGGGCCGAACGCGTCATCGTCCGTGGGCATTGCCTTCATGCGCGCCACGGTGGCCGCGCCGTCCTTCTTGGCTTCCGCGGCGCCCATCGCCTGCACCACCTTCATGTAGTGCAGCACGCAGGCGTAGTCCCCGGCGTGGATCATGCCCGGCCGCACGTTCGGCGCCTTGGGCTTGAAGCGTTCGGCGAAGGCCCGGGTGCGGTCGTTGGCATCCCAGTAGAAGCTGTTGGTGATCTGCAAGCCCTGCCCGACTTCCAACCCGATGGCGTGCACGTCGCTGATGTAGGTCAGGAACCCGGCAAGCTTCACGCCCGATTGGGTGATGCCGAACTCGTGCGCCTGCTTCACCTGGTTGGCCGTGTCCACCCCGGCGCTGCACAGCCCGATCACCTTGGCCCCGCTCGCCTGCGCCTGCACCAGCTGGGAGGAGAAGTCCGTCGTGGCGGGGAACGGATAGGTCACGGCGCCCAGCACCTTGCCGTGCCCGGCGGTGACCACGGCGGTCGCCTCCCGCTCCAGGGTGTGGCCGAAGGTGTAGTCGGCGGTGATGAAGAACCAGGCATCCCCGCCGGCGGCCACAAGCGCGCCGCCGGTGGAGCGGGCGAGCATGTAGGTGTCGTAGGAGAAGTGGATGGTGTTGGCGTTGCACTGCGGCCCGGTGAGGTCGCTGGTGGCGGCGCCGTTGTTGATGTGGACCTTGTTCTTCTCCTTGGCGATGCCGGAGATCGCCAGGCCGCAGGCGGAGTTCACGCCGTCCACGATCAGGTCCACGCCGTCGCGGTCGAACCATTGCCGGGCAATGGAGGCCGCGATGTCGGACTTGTTCTGGTGGTCGGCGGACAGCACCTGCACGCTGCCCGCGCCCGACTCCTCCAGCGCCTGCTGCACCGCCAGCACGGCCAGCGGCCCGGACGCGTCGCGGTAGGTGCCGGACATGTCCGTCAGCACGCCGATCTTGACCGCCGCCGCTTGGGCGCGCGCCCTGCCCATGCCGGCGGCGGCAGCAGCGGTGCCGATCAAGCCGCGTCGCGTCAGGTCCATGCCGTCTCCTTTGAGGCGCTCAAACGCCGAGGTAGTCGTGCAGCTTGCCCATCTGGGCGCCGATGTCGCCGTTCGGGATCATGTCGATCACCCGGCCGTGCTCCATCACGTAGTGGCGGTCGGCCACGGTGGCGGCGAAGCGGAAGTTCTGCTCCACCAGCAGCACGGTGAAGCCCCGGGTGCGCAACTCTCGGATCGTGCGGCCGATCTGCTGCACGATCACCGGCGCCAGCCCCTCCGTCGGCTCGTCCAGCAGCAGGAAGCGCGCCCCGGTGCGCAGGATGCGGCCGATCGCCAGCATCTGCTGCTCGCCGCCGGACAGCTTGGTGCCGGGGGAGGCGGCGCGCTCCTTGAGGTTGGGGAACAGCGCATGGATGGCCGGCACGTCCAGCCCGCCGGGCGCGATCACCGGCGGCAGCATGAGGTTCTCCGCCACGGAAAGGCCGGCGAAGATGCCGCGCTCCTCCGGGCAGACCGCGATGCCGGCGCGGGCCACCGCGTCCGGCCGCATCCGGATGGTTTCGCGCCCCTTGAACGTTACGGACCCGGCGCGGCGCGGCACCAGGCCCATGATGGACTTCATGGTGGTGGTCTTGCCCGCCCCGTTGCGGCCCAGCAGCGTCACCACCTCGCCCTCGGCCACGTCGAACGCCACGCCGTGCAGCACGTGGCTTTCGCCGTACCAGGCGTGGAGGCCCTGGACTTGCAGCGTGGGAGCGGCGGCAAGCGCCATTTCTACGCCTCCCCCGCCGCGTCGGCGCCCAAATAGGCGGTGACCACCTCGGGGTTGCGGGACACGGCGGCGTAGTCGCCCTCCGCCAGCACCTGGCCGCGCGCCAGCACGGTGATGCGGTCGCACAGCCCTTCCACCACGGACAGGTTGTGCTCCACCATCAGGATGGCGCGGCCCGCGCGGATGCGGCGGATCAGCGCCACGACCCGGTCCACGTCCTCGTGCGTCATCCCAGCCGTCGGCTCGTCCAGCAGCAGCATCCGCGGGTCGAGCGCCAAGGTGGTCGCGATCTCCAGCGCCCGCTTGCGGCCGTAGGGCAGCAGCGCCGCCGGGGTTTCCGCAGCGTCGCCAAGGCCCACGTCTTCCAGCAGCGCCCGGGCCTGGCCGTCATACTGTTTGAGCAACCCCTCCGCGCGCCAGAAGTCGTACGACCCGCCGCGCTTGCGCTGCAAGGCCAGCCGCACGTTCTCCAGCGCGGTCAGGTGCGGGAACACCGCCGAGATCTGGAATGAGCGCACCAGCCCGAGCCGCGCCACCTGCGCCGCCTTCAGCCCGGTGATGTCGCGGTTCCCGTAGCGGATGGTGCCGCGCGTCGGCTGCAGGAACTTGGTCAGCAGGTTGAAGCAGGTCGTCTTGCCGGCGCCGTTCGGGCCGATCAGCGCGTGGATGGTGCCCGGCATCACCCGCAGGCTCACGCCGTTCACCGCGACGAAGCCGCGGAACTCGCGCGTCAGGCCCTCGGTTTGAAGGATCGGCTCTGCCACCGGACGTTCCCTGCAAGCTTCGTTGCTTGGCAGCGTGAGTTGCATATCGACGGCGCGGGGGCAAGATTGCCTTGCGGCAGCAGGAATCCGGCGTGGCGGGCGTGAGCCTGCGCTCGATGGACCAGCAGCAGTCCGGAAGACGGCCGTCCTCTGGCAGGGCTTGGGGCAGCGCCCCACTTCCTGCTGCAATCGTCCAGCAACGTGCGGGCGGCTTCCTGGCGCGCAATGGACCCATCTCAACCAGCACCAAGGACCCGGACGCTGCGCCTGCCGTGTGCCCTGCCGTTCATCCTCATCGTCGCCGGGTGCGACCTCGGGCCGGACTACGCGCGCCCGGCGCTCACGGTCCCGCCCGCGTTCCGCGCCACCGTGGACAGCGCGCAGGCGGCCTGGCCCGCGGCCGGATGGTGGCGCGCGTTCGGCTCGCCGGAGCTGGACCGGCTGATCGCGCAAGCGCGGGCCTACAACCAGAACCTGGCCGCCGCCGCCGCCCGCGTGGTGCAGGCGGACGCGCAGGTGTCGATCGCGGGGTCCCCGCTGCTGCCCACGGTGAGCGGCACCGGCAACGCGAGCTACAGCCGCATCG
>CAXTNC010000214.1:0-5095 GCA_964245495.1 uncultured Acetobacteraceae bacterium
GCCCAAGGACGCCGTCCGGCTGCCGCCGGAGTGGCGGGCGGAGGTGACGGCCGCAGGCGTGGAGCTGGCCTGGCAGGACGAGCGGCGGGTCGAGGCGCTGCTGGCGGCGCTGGCGTGACCCGGCTCGCCCGCCTGGAGGCCTGGGCCGCGCGCCGCCTGCTAGGGCTGTTCCGGGCGCTCGGGCCGGTGCGCGCGTCCAACCTGGGCGGTTCCGTGGCGCGCGCCGTGGGACCCCGCCTGCCGGTGACGCGGGTGGCGGAGGCCAACCTGCGCCTGGCCTTGCCGGCGCTGGACGCGGCGGCGCGGCGGCGGGTGATCCGCGGCGCGTGGGAGAACCTGGGCCGCACGGCGGGGGAGTTCCCGCACATCGCCAGCCTGAGGCAGGACACGCCGAGCGGCCCGGGCTGGGTCATGGAGGGGGAGGAAACCTTGCGGGCGCTGGCGGCGCGGGGCGGCCCGGCGATCTTCGTGTCCGGTCACATCGGCAACTGGGAGATGCTGCCGGCCGCCTGCGCCGCGTACGGGCTGCCGTTCTCCTCCATGTTCCGGGCGGCGGCGAACCCGGCGGTCGACGCGCTCATCGTCGGGCTGCGGCGGCAGGCGATCGGCGCGCCCGTGCCGATGTTCAGCAAGGGCGCCGCCGGGGCCAAGGCGGCGCTCGGCCACATGCGAGCGGGCGGCTACCTCGGCTTGCTGATGGACCAGAAGCTGAACGACGGCATCGAGGCGACCTTGTTCGGGCGCCCTGCCATGACCGCGCCCGCCATGGCGGCCCTGGCGCTGCGCTTCCAGTGCCCGGTGATCCCCGGCCACGTGCAGCGCATCGGCCCGGCGCGCTTCCGCCTGGTTTGCGAGCCGCCCATGGTCCTGCCGGACACGGGAAACCGCCGGCAGGACATCCAGCTCATGACGCAGGCGATGAACGACACCCTGGAGCGCTGGATCACCGAGCGGCCGGACAGCTGGCTGTGGATGCACCGGCGCTGGCCCAAGGCTGCCTACGCCGGCGCGTGGTGAGCCATCCCCGCTTGCTTGTTCGGGCGCTTGGTGAAGTATGCAGGCCCGAACCGGAGGAGAAACCCGATGAAGACCCGCGCAGCCGTGGCCTGGGCCGCGAACCAGCCGCTCACCGTCGAGACCGTGGAGCTGGAAGGCCCCAAGGCCGGCGAGGTGTGATGGAGGTGATGGCGACCGGCATCTGCCACACGGACGCCTGCACCAAGCTGTTGGCCGAGTTCCAGAAGATCGAGGGCGCGCGCAGTGGCCCGTCCCCGGCTAACCGCTGTTCCGCCCGTGAATGCCTTCCCGCCCGCCGCGAACGCTGACCGGCACGCCGCTGTCCGCCGCGAACCGCACCGCCATGGCAATCTAATCCGCCGTCCGGCATCCGGCGCGGGCGAGCGGCCATCCACCGCTGAGTTGCTTGCAGAAGCTGGGATCAAGCGGGCAAACCGATGGCCCCGGCGACGGCCAAGGCGCTGCTCGGCAGCCAGCCGCAAGTTCAGGCGGAGCATGCACGGGAAATGGCGCGCAGGGCCAGACGAGCAGCTGGGCGCGATCGACGGCGGGAAGCGAAGCTGTGAGCACCAATCTGACGAAAACCACGCTTCCTCATGGTCCCTGTCCCATGAACCCGCATCCTACCCCGGCCATGCCAGCCTTCCACGATCTTGCATGGTCCCGTTCCCCGTCGCGATCAGCTATGGGCTGCCAATGGACGGACCGCTCGCTTGCATCAGCCACCGGTGGCATCATTGCGGCATGGACACTCCATCTGATGACGGACGCGGCGTACGGGGCGGCGCGTGGCAAACCCGCAAGGCAACTTCCGAGCCCAAATGGCTCAGTTGTCGCACAAAGATGGCAGGCAGCTTCCCATCACCGTTCCGCGGCGGCGAGGACCCACTTGCTGCCCAAATCGCGAAGTTCACGGAGAAGCTTGACCTGCTTCGTTCCGAAAGGGACGGTCCGGCTTACCTCGGAACCAAACCGGCGCTTACCTACGCCTATCCCGGCGTGAAGGATGTCAAGGTCGGCCAGAAAATGGCCGATCTCGACGCGGTCCTTGATGATGTGGCCGGGCTGTTCGAGGGTGCGCCGAATTGGGGCCACCCGCTGACAATGTGCAACGTCATCCCCCAACCCAACGTCGCCGCGGTCATCGCTGCCATGCTGGCACAGGTCTTCTCGCCGAACCTCATAGAGGGCGAGTACGCTTGGAACGTCCATCGTGCGGAACTCGAGACCGCCGGGATGATGGGAAATCTGTTCGGGTGGAATCCGGTGGAGACCGGGGCCATCCATACCTATGGTGGCAGTGGTTGCTGGACCTACGGATTGAAATACGGCTTGACACGTGTCCTGCCGGACTCGCGGCGGAAAGGGATACGTACGGATGCCAAGGTCATCTGCTCGCAAGAGGCCCACTACGTAAGGCAAAACTCTACCGACTGGACCGGCCTTGGCATGGACAACGTCATCCAGGTCCGCACCCAGAACAACGCCAACCAGATGGACCTGGCGCACTTGGAAGAGGTGCTGCGGGACTTGGTTTCGCAGGGAACTCCGGTCGCGATGGTCGTTTGCACGATGGGCACGACCGATGCAAACGCGTTCGACCCGATCGCTGAGATGCGCGCGCTGCTTGACCGCTACCCAAATCCAGATGGATTTGGGAAGGCGGTGCTCTATGCCGATGCAGTGGTGGGTTGGCCCTGGATCTGCTTCCAGGACTACGATTTTGATGGCAATCCCCTGGAGTTCTCGGATCGCATCCTTCCCATACTAAAGGAGAACAGCGATGCCATGCGTGGATTGCGCCATGCCGACGCTGTCGGCATCGACTTCCACAAGCTTGGCTGGGCACCCTACGCGAGCAGTTGCTTCCTCTACAGGAACGCAGCTGAGTTCGAGTCGCTGCACCGGCGTGGCAAGGACGCCTATCTCCAACCGCGAACACCCTACAATCCGATGTACTACACGCTCGAAGCGTCACGGTCTGCGGCCGGATCGTTGGCAGGCTGGGCAACGCTGAAGTATCTTGGCCAAGAGGGCATCCAAGCGATCCTAGGCGGCATCCTGGAAACCAAGCTGCACCTCTCTGACCGGCTTGGCGCCCAATCGGACATGGTGTGCGTAAACCCCGGCAACATGGGATTGGTCACGCTATTCCGGATTTACCCACGCGGCATCAAGGCCAATGCTCAATTCCAGAAAGAGCTGAACGAACCTGCCTCACGTGACGATTTGCTGCGTCACAACGCGTTGACGGAGGCAGTCGGCAACCAGCTCTATGAATGGTTTCGGACAGGCAAGGTGATCAATGGAAGGCACACTCCATACCTGAGCTTCACCGAAGGCTTTCGTAACGCGAACTACAATCGAGACGGCAACGACGCAGACGCCGTGATCTACGCCTTGAAGTCCTACATCACCAATGTCTTCGTCACACCAGACGTCATGGACTGGCTGCTGCACTGCATTCGCCTGGCACGGGACGAAGTGTCCCGTGTCGATACGGCTGCGGCCGGGCAGGTCGGCGCCGATGCTGTCCAGCCGGGTGGTGAGTCCGGCGTCGCACGGTAGCCGGCTTCGTCCAGCCGGCCCTGCTTGAGCACGGCCCTGAATGCGCCGACGCCCAGGGCTTTGGTCGATAGCATTACGTCGCTGGGTCCTGCGCCGGTGTTGCGCAGCGCGGTTCGGGTGAGTGGCGCCGAGCGCCATCAGGCCGTAGATCGGCTCCGGCGCGTCGATCGAGTGGCTGCCGGCCAGGATTTGCTGCACCGTCCCGATCGCGACCTTGCCGAGCGGCATGCCGAGGATAGGGCGGCTATCCATGGCGTATACGTCCGACAGCGCGTTGGTGGCGGCATGCGGCCGAACTCGCAGGGGTCATCCGCCACCGGCACGGAGAAGCCCGCACGAAGTCTTGGCCCATCCCTGCTTGCTTGTTCGGGCGCTTGGTGAAGTATGCAGGGACACGCCGGGCGGCGAAGATGCGCCGGCCCGAACCGGAGGAGAAACCCGATGAAGACCCGCGCAGCCGTGGCCTGGGCCGCGAACCAGCCGCTCACCGTCGAGACCGTGGAGCTGGAAGGCCCCAAGGCCGGCGAGGTGCTGATGGAGGTGATGGCGACCGGCATCTGCCACACGGACGCCTACACCCTGTCCGGCATGGACTCCGAAGGGCTGTTCCCCGCCATCCTGGGCCACGAGGGCGCCGGCATCGTGCGCGAGGTGGGAGCAGGCGTCACCAGCGTGAAGGCGGGGGACCACGTGATCCCGCTGTACACGCCGGAATGCCGGCAGTGCAAAACCTGCCTCAGCCAGCGCAGCAACCTGTGCACCGCCATCCGCGCCACGCAGGGCAAGGGCATCATGCCGGACGGCACCAGCCGCTTCAGCTGCGAGCCGGCGGGCAAGCCAGGCAATGCCAAGGCGGGGGACCCGCTGTTCCACTACATGGGCTGCTCCACGTTCAGCAACTTCACTGTGCTGCCGGAGATCGCGGTGGCCAAGGTGCGGGAGGACGCGCCGTTCGACAAGATCTGCTACATCGGCTGCGGCGTCACCACCGGGATCGGCGCGGTGATCTACACCGCCAAGGTGTGGCCCGGGGCCAACGTCGTGGTGTTCGGCCTGGGCGGCATCGGGCTGAACGTGATCCAGGGCGCCCGCATGGTGGGGGCGGACAAGATCATCGGCGTGGACATCAACCCGGCCAAGCAGGAGATCGCGCGCAGGTTCGGCATGACCGACTTCATCAACCCGAAAGAAGTCGGCAACGACAAGGTGGTGCAGGCGGTCGTGGACGTGAGCGGCGGCGGCGCCGACTTCTCGTTCGACTGCACCGGCAACGTGGCGGTGATGCGCCAGGCGCTGGAGTGCTGCCACCGCGGCTGGGGCGAGAGCATCGTCATCGGCGTGGCGCCCAGCGGGGCGGAGATCAGCACCCGGCCGTTCCAGCTGGTCACCGGGCGCAGCTGGCGCGGCTCGGCGTTCGGCGGCGCGCGCGGGCGCACGGACGTGCCGAAGATCGTGGACTGGTACATGGAGGGCAAGATCAACATCGACGACCTGATCACCCACACCATGC
>CAXTNC010000215.1:0-5004 GCA_964245495.1 uncultured Acetobacteraceae bacterium
CCGGCCAGGTCGCGCTGGTCACCGGCGGCGATTCCGGCATCGGCCGCGCCGTCGCACCCGGCGACCCGCACGGGCAGCGGCTCCGGCAGGCCGTCCATCCGCAGCAGGCCGGCCGCTCCCGGCTCCGCCGCGACCGCCGGGGCGAAATGGACCATCACGCCGGAGCCGCGCACCACCCGGCCGGCGTGGCCCGTTCCCGCCAGGTGCAGCGTGGCCGGGCGGTCCAGTTCCACCATCTCGATCGCCTCGCCGCCCTTGATGCTGCCCACCACCTCCAGGAACTCCGCGACCTCCAGGCTCAGCCCGGCCGCGTCGTGCGCCAGGCGGATCGCCGAGCCGCCGATCTCCGCCAGGCCGCGGGCGCTGTCGGCCGTGACGCCGAGGGTGGCGCCCACCCCGGCCCGCACCTGCGCCGCATTGACCGAAACCTCCCAGATCGTGCCCCAAAGCTGCTCCGCCGCGGCGTCCTGCACCGCCACGGAGGCGGCGATGGAGGCGCTGAGCGCGTGCACCTGGTGGGCGGACGCGTCGATCGCGCCGATGCCGGCGGCGGTGGCGGAGGCTGCCTCCACGATGCGCGCCACCCGTTCGGCCACGGCTTCGGCGGCGGCGCCGGTGCTTTGCGACAGCTTCTTCACCTCGTCGGCCACCACGGAGAAGCCGCGGCCGGCCGGCCCGGCGCGCGAGGCCTCGATGGCCGCGTTCAGCGCCAGCATCCGCGTCTGGCCGGCGATGCTGCTGATGACGGCCACCATGCGCTCGATCTCGCCCGCCACGTCGCGGGTTTGCTCCATCCGCAGCCTGGCCGCCGCCGTCTCGGCCAGGGTCGCCTGCGCGCGCGCCTCCGTTTGCGCCGCCTCGCCGCCGATGGCGCGCAACGCCTGGCTCAAAGAGCGGGTGGCGGCCGAGCTGGCCTCGATGCTGTCCACCGACTGCGCCAGCTGCCCCTCCGCGCCGCGGCCGGCGGCGACGATCTCCGCCGCCCCCGCCGCCAACTGCGCAGCGGTGGCGGCCACCTGGTCGGACCCGGCGGACACGCTGCGGAACACCCCGCCGATGGCGGCCCCGAAGCACTGCACCAGCGCATCCACCTTGGCCTGCTGCCGCGCCGCCTCCGCGTGCTCGCGCCCCTGCTGCTCCGAAAGCGCCTGCACCCGGCCGACATGGGTGGCGATGGCCGCCTGCATGGTGGCCAGCGCGCGCAGCAGCTGCGCGGTTTCGCTGCGGCCGCGCGGCCGGATCACGTTGTCCAGCCGCCCGCCGGCGATCGACTCGGCCACCGCCACGGCGGCGCGGACCGGCGGCACGATGGAGCGGGTCAGCTTCAGGCTGATGAACGCGGCCACCAGCACGGACCCGGCCAGCGCGATCAAGCTGCCCTGGCTGGCCTGCGCCATCACCTCGCCCACCTGGCGGCGGTAGCGGTAGGCGTCCCCGGCGAACAGCTCCACCGCTTCGTCGAACTCGCCGTGCAGCGCCGTGACCCTGGCTTGGTCCGCCTGGGCACCGTCCGCTTGCAAGGCGTTGAGACGAGCCAGCAGGTCCGTGGCAGCCTGGCGCCCCCGCTGCGACATCGCCCGGTCCCGGGCAACCTCCAGGTCCCCTGCCATGTCCACCGCCGCCGTCGGACTGAGCGCGTCGCCGGCGGCCACCAGCTCGTTCTGCGCCGCGCGCAGGTAGCTCATGGCCATGAAGGCATCGTCGTACAACCGGAAGCTGAGCGTGCGCAGGCGCTGCTCCGCCGACCAGCTGTACAGTCCGAACACGGCCGTCACGGCCGTCAGCGCCAGCGCGCCCAGCAGGATTTTCAGCCGGATCGGCATGGCGCTCCCACGCTCATTGCACCGTCACGGCGAGGTGCATCCGGGGATGGATCTGGCACTGCACGTCGAACGTGCCGGCGGCGGTGAACTTCACCTCCACCACCTCGCCGGGCGCCTGTTCGGCGCTTTCGAACTTGAAGCCGGGCGCGTCCACGAAGACTTGGTGGTCAAACCGGTCCTCGTTGACGAAGCGAACCGTGTCCCCGCGCGCGACGTGCACGCTGGCCACGGCGAAGGCCCGCCCGACCTGGGACACGGTGACCGCCGAGGCCGCGAGCGCCCCGGCCGCCGGGATGGCCAGCGCCGCCGCCGGCCACCAGGCGCGCCTCACCGCGTCACCACGTCGCGCTGCATCGGCGCCAGCTTGGCGAGCACGCGGTTCTGCGTGTGGTAGGCCACGCCCGAGTCCTCCATCGCGTCCTGCAAGTCCTCCGCCACGGCGTTGAACTGCGCCCGGGTGAGGTCCAGCCCGCGGTGCGCCGCCGCCATGTCCCGGCCCGTGTAGCGGCATGGGCCGCCGGTGACCTGGCAGAGCTGGTCGGTGATCAGCCGGCGGAAGCGGTCCATGTTGGTGTCGGCGAAGGTCGGCCCGACCCGCGGGTCCGCCATCCAGCGCTGGATGGCGTGGCCCACGATCACGCGCATCCCGGCCTCGCCGCCGAGATCGTCGTACAGTTCGGCCCGGGCAGCCGAAGCGGCGCACAGCATGGCGGCGAACAGGATCAACCGGGCGCGGCGCATGGGTCGGCTCTCCTTGGGGGTGGCGTCAGAACCCGGCCTGCAGCGACAAGTATGCGCCGTCCTGGCGGCCCTGGTTGGCGACGGGGCCGAGATCGACGTAGGCCAGCGTGACCGAAAGGTGCTTGTTGACGAAGAAGGCGGCGAACGCGTCCAGCGCCGGGCCTTCGTGGGCGAAGCGCAGGTTGTCCGGCTTGGTGCGCAGCTCGGCGCCGAACGCGAGCCGCCGGGTCGCCAGAAAGGCGACGGAGCCTTCGAACTCCGGGCGGTAGCCGGCGGTGCGGTCCCCGCCGAAGCCGAGCAGGCCGAACTGGTTGGCCTCCGTCGCCCGCACCGTGGCGTTCACCAGCAGGCTCTGCGCCAGGAAGATCTTGGTGGCGGAAAGGTAGAGGTCCACGCCCTGCGCGCTGCGGGCGCCGATCGCCTTGAGCAGGGCATGGTCGTCGTTGGACTTGAACTGCACGCCGGCGGCGACCTGCGGCAGCCAGCGGTCCTGGTCGTACACCGCATCCCCGAACAGCCGCACCTTCAGCCCGGCGACATCTTCCGTGATGGTGGTGCCGCGGCCGATGCCGAGCCGCGCCCCGGCCTGCCGGGTGTCGAACCAGAGATGGGCGTAGGACAGCTCCACCCGGTCATGCACGCCGACGGCCGCGCCGGCGCTTTCCAGGGTGAAGTCCGACGTCACGGCGAGCGTGTCGTGCGCGTTGCCGCCCACGGCGCCGTTCGTGCCGTACCCGGTGATCAGCGCCCACGGGACCAGCCCGCCGCCGCCCGCGCCTTCCAGCTGGCTGACGCCGCTGGTGGCGAGCAGGCGCCCGCTGTCCTGCGCAAGCACGCGCCAGGCCGGCAGCAGGAGCGCCAGCGCGAGCAGGGCGCTGCGCGCGTGAAAAGAAATCCGCATGGGCGCAGCATCGGGGGGAAAGGTGAAAGTGGGGTTAGGGGCGGCGAGAACCGGTCATGGACGGAGCCTCGGCAGGCCCGCAGCCTGCTGGCGCGATGGATGCAAATGCCACGCGGTCCAGAGGCTTTGACGCGACTGACTGACAGAACGACGGCATTCCCACTGGCTGATGTTGCCGTTCAACAAGGTTTCGCTCATCAAACGCTTCCATACCTCCCCTTGTCTTCCTGTGAAAGGGGATGGCATGGCGTCCGTGGTTGGAAAGGCGCCCCAGCCAGCTGTCGGCTGCACCCGCGCACGCCCCGCGCGGGACGCTGTCAACGATCCAGGCGCTGCGCGGCCTCGCCGCAGTGGCTGTCGTCCTGTCCCATGCAGCGCGCCACGTTGACAAGGCGTTCGGGCGCCCGGCCTCATCGCCCTGTTCCAAGCCGGACATGCGGGCGTTGACCTCTTCTTCGTGTTGAGCGGCTTCATCATCCTTTTCGTGCATCGCCGTGACATCGGCCGGGCCGACCGGCTGGCGCACTACTTGGGGCGGCGCATCAACCGGGTGATGCCGCTCCACTGGCTGGCGCTGACGCTGACCCTTCTGATGGCTGCCGCCGGCAGCCATGCCGCGCCGGGTCCGGCCGCCATCCTGCTTTCTGCGTTCCTGGTTCCGTCCGTCAACGAGCCGCTCCTCGGCATAGCTTGGACGTTGCAGTGCGAGGTCGTGTTCTACGCGGTGTTTTCCGTCCTCATCGTCAACAGGCGCTTCGGGATCGGGCTGCTGGCCGCTTGGCTGGCATGGATCTCGGCGACCGCCCTCGGCATCGGCCCCGCCAGGGCGCCGTCCGCGCTTTGCGGCATCTACGGGGTGGAGTTCTTCATGGGAATGGCCGCGGCGCAATGGGTCGGCAAAACCCAACTGCCCAATCCCCGCCTTGCCGCAGCAATGGGATGCATGGTGTTTGCCTTCGCCATGGTGTTGGAAAGCGCCGGCATGTTCGACGGCTTCGGCAAGACGGCGCGGCTGATCTACGGCGGCGCCGCAACCCTGGCCGTGGCGGGCCTGTCCGCGAGCGAGCGGGCCGGGCTGGTGTCAGCCCCGGCTTGGCTGCAAGCGCTCGGCGGGTCGTCCTACTCGATCTACTTGTTCCAGTTCGTGTTCATCGGCGCGGCGTGGCAGGGGTGGCTGAAGGCAGGCCTTGCCCACCCCGCCTCAGATGCGGCTTGCTTCGCCGTGCTGGCCGCATCCGCCGTGGCTGGCGGCATCCTCACGGCGCGCCTGGTGGAGCAGCCGCTCCTGAAGGCGATGCGCACGGGGCGGCGAGCGCCATCGTCCCTGCAAGGCGCGCGTCGTGCCTGCCTGGCGCCCGCCGCGTCAGCGGCCAGCCTGGCCCAGCAGCTCCAGGGCCAAGGCCACCGTGGCCGCCCGCACCGCAGCCCGGCCGCCCGGGAAGGTGCGCAGCTCCGTCCGCACCGCCTGCCCGCGCCGGGCGCAGCCGAACCACACCGTTCCCACCGGCTTGTCCGCGCTTCCCCCGCCCGGCCCGGCCA
>CAXTNC010000216.1:0-4908 GCA_964245495.1 uncultured Acetobacteraceae bacterium
GCGCGCAGCCCCCCCGCCAGGTCCAGCCGCGCCACCGGGCCGCGCCAGCCGCCATGCGCGCGGTCGTACGCCAGCAGCCCGCGGCGCAGCACCCCGTCCGCCGTGGCCTGCAACGCCGGGTCCAGGCTGGTGCGGACCACCAGGCCGCCTTCCGTCGTCTGCTCCAGGCCGAAGCGGTCCACCATCTGGCGACGCACCTCCTCGCCGAACCATTCGGACCCGGCCACCACCTCCGGCCGGTGGAACTGCCCGGTGGCGACCGGGCCGGCCTTGGCGACGCCGGCCTGCTCGGGCGTGATCGCCTTGTCATCGACCATGCGGTCCAGCACCCAGTCCCGCCGGGCGCGGGCGGCTTCAGGGAAGCGGAACGGGTTGTAGTTGTTGGGCGCCTTGGGCAGGGAGGCGAGAAAGGCCGCTTCCGCCAGCGTGACTTGATCCAGCGACTTGTCGAAATAGGTCTGCGCCGCCGCGGCCACGCCGTAGGATTGCAGGCCGAAGTAAATCTCGTTCAGGTAGAGTTCGAGGATGCGCTCCTTCGGCAGCGTCTGCTCCACCCGGATGGCGAGCACCGCCTCCTTCACCTTGCGCGAGAACGTGCGCTCGTTGGTGCCCAGCAGCATGTTGCGGGCGACCTGCTGGGTGATGGTGGACGCCCCGATCGGGCGGCGGCCGCGGTGGGCCTGCACCAGGTCGGTGAAGGCGGCGCGGGCGATGGCGCCGGGGTCCACGCCCTTGTGGGTCCAGAAGTTCTGGTCCTCGGCGGACACGAAGGCCTGCTGCACCACCTGCGGGATGGCGGTGGCGGGCACGAAGATGCGCCGCTCCTTGGCCAGCTCGGCGATCAATCCCTGGTCGCCGGCGTAGATGCGGCTCATCACTGGCGGCTGGTACTGCCGCAACCCTTCCACCGTCGGCAGGTCGGCGGCCAGGCGCTGGTACGAGTGGTAGGCGAACGCGCCTCCCAGGATCAGCCCCACGGCCGCCAGCGTGACGAAGAGACCGAGAATCCGTCCGATCACCCGCAAGGGCGAGCGCCGGGGACGCACCGGGAGATCGACCGTGCGCCGCCGCGGGGCAGGCTCAGGCGGCAGCAACGGCTCACGCACGGTCATCGTCCCCCAGTCCTCGCCTACCCCGCCATGCGGATGCCCGGCCCGTCGAAGAAGGCGTCCACCGCGCGCTTCATGGCCGCGGCCACCAAGGCGCGGTGCTCCGGGCGGCGCAGCGCCGCCTCATCCTGCGCGTTCGACATGAATCCCATCTCAACCAGCACGGAAGGGATGTCGGATGCCTTGAGCACCACGAAGCTGGCGTGCCGCGCCGGGTTTTGCAGCATCGGCAGGTCCCGGTCCAGTGCGCCGACCATGCCGCGCTGCAGCCGGGCGGACCCGGCGCGGGTTTCCTGCCGCACCAGGCTGGCCAGGATGCGCGCCACCTCGGGCGGCTGGCCACGGAACGCGGCGCCGGCGAAGCGGTCTGCACTGTTCTCCCGCACGGCCAGGGCGGCGGACTGGGCGTCGGACGCGGTGGAGGCCAGGGTGTAGATGCTGGCGCCGCGCACGCCGTGATCCGCCACCGCGTCCGCATGCATGGACACGAACAGCGCCGCCCCCCGGCTTTGCGCCCAGGCCACGCGCTCCTCCAACGGGATGAACACGTCCCGCTCGCGCGTGACCGCCACCCGCACCCGGCGCCCTGCTTCCATCTGGCGTTGCAGCTCGGCGGCGGCCGCGAACGCCACGTGCTTCTCATAGGTGCCGGTGACGCCGATGGCGCCCGGGTCCTTGCCGCCGTGCCCTGGGTCCAGCACCACGAGCGGCAGCGCGGCCGGGCGCGCTTCCCGCCGAGGCGCTGCATGGGCCAGGCCGGCCATCAGGGCCGCAGCGCCTGCGCCGGCCAGCGCCCGCCGGGTCAGCTTGGTTTCAACCATGACGTGCCTCCATCGCGCCATCTACCATGCGGCTTGGTTCACGCGCGATTAGGCCTTGATTATGGCATGGCCCTGTTGCAGCCAGGCCACGGCGGGCAGGCTTGCAGCGTGCGCGCCTTTCCGTCATGGTTGGTTTCGCTGCGGCGGAGTGCCCTCCGTGGGCGCGTTTCGCTGCCAGGGTGGCAGCGGCGCCCACGTCGTGCGGCTCGCGCGCCGGCGCCGGCCCATCATCGGTTGACGCTGAATTCTGGTTTCGCCGCATTTGGCGCGCGGGGCCGACTGCTTAGGATCGCCCAAGGCCGAATGAGCCACGCTGTTCCCGTCCGTCGTTCCGCCTCCTCGCCCGCCCTGCGCGGCGGGGCCGGCTGGCCCGACGGCGGACGCGTCTGCTGGCCCGGACCATCCGCCCTATCCCTATTCAGCCGCCGTCCCGTGCCGCTTGCACCAGGTGGACGCGCGCACCGGAGTTCCCTGACCAATGACCAAGCGTATGCTCATCGACGCCACCCATGCGGAAGAAACCCGCGTGGTGGTCCTGGACGGCAACCGCCTTGAGGATTTCGACGTCGAGACTGCCGCCAAGAAGCAGCTCAAGGGCAACATCTACCTCGCCAAGGTGGTCCGCGTAGAGCCCAGCCTGCAAGCCGCGTTCGTCGAGTACGGCGGCGGCCGGCACGGCTTCCTGGCCTTCGGGGAAATCCATCCCGACTACTACCAAATTCCCGTCGCGGACCGGCAGCGCCTGCTGGACCTGCAGGAGGCCGAGGCCCGGGCCGAGGAGGAGGCGGAAGACGCCGCAGCCGCAGCCGCCGAAGCCTCCGGCGGCGAGCCGCAAGACACGCCTGCGGAGCCGGCGCCCGTGCAGGAAGCCGGCGGCTCCCTCCCGGAGGCGTTCGGGGGCGACGATGCCGCCTTGCCGCTGGAGGAGGAGCCAGTCCCCGCCAGCCTGGCCACGGCCATGTCGCAGGACTTCATCGCCGCCCGGGAGGAGGAGATCGCCGCAGAGCCGGCAGATGGCAACGAGATGGTCGCCGAAGCTGCTCCGCCAGAGGCCGGACCAGCCGCCGAGCCGCAGCCTGCGGAGGCCGGAACGGCCGAAGCCGTCACTGCTCCGCTGGACGACGCGGGCGACCTGGCGGAAACGCCAGCCGAGCCTGCGCCCGCCGCCGAGGCGGCGATGCCGGCGGCAGAAGCGGATGAGGAGGAGAGCGGCGGCCGCCGAGGCGCCCGGCCGCCGGCGCGCTACATGCGCTCCTACAAGATCCAGGAGGTCATCCGCCGCCGGCAAATCCTGCTGGTGCAGGTCGTCAAGGAGGAGCGCGGCTCCAAGGGCGCAGCGCTCACCACCTTCATCTCGCTCGCCGGACGCTTCTCCGTGCTGATGCCCAACTCGCCGCGGGGCGGCGGAATCTCGCGCAAGATCACCTCCGCCGCCGACCGCCGCCGCCTCAAGGAAGTCACCACCGAGCTGAAAATTCCCCGCGGCATGGGGCTGATCGTGCGCACCGCCGGGGCCAACCGGCCGAAGGCGGAGATCACCCGGGACTGCGAGTACCTGCTGGAGCTGTGGGACAGCATCCGCGACACCACCATGGCCTCCGTGGCCCCGGCGCTGATCCACGAGGAGGCCAGCCTCATCAAGCGCGCCATCCGCGACAACTATTCCCGCGACGTGGAAGAGGTGTCGGTCGACGGCGAGGCCGGCTGGCGGGCGGCGCGGGACTTCATGCGGCTGCTGATGCCGGCCCACGCCCGCAAGGTGGTGCTGTGGAACGAGCCGCAGCCGCTGTTCGCCAAGCACGGCGTGGAAGCGCAGCTGGACGCCATGCTGCAGCCCAACGTGCAGCTGCGCTCCGGCGGCTACCTGGTGATCAACCAGACGGAAGCGCTGGTCGCCATCGACGTGAACTCCGGACGCTCCACCCGGGAGCGCGGCATCGAGGAAACGGCGCTCAAGACCAACCTGGAGGCCGCCGACGAGGTGGCGCGCCAGCTGCGGCTGCGCGACCTGGCCGGGCTGGTCGTGATCGACTTCATCGACATGGAAAGCCGGCGCAACAACGCCGCCGTCGAGAAGCGGCTGAAGGACGCATTGCATGGCGACCGCGCCCGCATCCAGCTGGGCGGCATCAGCTCCTTCGGCCTGCTGGAGCTGAGCCGCCAGCGGCTGCGGCCGTCGCTGGCCGAAACGAGCTTCATCCCCTGCCCGCACTGCGGCGGCACCGGGCACATCCGCTCGACGGAGATGGCCGCGCTGGCCGTGCTGCGCGCGGTGGAGGAGGAAGGCGCCAAGCGCCGCAGCGCCGCCATCGTGGTGCACGTGGCGGGCGCGGTGGCGCTGTATGTGCTGAACCACAAGCGGGTGCGGCTGGCGGAGATCGAGGCGCGCTACGGCATGGAGGTGGCGTTCGCCGCCGATGAAAGCCTGCTGCCCCCCGACACCCGCATCGAGCGCGTGCGCGCCCAGTCCGCAGATGCGCCCGCCGCGCCCGCCTACATCCCGATCGCCGCCCCCGTGCCGGAAGAGGACGAGCTGGCGATGGAGGAGGCGGACAGCGAGCCGGAGCCGGAGGACGAGGAGGAGCCGCAGGCTGCCGTTGCCGGCGAGACGCCCGAGCAGGCCGAGGCCCGGCAGCCCAAGCGCCGCCGCCGCCGCCGCGGGGGGCGCGAGGACCGCGCGCCCGCTGCAACGGAAGGCGAGGACTTGGCCAATGCTGAGCAGCCTGACATCGGCATCGCGGCGGAGGCTGCCCAGCCGGAGCTGCCGGCCGCCGCCGCCCCCCTGGATGCGGCTGCGGAGGAGGAGGCGAAGAGTCGCCGCCGGGGACGCCGCGGCGGACGCCGCCGCCGGCGCGACCCGTCCGAGGGCGAGGCGGCCGAGGCGACGGGAGAGGCGCCAGGCGAGGTGGACGCCCAGGCCGCGTCCTTCGAGCGGGCTGCCCCAGCCGCGCCCGCCTACAGCTATGACGGCCCCACCC
>CAXTNC010000217.1:0-4901 GCA_964245495.1 uncultured Acetobacteraceae bacterium
CGGCGCGGCGGCCGCCCTCGCCCGCGCCGTCGGCGCCGGGGACGGTGCAGGCCATGCCCAGCAGGCGCCGTTACGCCTTGCGTGCCCGCCCTGCGGGCGCCGGGGCAGGCACAGGCGCTGCATCCCGCCGGGCGAACTGGATCGCCTGGAACACCAGCCAGCCTGCCGGTCCGAAGAAGAAGGCGAGCGGCAGCACCGGCAGCAGCAGGATGCGGGGCAGCCGGTCGTCCAGGAAGCGTTCGGCGATCATCACGCCCACCAGCAGGTCGAACGCGAGATAATGCAGCCAGCCCGCCAGCAGCGCCGCCGGCTGGCGGAACAGCTGGCCCACCCCGGCGAGCGAGCTGAAATCGCCCGCGCCGCCCCAATGCGTCAGCAGCAGCACCACGTAGGCGCTGGCAAGCAACAGCGGCACCAGGCTGCCGCAGAACCGCTCCAGCGCGCGCCGCCAGCCCAACACGGCGGCCAGCACCAGCACGATCCAGGCGACCACCGCGCCGAAGTTGGCGATGCGGAACACCGCCTCCAGCGCATTCACCGCGCGAGCTTGAGGAAGCCGACCAGGCGCTCCGCTTCCGCCACGATCGGGTCGGCGATGGCGGCGGCGCGCGCCGCCCCGTCCGCCAGGCGGCGGTCGATGGCGGCCGGGTCGGCCAGCCAACGCCGGGTCTCGGCGGCGATCGGGGTCAGGCGGTCGATCAGCAGGGCGGCCAGCGCCTCCTTGAACACGCCGAAGCCGTGGCCGCCGTGCTCCTGCAGCACCCCGGCGTGGTCGGTGTCGGACAGGGCGGCGTAGATGCCGACCAGGTTGCGCGCCTCCGGCCGGTCCTCCAGCCCGCGCGGGTCCTCCGGCAGCGGCGCCGGGTCGGTCCTGGCGCGGCGTATCTTGTGCGCGATCGTGTCCGCGTCGTCCACCAAGTTGATGCGGCTCTGGTCGGAGGCGTCGGACTTGCTCATCTTCTTGGCGCCGTCGCGCAGGCTCATCACCCGCGCCGCCGGGCCGAGGATCAACGGCTCGATGACGGGGAAGAACTCGGCGCCGTAGTCGTGGTTGAATTTCTGGCCGATGTCGTTGGCCAGCTCCAGATGCTGCCGCTGGTCGTCGCCCACGGGGACGCGGGTTGCATGGTAGGCGTGGATGTCGGCCGCCATCAGGGTCGGGTACACGTACAGCCCGGCGGAGACGGCCTCGCGGTCCTTGCCGGCCTTGTCCTTGAATTGCGTCATGCGGTTCAGCCAGCCGAGCCGCGCCACGCAGTTGAACAGCCAGGCCAGCCGGGCATGGGCGTGCACCGCGGATTGGTGGAACAGCACGGCGCGCCCGTCGATGCCGGCCGCCATGTAGGTCGCGGCGGCTTCGCGGGTGGCGGCGGCCAGGCCGGCCGGGTCCTGCCATGCGGTGATGGCATGGAGGTCCACGACGCAGAAGATGCACTCGTGGGCATCCTGCAGCGCCACCCAGTTGCGGATGGCGCCGAGATAGTTGCCCAGGTGCGGGACGCCAGTGGGCTGGATGCCGGAGAAGATGCGCTGCATGGCGCATCGTCCCCGGCGTGGGTCAGGCGGTCAAGACCTGGCCAGCCCCGCCATCTCGCGGGCGACGGCCTGGTCATGGGCCAGCTTGTCGGCACGGGCCGCCGCCGGGTTCCAGCGCCCGCGCATGATGAACACGCAGGCCACGAAGAACAGGATGGCGGCCGTGCAGATCCAGTACCAGGTCTGCCACTGGCCCGGCGATTCTGCTGCGGCTTTCTGGATGATGCCCAGCTGGGCGATCAGGGCGGCGCTTGGCGCCGTCTGCGTGGCCTGCGCCTGGGCGTAGGCGGCCAGCGCCGGGCCGGACTCGACCAGCGGCGTCACCGAGTTGATGACGTAAGGGATGGCCACGAAGGCGGCCGTGACCACCAGGCGCTGGATCCAGCCCCAGATAGCGAGGCCCGTCCCGGTCAGCGCCGGGTTGCGCGCTTCCACGGTTTCCGTGAAGCTGGCCATCCAGCAGGTGTAGGCGGAGGCCACCAGCACCGACTGCAAGCAGCTCAGGGCGACCAGCATCCCCCAAGCCGGCGCTTGCCCGGCTTGCCGCAGGAAGACGACGGTGACCGCCGCCCCGCCCAGGCCGCCGATCAGCATGAACGGCTTGCGCACGCCCAGCCTGTCGGACAGCAGGCCGGAGGCGATCAGCGCCACGGCGTTGCATGCCCAGGTCCAGTTGAACAGCGCGTTGGCCTGCGGCAGCGTGTAGTGGAAGATGGTGACGAGGTAGATCGTGCCGAACGCCACCGCCGTGTAGTAGAACAGCAGCAGCACGGACACGCCGAGCGCCGAGCCGACCACGTCCAGGTGCATCAGCTGGCGGAACGGCGCGTTCAGGTTCACGGTGACGATGCCTCGCGCCCGCGCCTCCACCAGCGCCCGGTCCTTCATGCTGACCATGATCTGGTCGCGCAACGCGGGGGCCAGCTCGCGCAGGAAGACGAACGCGACCACGAACATGACCAGGCCGACGGCGCCGCAGATGTTGAACTGGCTTTGCCAGGTTTGGAAGACCGGCAGCGTCAACGTCGTGACCAAGCTGACCATGAGGCTGCCGAGCACGGGGCCGATGGTCCAGAAGCCCATGGCGGTGGCGCGGCCGACCTGGGGGGAGAAGTCCCGGATCAGCGCGGGGGTCGTCACCAGGATCACGCCCTCGACCACCGCCAGCAAGGTGGCCAGCACGCCGTAGCTGAACCTGTCCGGCGCGTAGGGCACCGCGAGCGTGAGCAGGCCCACGATCAGCAGGCCGAACACCACCAGGTTGGAGCGGCCGAACCGGTCGCTCAGCCCGGCGAGCAGGGATGCGAAGGCCCCGGCCAGGTTGCCGATGGCGAAGATGGCGACCAGGTAGTTGAACGGCATCTGGAAATGCTGGAGCATGAGCGTGGCGACGCCGCCGCCAACATACAGCTCGTAATAAAGCGACACGGTGATCGCCACCACCAGCAACAGGTAGGCGCGCCGGACGCCTTCTGCCGGGTAATGCGCGAGTTCGCGCTTATGAAGCCAGGAAGGTCCTTGGGAAGCGCCAACGACAGCCGACATAAAACGTGTCCCCTCGCGTCTCAGCGCGTTGGACAGGACGCTATGCCGCGCATCAACGCCGGGTCAAGCGGGACGGCGGCCCCGGACCCGGCTGGACAGGTCTTTTACGTCGAACACGCCCAAGGCCAGCCCGGCGGCGGCATACGTCAGCGTTCCAGCGCCGATCAGCGCCGCCAGCCCCGCCCAGCGCAAGCCGTTCGCCATGGCCGCCGGGTCGAACGCGTGGCGTTGCAGCAGCCACAACGTCCCGGCCATCGCGGCGGCGGCCAGCCCGATCCGGGGCAGCCGCGACCGCAGCCGCGCATCCACTGCCAGGTGGCCGCGCCGGTGCAGCGCGGCGGCCAGCGCGCCCGCGTTGAAGGCGGCGGCGAGGCTGGTGGCCAGCGCAGGGCCCACGTGCTGCAGCGGGATGAACAGGGCCAGGTTCAGCGCGAAGTTCAGCACCAGCGTGACCATGCCGATGCGCACGGGCATCGCCGTGTCCCCGCGCGCGAAGAACGCCGGCGCCAGCACCTTCACCAGCACGAAGAACGGCAGCCCGAGCGCGTACGCCGCCAGCGACTGCGCCGCGAGCCGGGCGGATTCGTGGGTGAACGCGCCGCGCTCGAACAGCACGGCAAGGATCGGGTCGCCTGCCACCATCAGCGCCAGCGCCGCCGGCAGCGTCAGCGCCAGGGCGAACTCCAGCGCCCGGTTCAGGGTGGCGACCGCGGCCTGCGGGTCCGGCCCGCGCACCTGGCGGGACAGCAGCGGCAGCAGCGCCGTGCCCACGGCGGCGCCGATGGTGCCGAGCGGCAGCTGGTTCACCCGGTCGGCGAAGTACAGCAGGGAGATGGCGCTCGGCGGCAGCAGGCTGCTGATGATCACGTCCACCACCTGGTTCAGCTGCATCGCCGACGCGCCGACCAGGCCCGGCGCCATGCGCCGCAGCAGGACGCGCACGTCAGGCGTCAGCCGCGGCCGGGGCATGGCGAGCTTCATGCCGGCCCGCCGGGTCGCCCAGACCAGCAAGGCAAGCTGCGCCGCCCCCGCGGTGGACACCCCCCAGGCCAGCGCATGGCCCGCCGTCGGCACATGGCGCGTGAGCAGCAGCATGGCCGCGATGGAGCACAGGTTGTAGAGCATGGGTGCCGCTGCGGCGGCGGCGAACCGGTTCAGGCCGTTCAGCACGCCGGACAGCAGGGCCGCCAGGCAGATCAGGATCATGTAGGGGAAGGTGATCCGCGCCAGCTCCACGACGAGCTGCAGCTTGCCCGGCACGGCGCCGAAGCCCGGCGCCAGCAGGCGCATGATGGCGGGCATGAAGACCTCGCCCAGCACCGTCAGCCCAAGCAGCCAGAACGCCAGCACGCTGATCGCCTGCTGGGCGAACCCCTTGGCCGCCTCGTGCCCCTCCGTCGCCAGCAGCCCGGTGAACTCGGGCACGAAGGCGGCGTTGAACGCGCCTTCGCCGAACAGCCGGCGGAACATGTTGGGCAGCTTGTTGGCCACGATGAACGCGTCTGCCACCTCCCCCGTGCCGACCAGGGCGGCGATCAGGATGTCGCGCGCGAAGCCGAGCAGGCGGGACCCCATGGTCCAGCCGCCGACGGTGAGGATGCCGCGGAGCATGGCGCGTGCTTAGACCGGCGGGCGGCAGGGGGGAACGGGTGTGCTCATTCCTCGCCGCCAGGACGGTCCAGCAACGCGGCCATCGCCCCTTGCACGTCCGCGTCGCCGGCAAGGATGGCCGCCAGCGCCGTGACGATGGGGCAGGATACGCCCACCGCGCGGGCGAGCAGCGCGGCCCCTGCGTGCTGGTGGTGCGCGACCGCGGCGGC
>CAXTNC010000218.1:0-4884 GCA_964245495.1 uncultured Acetobacteraceae bacterium
GCCCCGTGCTGGTGGACCTCAACTCGGCCGATGAGCAGGCGCTCGACGCGCTGCCCGGCGTGGGCCCGGCGCGCGCCAAGGCGATCATCGCCAACCGGCCCTACACGGAGAAGCAGCAGCTGCTGGACCGCAAGGCGGTGCCGGCCAACGTTTATGCCGACATCGAGAAGCTGGTGGCGCTGGTGAACGTGAACACCGCGGCCGCGGCCGACATGGCGCGCATCCTGCCCAACGTCGGCCCGGTTCGGGCGCAGCAGATCGTGGACCACCGCCCCTACGCGGCGACGCAGGAGCTGGTGGCCAAGGGCGCGCTGAAGCCGGGGGTGTACGCCGGGATCAAAGGCTTGGTCACGGCCGGCCCTTGAAAGCCGCGGCTGAACCATGACACGTTCTCCCGCGATCCGTCATCAAGCCGGCATCCGGCCGCGCGCCGGTCGGAGTCGCCCATGAATGCATTAAGCGGCAAGGTCGCCGTCGTCACAGGCGGCTGCTCGGGCATCGGGCTGGCGACAGTGGAGTTGTTCCTCGCCGAAGGCGCCTGCGTGGTGATCGCGGACATCAAGGACGCAAAAGGCGCAGAGCTGGCGAGCCGGCTCGGCGGCAGGGTGCATTACCAATCATGCGATGTCACGCGCGAGGCGCAGGTCGTCGCCGCCATGCAGGCGGCGGTCAACCGGTTCGGGGCGCTGGACATCGTCTTCAACAACGCCGGCGCCGAAGTCACGCGCGAACCGATCGAAGCCATGACCGGCGAGCTGTGGGACAGGTCGCAAGCCCTGCTGCTGCGCTCGGTCGCCCTCGGGATAGCCCACGCGGTGCCGCACATGAAGGATCGCGGCGGGGCCATCGTCAACACCGCCTCCGTTGCCGCGCTCGAAGCGACGGGCACCTCATCGGTCGCCTATTCGGTGGCGAGGGCGGCGGTGCTGCACCTGAGCAAGATGGCCGCAGCCGAGCTTGGGCGATACGGCATCAGGGTCAACGCCATCTGTCCCGGGTTCGTGCCGACGGAGATCTACGTCAACGGCCTCGGCTTGTCCGATCAAGCCGCACGCGAGGTCGAGGCCGGCTTGCGCGCGCTGTCGCCCCGCGCGCAGCCGCTCGGGACCGTCGGCCTGCCGGAGCACGTCGCGCAAGCCTGCCTGTACCTCGCCTCCGGCGCCTCGGCCTTTGTCACGGGCACCTACCTTGTGGTCGATGGCGGGCTTACCGTCGGACCCCGGAGTTCCTGGGACCCTGACGCGCCCTCGACCGAGAAGGACGTGAAGGACTTGCTGCAAAAGGCGGTCGAGGCCGCTCGGCCGGCTTGACGGTTCGCGGCGCGCCCTATCCGCTCAATGCGCCGGCCCGCCCCCTTCGGCCTTGACCTCGGAGAACAGGAACGCGGAATCCCCCCGGTCCTGACCGGACGCGCGGTGCAGACTGGATGCTCAAGCCAGCCGGCACCAGGCAGCCCACGCCGCTGGATCAACAACGGCAGCGGTCGGGCGCGCCTGCGCAGGCCGGTGATGGCGCCGCCCGGTCATGACAGAGCATCTGACAAGGACCAGCCCGAAGAACCCCATGGCGCGGGTCCATGGCAGGCGCTAGAAGCGGACGGGAGAACCAGCGGCGACTCTGCCTCCAGAAACCCCATGATGCGGCGCCTTTGAACCTGCCGGCCATCCTGGCGCTGAACAACGCCCACGCCGCCGCCACGTCCTGGCTGTCCCCTGGCAAGCTGGACGCCATGCTGGCGGCGGCGCTGCACGTGGGCCTGGTGGATGGCGGACAAGGGGGCTTCCTGCTCGCGTTCGACCAGGACGCCGCCTACGACAGCCCGAACTTCCTGTGGTTCCGCGCCCGCCACCGCCGCTTCGCCTACATCGACCGCGTGGTGGTGGCTCCCGCCCTCCAGCGCCGGGGCCATGGCAAAGCCCTGTATGCCGGGCTGATCGCGGCCGCCGCCGGCCCGGTGTGCTGCGAGGTCAACCGCGTGCCGCCCAATCCGGCTTCCGACGCGTTCCACGCGGCGCTCGGCTTCCAGGAGGTCGGGCAGGCGGAGCATCCGGACGGCAAGGTGGTGCGCTATCTCCGCCGGCCGCTCAGTGCGCCGGCCCGCCCCCCTCCGACTTGACGTTGGAGAACAGGAACGCGAACGGCACCACGCAGAACGCGGCGATGGCGCAGTAGCCGAACACGTCCGAGTAGGCCAGCACCTGCGCCTGGGTGCGCAGCATCTGGTACACCTGGCCGGTGGCGGTGTTCAGCGTCGTGGCCGCCGCATGGCCGGTGGACAGCAGGGTCTGCTGGTAGCTCTGGATGGTCTGGTTGTAGCCGCGGTCGAACGTGTTGAGGTGGTCCACCAGGTAGGCCGTGCGGGTCTGCGTCCGTTCCGTGACCGCGGCGGTGGCCAGGCTGATGCCGATGGAGCCGGACACGTTGCGGAACATGGTGTTGAGCGCCGCCGCGTCGCCGTTCAGCTCCTTGGGCAGCGTCACGTAGGAGATCGTGCTGATCGGCACGAATAGCAGGGCGATGCCGACGGACTGCGCGGCGCGCATATACGTGAGCGTGTCGTAGTCGATGGCCGGGAACAGGCGCGTCGAGTACACCAGCCCGCTGCCGATCGCCATGAAGCCGGCGGCGATGACCACCCTGGTCGGCGCCACCTTCATGATCTGCTGGATCAGGGGGATGATGAGGATCACCACCACGGCGCCGGGCGCCAGCACCTGGCCCGCCAGGGTCGAGTTGTAGTTGAGCACCGCTTGCGACAGCTGCGGGATCAGCACCGCCGACGAGTACACGATGCTGAACAGCGCCACGGTGCACAAGCAGCCGAGCGCGAAGTTGCGGTCTCCCAGCACGCGCAGGCTCACGATCGGCTTCCTGGCCGTCAGCAGCCAGCCGATGGCGCCCAGCAGGCCGACGGCGGCGGCAACGGACATGCCGACGATGAAGTTGGAGCCGAACCAGTCGTCGTCCTCGCCGCGGTCCATCACCACCTGCAGGCAGCCCAGGCCGAGCGCGATCAGGCCAAGCCCGATGGCGTCGATCTGCCGCTTGGGCTGGTCGGCGACCCAGGGCGGGTCCTCCACCAGGGCGGCCACGGCGAAGAAGGTGACGGTGGCGACGGGGACGTTGATGAGGAAGATCCACCGCCAGGTGTAGTTGTCGGTGATCCAGCCGCCCAGCACCGGCCCCAGCACGGGCGCCACGATGGTGGCCACCGCCGTGATGGAAAAGGCGGCGTTGCGCTTCTCCGGCGGGAAGGTGTCGAGGATGATGGCCTGCTGGTTGGGCTGCAGCCCGCCGCCGAAGAAGCCCTGCGCCAGGCGGAACAGGATCAGCTGCGGCAGGCTGGTGGCGATGCCGCACAGGAAGGAGAACACGCCGAACATGCCGATGCAGATCAGGAAGTAGCGCTTGCGGCCCAGGCGGTTGCCGAAGAAGCCGGAAACCGGCAGCACGATGCCGTTGGCCACCAGGTAGGAGGTCAGCGTCCAGGTCGCCTCGTCGTTGGAGGACGACAAGGCCCCGGCGATGTGCGGCAGCGCCACGTTGACGATGGTGGTGTCCAGGATTTCCATGAACGCCGCCAGCGTCACCACCAGGGCGATCAGCCACGGGTTGCCTTTGGGCTTCCAGTCCGCGCTGCCGCTCATGTCAATGGCCTCCCCTGCCTGCCGCCCCCTGCGACGTGCGCGCGTCGAACAGGAAGATGAGCGGCACGACGCAGAACGCCGCGATGGCGCAGTAGGCGAACACGTCCTGGTAGGCCAGGATCGCGGCCTGGTCGTTCAGCGTTTGCAGCGCCATCCCCATCGCCTGCCCAGGCGCCTGCGCGGCCGACCGCCCCATGCCCAGCAGCGCGTGCTCCGTGCGGGCCAGGTAGTCCGTGAAGGCCGGGTTGAAGGTGCTGAGGTGGTCGGAAAGGTAGGACTGCCGGATCTGGGTGCGCTCCACGATGCCGGCGGTCGCCAGGGAGATGCCGATGGACCCGGACACGTTGCGCAGCATCACGTAAAGCGCGCTGGCGTCCCCGTTCAGCGTCCGCGGCACGGTGGAGTAGGTGATGGTGCTGGTGGGCACGAACAGGAACGCCAGCCCGAGCGTCTGCAAGGTCCGTATGAACGCCAGCCTGCCGAACGTGGGGTCCGGCGTCAGGCCGTGGGCGTAGCTGTAGGCGCAGCCGAGCGCGAAGAAGCCGAAGCCGATGATGTAGCGCGTTTGGACGGTGGGCAGCAGGCGGATCACCAGCGGGATCACCAGCAGGATCACCAGCCCGCCCGGCGACAGCACCAGCCCTGCCAGCAGCGCGGTGTAGCCCAGCCGCTGCTGCGCCAGCTGGGGGATCAGCACGCCGCCCGAGTACAGGATGGCGCCCAGGGCGGACACCATGATGGAGCCCACCGCGAAGTTGCGGTTGGCGAACACGCGCAGGTTCACGATCGGCTTCTTGGCCGTGAGCAGCCAGCCGATGGCGCCGAGGATGCCCACGGCCGCCAGGATGGCGGCGGTCACGATGGCCGGCGAGCTGAACCAGTCGTCGTCCTCCCCGCGGTCCAGCATGATCTGCAGGCTGCCCAGGCCGAGCGCGATCAGTCCCAAGCCCACGTAGTCGAAGTCCTGGACGCTGGCGCGGGCGCGCTGCACCCAGGGCGGGTCTTCCACCAGCGCCGTCACGGCGAAGAAGGCGAACAGGCCGACGGGCACGTTGATGAAGAAGACCCAGCGCCAGGTGAAGTCGTCGGTGATCCAGCCGCCCAGGGTGGGGCCGATGAGGGGCGCGAAGACCACCGCGATCGACACCACGCCGAACGCCTTGCCGCGCAGCGCCGGCTCGAACGTGTCCAGGATGATTGATTCATGGTTGGGCTGCAATCCGCCCCAGAAGAAGCC
>CAXTNC010000219.1:0-4850 GCA_964245495.1 uncultured Acetobacteraceae bacterium
ACGCTGCCGGACAGGGAGATGCCGGAGAACAGGCCGCGGGAGCGGGTGAAGCCCACGATGTCTGCGCCGACGGCCGCCGTGGTGTCCCCTTCCACGCCGCCGCCCCACTGGATGAACGTGGCGCCCGCCTCGCCGCCGAGCTTGAACTGGTCGTCCATCACGGCGCGCAGGCCGCGGTCGGAGAGGATCATCAGCATGATCTCGCTGTCCTGGATCCCGGCCTGGAAGCCGAAGGAGCCGGAGCCGAGGGTGTAGAAGGCGGGCGAGGACCACGACCCGGCGCCGTCCCGCGCCACCAGCACGCAGTTGCCGCCCTGGCCGCCGAACAGGAAGCCGGCGCGCAGCACCTGGGGGCAGATCATGGCCGCGCGCGCCTGGCGCAGCACGCGCTGGGCGTCCGTGCCGTCATGGTCGTTCAGCATGTCCTGCGCGGCCAGGGTGGCGCGGTCCACCAGCGCCTGCTGCTCCGCCTGGGCGCGGGCGGCGAGCGGGGCGGCGGCGATGGCGGCGGCAAAGGCCAGGGCGAGGGTGGGGGCGAGGCCGGGGCGAATCATGGCGGCTGGCTCCAGACAGAGACGCCACTTACCGCATTGATAGAGGGAGTTACAACGGTTGGTTCAGGTAAGAATGCATTTTTCGCGCCCTTGGGCTCACTGCGGCGACGCTGGCTCGGGGGTGCTGGCAGCGGGGGTCGCCACGGGCGCGCCCGGCTCAGCCCCCGGGTGCGGTCGGTTCATCATCGCCCCGGTCATCGGGATGAAGAACACGCCCACGTCGCGCTTGGAGTGCACCTTGCCGTCCTCGTCTTTGGCGTAGATGTACAGCACCTGGCCGCGCTTGAACGGCTGGCCGATCGGGATGATCATCCGGCCGCCGGGCTTGAGCTGCTTGAACAGCTCCGGCGGGGCATACTGCGCGGCGCAGGTGACGATGATGATGTCAAAGCCGCCGTGCACCTCGGGCCAGCCGAAGTAGCCGTCGCCGACCCGGCTCTCGACGTTGTCGTAGCCCAGCGGCGCCCACAGCTTGGCCACCGCGTGGCCCAGCGGCTCGATGATCTCGATGGAGTAGGCGCGCTTGACGATGCGGGACAGCAGGGAGGACTGGAAGCCGCTGCCGGTGCCGATCTCCAGCGTGGTGTCCCCTGGCTGGGGCTTGCACACCTGGGTCATGTAGGCCTGGCCCAGGTAGTCGGACAGGGCGGAGCCGTAGCCGAGCGCCCAGGGCTTCGGGTCGTCCTCGTAGGCCTCGCCGGGCAGGGCGCGGCGGTCGGCGTAGTTGTAGTGGTAGTACTCGCGCGGCACGGCCTGAAAGGCGGCGAGCACCGCCGGGTCGGCGGCGCCGAGGCGGTCCTTCAGGTAGGACTGGATGCGAGCGATGGCGGCGGGCTTGCGGGCCTGGATGGCGTCGAACTGCGCTTGCGTCAGGTCCACCGGGCGGCCGGAGCGGCGCATCGCCTCCTCCAGCGCGTCGCGCGTCCAGGCCGGCGCGGCGGCGGCCAGGGCCGGCGGCAAGAAGGCGGCGCTGCCGGCGGCGGCGAGCAGGCCGCGGCGGGTCAGGGAAGGGATGGCTGCCACTGCAAGGTCTTTCGGAAGGATGGGTAGGCGGCGAAGCACATCCCATAAAGCACCGCCGCCGCCAGAAACAGCCAATGCAGCCCGGCCTGCGTTGCAAGGAGGTTGGCCAGTGGCGTGGCGACCACACTGAACGCGCCGTTGACCGCCCAGGCAAACGGCAGCATGGCCCCCGCCCCCACCCGCTGCAGCCCGAGCGGGAACGGCATGCCGAGCGCCACGGACACGGGTGCGATGGCCAGCACCACCAGCGCCGCGCGCGCCAGCCAGGGCCACTCCAAGGTCGCCAGCGCCGCCGGCAGCAGCCAAACGTGGGCCAGGACGCACCAGGCGGCGATGACGGCGGCCGGAAGCGCGATGCCGCCGCGCCCGGCCCGCTCCGCCAGCAGGCTGCCGGCGCCGGAGAACACCAGCATGGCGGTCAGCACGACGGCGAAGGCGGCGGTGCGGTCGTTCAGGTAGAGGCTGGCCCGCTCGATCACCGCGATCTCGATGAACAGGAAGCCGAGGCCGAGGGCGGCGAAGTACAGCACCGGGCGCAGGACGGCGCCGCCCATGGCGCTCCCTGGCGCGCGCAGCCGCCCCCCCGCCAGCACCGGCACCAGCAGCACGCCGAGCGCGATAACCGCCGCCTGCGCCAGCACCGCCAGGTTGACCAGCTGGCCGATCTCCGCCTGCGGCAGCACCTCCAGCCGGCGCAGCACGGTGCGGAGGTGGTTCAGCCGCAGCACGTCGTAGTAGGCGGGGCGGTCCAGCGTGGCGGGGGCCAGGGAGAACGCCGCGCCGGAAGGAGTGGCCTCGCCGGCCAGCACCGCGCCGGCCTCGTCCGCGATGGCGTCCGCCGGCCCGCCGGAGGTCACGTCGCCGTCGTCGAAGCTGACGGCGGGCAGGTCGTTGTAAAGGCCGGCGCGGGCGGCGGCCACGTCCATGCCGGGGGCGTACGACACGTCGAAGGAGCGCTCGTCGCACCAGCGGCGGATTGCGGCGATGTCGGCAGGGCCCCAGGGCCGCGGCGAGAGCAGGATGCGGACGTTCCAGGCCGAGCGGTAGGCGATGGCGTGCTGCGCCGGGTCCGCGGCGCCGGACGCGAGCAGGGCCTGGCGCGCCGTCGCCAGCACGCGCAGGGCGTAGACCGGGAACTCGCGGATGGAGACGGGGACGGACACGATGCCGTCCGGCGCCAGGGCGGCCAGGTCGGCGGCGAGCGCCTCGGCGGTGAAGGCGGCGCTGTTGGCCTCCGCCGCGTCCAGGAAATCGCCGGACAGGTCGACCAAGCCATAGCCGGCGGCGGCGGCGCGCGCGGCGGCGAGCGGGCTGGCGGCGGAGAGGGTCACGCGCGGGTCGGCGGGCCGGGTGCGCAGCGCGGCCATCACCACCGGGTCCGGCTCCAGCGCGTCCACCTGCCGCGCGCCGAGCGCCAGCGCCTCCGCCACGCGGAAGCCGCCGGAGGAGCCGGCCAGCAGCACCCGGGCGCCGGGGCGCAGGGCGTAGGGCAGCGCGGCCAGGGTGGCGGGGGCGTAGCGCACGTCCAGCGGCCCCGGCTTGGGCAGGGCGGCGATGCGGTTGCCGTCCCGGTACAGGCCGAAGGCGGGCGGCGGGCCGGGCAGCCCCAGCAGGTCCAGGTTGTTGGACAAGTCGGTGTCCAGCCGCTCGGTGAAGTCGTCCAGCACCGCGTACAGCCCGCGCGGCGAGCGCGCCTGCGACACCACCCGGCTGTCCGGGACGTGCAGCGGGGCGTAGATCGCCTTGAAGTCGTTGTAGGACGCCTGCCCGCCGGCCAGCAGCCCCGCCTCGCACGCCGCCAGCACCGCCAGGCCCGCGAACCCGGCGGCGCGCGCCGATCTGGCAGGAGGGGGGCCGAACCAGCAGGCGGCGGCCAGCGGCAGCAGCAGCGCCGGCACCAGCATGAACGGGTGCACGACGAACATCAGCCCCAGCACCAGCGCCGACCCGGCGCCCGCACCCAGCAGGTCCGCGCCGTACACCCGCGCCACCCGGCCGGCGTTCAGCACGAAGCACAGGCTGATGTACAACCCGGTCAGGAAGAAGAACGGCAGCAGGGCGGCGTAGTACAGCGCGATGTTGCCGAGCTGCGGCGCATAGGTGGCGGCGTTCTGCAGCTGCAGCGGGTTGAACGGGTTGGCCGTCACCGCCCAAGTGCCGCCCGCCGCCGTCGCCAGCAGCAGCACCGGCAGCCAGGACAGCAGCCATCCGGCGTGGCGCAGAACCGCGCTGCGGGCCAGCGCCACCGCCACGCCGCTGAACGCGAAGCCGGCCATGACGATGGAGATGACCCAGTAGCCGTACTCCGACCACTTCGCGACGGCGAAGTACCGGGTCAGCGCCGTTTCCAGCCCGACCGCCGCGCCGGACACCAGGAACAGCGGCAGCAGCCGGGAGGATGTCACGGGCCGGCCACCTGCGAGCGCAGGAAGCCCAGCATCTCCGCGTTGAACCGAGCACCGTCGTCCACGAACAGGGCGTGCCCGGCATCCTCGTAGATGTCGCACTGCACGCCGGGGTGGCGGGCCTGCAGGTTCTCGGCCTGGCCCGCCAGGCGGGGGCGCACGATGTAGAGGATGGGCTTGCGGACCGCGTAGATCGCCTCGCGCCAGAAGCTGCGCGGCACCGGGTACGCCAGCAGGGCGGCCGCGGCGTCCGGCGGGGTGCGCAGCGCGGTTTCGGCCAGTTGGTCGAGGTAGGCTTCGCTCGGCGGGCGGCGGAACATGCCGCGGACGAAGCGGGCCATCGCCACCTCGCGCGGCACGCGCGGCGCCGGGCGGAGGGGCGCGCGGGAGGGCGCGGGCGCCGGGTCCTCGCCGACCGAGTTGTCGATCAGCACCATGCCGAGCAGCTGGCCATCGCCGAACTGGTGCACGTAGGCCAGGCTGTCCAGCACGCCGAGCGACCAGCCGACCAGCACGGCGGGCCGGCCCAGGGCGCGCAGCAGGTCGCCGATGTCCGCTCCGCGGCGGTAGGGTTCGTAGCCGGCGGGCGGGATGTCGCTGTCGCCCTGGCCGCGCGGGTCAAGCGCGATCACGTGATAGCTGCGGGAGAAGAACTCGATCTGGCCCTGGAAGATCCAGGCCGGCATGGTCCAGCCGGGGACGAAGACGAGGGTGGGGGCGGCGCTCGGCCCGGTTTCGGTGTAGTGCAGCCGCACCCCGTCGCCGGTGGTGAGGAAGCGGTCGGCGGCCCACGCTGCGCCGGGCCAGGCCAGGCTGGGCCAGGCGAGCATCAGCCAGAGGGCAGGGATGGGGCGGCGCATGTTCAGTT
>CAXTNC010000220.1:0-4822 GCA_964245495.1 uncultured Acetobacteraceae bacterium
GCGGCCGGCACCGGCGGAAGAACCCCCAGCCCGACCGCCAGCGGCGGGGGCGCCCCGGCCAGCGTTGGGAGCGGGCCGGAAGCGACCGCCTCCGGCACGGCGGGAACGGCGCCGATGCCGGAAAGCGCTGGCGGCGGCCCAGTAGACGGCCCAGGAGGCGGCCCAGGAAGCGGCGCAGGCGGGAGGGCGGGAGACGGCGCAGCGTCCACGACCATCCGGTTGGCGTTCGGGTCTGGCGTTGCGGGCTTGGGCGCGGGCGGCGCGGGCGGGGGCGCCTTCAACGGATCACTCGCCGCTGCGGCGGACGCCGCGTCGCGCTGGGTCGCCAGCTGGTCGGCGATGCGCTGCTGCGCCAGCACGTCCGGCGCGACTGGCCTGGCGGGCACGGTGGCCAGGTTCGGGTATGGGTCGTCGGCGCCCGGCGGCGGCGGGCGCTGCTGCGCGATCACGCCGCCTTGCAGCCCGTGGAACAGGTCCACGCCCGGGGCGAGCACCGCCCTGCTGTCGCAGCCGCCCAGCCCTGCGGCAAGGGTGAGCGCCAGGCCAGCCCGCCCTGCTTGCCGCAGCTTGGCCATGCGACTAGCCTGCCGATGAAAAACCTCGAACATAAGTCGGCGATCGAACCCCTCCCGCCCTGTCTAGCGGGGTGCGAACCCGACGGGAAGGACGCCATGGCGGACGAAGCCATCCTCAACACCCAGAGCGCGGTCGCCGACCCCCTCAGGATGACCCGGTCCATGGCCGACATCGCCGAGCGGTCCCAGCGCATCGTGGCCGACTGGCTGAAGCGCCAGGGCGCCGAGGCCGCCAACCCCGACCCCGCCAACATCGGCGCCGCCTTCATGGAGATGACGGCCAAGCTGATGAGCGACCCGGCGCGCCTGGTGCAGGCGCAGGTCGGCTTTTGGCAGGACTACATGACGCTGTGGCAGGCCACCGCGCGGCGCATGATGGGCAGCCCGGACCCAGCGCCCGCGGTGATCCGGCCGGACCCGAAGGACAAGCGGTTCAAGGACGACGCCTGGAAGGAGAACGAGGTGTTCGACTTCATCAAGCAGTCCTACCTGCTCTCCGCCCGCTTCGTGCAGGACGTGGTGGGCCAGGCGGAGGGCCTGGACCGCAAGACGGCGCAGAAGGTCGATTTCTACTCCCGCCAGTTCATCGACGCGATGAGCCCATCCAACTTCCTGCTGACCAACCCCGAGGTGCTGCGCAAGACCGCGGCGACCGGCGGCGAGAACCTGCTCCGCGGGCTGAACAACCTGCTGGGCGACCTGGAGCGCGGGCGCGGCAAGCTCGCGATCAAGATGACGGACATGGACGCCTTCAAGCTGGGCGAGAACATCGGCGTCTCGCCCGGCAAGGTCGTGTTCCAGAACGAGCTGATGCAGCTGATCCAGTACGCGCCCGCGACGGAGCAGGTGCAGCGGCGGCCGCTGCTGGTCGTCCCGCCCTGGATCAACAAGTTCTACATCCTGGACCTGCGCCCGAAGAACAGCTTCGTGCGCTGGGCGGTCAGCCAGGGGCACACGGTGTTCATGATCAGCTGGGTGAACCCGGACGAGACCTTGGCCGGCAAGGGCTTCGAGGACTACATGGCCGAAGGCGTGTTCGCAGCCCTCGACGCCATCGAGCAGGCCACGGGCGAGCGGGAGGTCAACGCCATCGGCTACTGCCTCGGCGGCACGCTGCTGGCCAGCACGCTGTCCTGGATGAAGCGGCAGGGCGACGGCCGCATCAGGAGCGCCACCTTCTTCGTCACCATGACGGACTTCGCCGAAGCGGGCGAGCTGGGCGTGTTCGTCGATGAGGAGCAGCTGGCCCAGCTGGAGGCCAAGATGGACCGCGACGGCGTGCTGCAGGGCGCCGACATGGCGCAAACATTCAACATGCTGCGCGCCAACGACCTGATCTGGTCCTTCGTGGTCAACAACTACCTGCTGGGCAACGAGCCGTTCCAGTTCGACCTGCTGTACTGGAACAGCGACGCCACCCGAATGCCGTCGCGGATGCACAGCTACTACCTGCGCAACATGTATCACGAGAACAAGCTGGCCCGCGGCGAGTTGGAGCTGGCGGGCGAGCGGATCGACCTCGGCGAGGTGGACGTGCCGGCCTACTTCATCTCGACGCGCGAGGACCACATCGCCCCCTGGCGCAGCACCTACCGCGGCACGCAGCTGCTGGGCGGCCCGGTGCGCTTCGTGCTGGCGGCGAGCGGGCACATCGCCGGCGTGGTGAACCCGCCCGGCGGCAAGTACAGCCACTGGGTCAGCGACGCGCTGCCGGCCACGCCGGAGGAGTGGTTCGCCGGGGCGCAGGAGATGGCCGGGTCCTGGTGGCCGGACTGGCAGCGCTGGGTGGCCGGGCTGGCGGACGACCTGGCGCCGGCGCGGGCGCCGGGCGAGGGCGGGCTGGCCGTGATCGAGGATGCGCCGGGGAGCTACGTGCGGGTGAAGGCTTGAGCGGGGCGCTCGCCCTCCCGGCGAGGGCAGCGGCAACGCGGGTTGCGCTCAGCCGGAGGCGGACGCGTTCATGGGCGGGAAATCGGGTTTACGTGAACCTGTGCTTTGACGAACTCGTCCGCGTCTTCGAGCAGCTTGGTTGTCGCCGGGGTTTGTGGCATGGCGCCGATGATGCCTCGACGGCATGTCTCGGAGCCTGCCGGCAGTTTATTAACAATTTCCATAAGCTCAACAAAGCCTAGATGATTGTCAAAGCGGAGAACGAGATCTCGGGCAATTTTCTGCACGACGAAGCAATTCATTGTCGCATCACGCCGGCTAGCAACCAAATAAGCGGCTTTACGAGTATAACCAACGAGGTAATTTGCTGGAAGGGGAACAGTTCGCGCAAGCGAGTTCGGCACATCGCGGCGCTCAAGCCACTCCAGAGCATATGATACATTGTATAGCGCACGACAATACTGAGTCTTGCACGATTTTACTTCTGCTATTTTGTAAAATCTATCGGTACTGATATCGTGCAAATCGGTCGCAGGATCAACGATGTCCCTGTCAGACGCACGCGCTGACGCAATGGAAAGCAACAAAAAACTTAGTAAAAAATTAATTTTACTGGACAAAGCCGTTTCCAGGCTGTTTGAAAACGCGAAAGTTTTTCGGGTCCACCCCAGGTATGCTTACGCTTGGAAATTGTGCCGCAAATCCTGGCCTGTAATTGTTGATCTTGTCGCCATTCGGCGCAACAGACCACTCCAGGCCGCCACCGATGTCAGCGTTCCCCGTAGGGTCCCCTTCTTGGGCATCCGGTCAGGTGAGTAAAAGTGCGTAGCGCCTTGAGCAATGTCCGGCTCAGTCCCATCAATGATGCGGCGAGCGAGCGCAAGCTCCACCTCCGTAGGCGCTCTCCTGTGCGCAAACCCTCTCCACACCTGCTTGACCGTCCAATCTGGCGGCGCACGATGCAGGCGGTTCATGAGAACCTGGCCTACCATTGCCTTTTCTGCATCGGATTGGCCACCCGCTTCTGACATTATGACGCGAGCCAAATCTTCCACGTTCGTCTCATGCGGGTCAACCGCATGATGGCCGCGGGTTCTGCTCAAAGCGGCTCCCGACTGCCCGGCCCGATCAGCGGATAAAGCCTGCGCCCGGTGGCTGGATTTCGTGATCGATGTCTTGTCCGCACGGCCATCACCGAAATGCCCCTGCTCTTTGCGCCCTTGCGTGATCCAACTCATGACACACCATAGTCTGCTTTAGGCAGCGTATGGAACACTCAGCGAATTAGTTTCAACCTATCCCTGCCTTCAAGGCTGAACCCGCGCAGCGAGCGCCCCAGCAGCGACGTGCCTCGCCGTGCGCCGCTCCCGCCTCACAACGCCATCCGCGCCTCCACCACGTCCGGCTCCTCCGGCGAGCGGTGCAGGCTGAAGCCCAGCCGCCGCACGAAGGCCAGCATCGGCGCGTTCTCCGCCAGCACCTGGCCCGCCATGCCCGTCATGCCCTGCCCGCGACCCCACTCCATCAGCCGCGCCATCAAGTGCCGGGCCAGCCCCCTGCCCTTCAGGGCGGCCTCCACCACCACGGCGAACTCGCCCCCGTCGCCGTCGCGCACCAGCCGGCTCACCCCGGCGGTGTCGCCGTTGGCGCGGATGGCGACGAACGCCATCTCGCGGTCGTAGTCCACCTGCGTCATGCGGGCGATCCGCTCCGGCGACAGCTCCCGCAAGGAGGAGAAGAAGCGGTAGCGCACGTCCTCCGGGGTCAGCCGGGCGAACAGCGCCGCGTGGCCGGCCGCATCCTCCGGGCGGATCGGGCGGATGGTCAGCGCCTCGCCGCCCGCGTCCCACTGCTCGACCAGGGCGGCCGGATACGGCGCGATGGCGAGCCTGCCCGCCTCGCCGGGCGGGCGCAGGGACGCCTGCGCCGGGCCGTCCGCCGGCAAGAACAGCGCCGCCAGCTCCGGCGTGTCCACCGCCAGCTGGCTGACGCGCACCAGGATGTCGGCCAGCACCCGTTCCTGGTCCGGCGGCAAATCCCGCGCGGCGGGCGCCTGGGCGGTCAGCCCGTGCGCCAGGGACAGGTTCAGCGGCGGCAGGTCGAAGGCGCGCTCGTCCATCCGCCCGGCGCCCACGCCGATGGCGGGGCCGAACAGCCCGTCATCCGCCACCGCCACGTCCAGCGGCGGCCGGCGCAGGCCGTAGGCGCCGAGCACCGCCGCCACCTCCGGCCCGGACAGCGCCAGCCGGCCCTGTTCCCGCGCCCCGGCCACCGCCCGGCGCACGGCGGCGCGGTCCGGCGCCAGGTCCAGCACGTCGTTCGGCGGCAATTCGCGGGCGGCGGCGCGGGAACAGGGC
>CAXTNC010000221.1:0-4808 GCA_964245495.1 uncultured Acetobacteraceae bacterium
GTCCGCCGCCATGAGGTCCGCGGCCCCGGTCGGAGGCCGGCTTTCCCATGCAGGCCGCCGCCGCTAAGGATGGCGGCGCATGATCCGCGCCGCACTCCTCTGCCTCCTGCTCGCCAGCGCCGCCCACGCCCAAGGAACCTTGCGCCTGCTGGCCTCCGCAGGGGCGGGCAGCATCGACCCGCAGATCAACTACACCGAGCAGTACGCGCAGGTCTTCGCCGTGGTCTACGACGGGCTGATCGGCTTCCGGCGCGTGGCCGGTTCCGCCGGGCTGGAGCTGGTGGGCGACCTGGCGGACGCCGTTCCCACCCCCTCGGAGGACGGCCTGCTGTACCGCTTCCACCTCCGCCCCGGCCTGCGCTTCTCGGACGGCAGCCCCGTGCGCCCGAGCGACGCCGCCGCCACCTTCCGCCGCATCTTCCGCGTCGTCAGCCCGACCTCCGGCAGCTTCTACGCCGGCATCGAGGGTGCTGCCGAGTGCCTGCGCGACCCGCCAGGCTGCACCCTGCCCGGCGTGGCGGCGGACGACGCCGCCGGCACGCTCACGATCCGGCTGACCCGGCGCGATCCGGACTTCCTGCTCAAGGTCGCCTTCCAGCACGCCCTGGTCGTGCCCGCATCCGCCCCGGACCATGACGCCGGCACCGTGCCGCTGCTCGGCACCGGCCCCTACCGCATCGTGGGCTACAACCCGGCCACCGGGATGCGGCTGGAGCGCAACCCGCTGTTCCAGCCTTGGAGCACGGACGCGCAGCCGCCGGGCGTGCCGGACGTGATCGACTACCACTTCGGCCTGGAGGACGAGGCGGAGGTGACGCAGGTGGAGAACGGCCAGGCGGACTGGATGTTCGAAAGCCCGCCGCCGCCGGACCGCTTAGGCGAGCTGGGCGCGGGCTACCCCGGCCAAATCCACGCCAACCCGCTGATCGCGTTCTGGTTCATGCCGATGAACCTGCACGAACCCCCCTTCGATGACCCGCGCGTGCGCCGGGCGGTGAACATGGCGATCGACCGGGACGCCGTGGTCAAGCTGTTCGGCGGCCCGCGCCTGGCCGTCCCCTCCTGCCAGATCCTGCCGCCGGGCATTCCCGGCTACGCGCCGTACTGCCCGTTCCCGCACGACGTGGCGGCGGCGCAGGCGCTGGTGCGGGACAGCGGCACCGCCGGCATGAAGGTGACGCTGGTGATCGACTCCACCACCTTGCAGCGCGCCATCGGCACCTACGTGCTGAGCGTGCTGCAGGAGCTGGGGTACGACGCCCGGCTGCGGGTGCTGTCGGCCAGCCTGCAGTTCCCCTACATCCAGAACACGCTGAACCATGTGCAGATCAGCATCACCCCGTGGTACGCCGACTACCCCGGCGCCACCGACTTCCTGCCGCTGATGTTCGGCTGCGCCTCCTACCACCCCGGCACGGACGCCTCCGTCAACTTCAGCGGCCTGTGCGACCCGGCGCTGGACGCGCGGATGCAGGCGGTGATCGACGGCAACGACCCCTCCGGCTGGGCCGCGATCGACCGCGAGGTGACCGACCACGCCGCCTTCGCCGTGCTGTTCAACCCGCGCTTCGTGGATTTCACCTCCCGCCGGGTGGAGGAGTTCGTCTATCACTTGCAGTACCATTGGCTGCTGGGCCAGGCGCGGGTGCGATAAACGCCGCGCGTGCTCAGACGAAGCGGAAGTTGGAAGCGTGCAGCGATGTCGGGGCCACGCCTTGCAGAAAGATCTTTGTGCCTTCTCCCTCTGGCGAGAAGACTGTTCCACCCGAGGAGCTGTAAAAGCCTAGCTGACTGAAGCTGCTTACCGCAGCAGGTATGCTTTGAAGCTGGATGACGTCGGTTGCAGGATTGAACCCAGTCACGTTGGCGCCATAACTGGCGTAAGGACTGTCATAGGGGAAACTGTTAGGCTGGTAGAACAGGGAAACAGCTCGGCTTGGCTGGCTGGCGATCAAGGCATCATTGTTGTTCAGGCTGTAGATGAAACTGGGAGACGGACCTCCGATGCTCTGCGGAGTGATGGCAATGGATGGCAGGCTCGGACTGTCGAAGCCAGAAAAACCACCAGGATTGCCAATCTCGTCTTGCAGCGTCGTCAGCAGCCCACCGGAAGCGAGTTCGGAACGGCCGGCAGCCAATTCCACGGCATTTGGCCCATGGCCAAAGCTTGCCTCATGCGCTGTCGAGATGTCGTATGTCACCTCGCCGCTGTTGACCAGCGTTGCCTGCACGTTGGCTTGCGAGCCGCCGCCCGCAAGGTACTGCGTGTAGTAGGCCAGGCCGGCAGCATCCGGCGCCCGGTTCAGTGTCGTTTGATAAAGCCTGCCAAGGTCGGCCTGCGCCTCGTTGCTTGTCGCGAAATCCGCCCTGACCGCGGCCAGGCTTCCCCCGCCGGCAAGGAACTTCTCGTAATAGGCCAAGCCTGTCTGGTCCGGAGCGCGGCCGAGTTCGTTCTGGTAGGCGGCGGTGAGGTCCGCCCGCGCCTCCACGCTCGTGCCCACGCCTGCCTTCAACCCGGCGAGCGAGCCGCCCGTCGCCAGGTACTGCGTGGAATGCGCCAGGCCGGCGCTGTCCGGGGCGCGGCCCAGCTCGCCCTGGTAAACGCCGGCGATGTCCGCCTGCCCTTCCGGGCTGCCTGCCAGCGACGCGGCCAGCTGCGCGAGCGTTTCCCCGTTGTCCACCGCCGCCACCGCGTTGGCCAAGCCGGCGGGATCGGCAGGGCGGCCGAGGATCGCCAGGTACAATGCCGAAACCGAGGCTGAAACCGTCATGGCCGTTTTCCCTGCAAAGATGCGCGCAAACCATTCCAGCGCGCTCCTGATGGCGAAATTCAGGCACTCCGCCGCCCTGGCTTGGCGGCGCCGCCGTTGGGCGTCATGCTCGCGCGGCCGGCCGCCTTCCTTGGCAGCCGCCAAGTGAGGGCAGGGTGAAGCTGGCTGCGTTCCCGATCGTTTCCGCCGCCGGCATCGCCCTCGTGGCCCTCGCCTGCCTGCTCGCCCCGCTCTACGCGGCGCAGGTGGCCCGCTCCGACCCGTTCCGCTCCGCGATCGAGGCCACGGTCCAGCGCGGCGGCCAGGCGGTGCCGGTGCTGGCGCAGAACACCGCGGGCCTGGGGCTGGGGTCCACCCCGATCGGCCCCGCCTGGGCCAGCCAGTATCCGCTGGGCGCCGACGGGCAGGGCAGGGACGTGGCGGCCCGGCTGCTCTACGGCGGGCGCACCTCCTTGTCCGTCGCGGCCGGCGCCACCGTCGTCACCCTGCTGCTCGCGGGCGTCACCGGCGTGCTCGCAGGCGCAGCCGGCGGCGCCGTGGACGGCGCGCTGCGCTGGCTGCTCGACATGCTGTGGGCGTTCCCCGTCTTCCTGCTGGCCATCTCGCTGTCCGCCGTGCTGGCCAGCGCCGGGCTGCGGCTCGGGCCGTGGACGCTGGACGCCGACAACCCAGGCCTCACCGTCGCCATCCTCGGCGCCGTGTTCATCCCCTACGTCGCCCGGCCGGTGCGCGCGGAGGTGCTGGCGCTGCGGGAAACCGAGTTCGTGCAGGCGGCGGTCTCGCTCGGCGGCAGCTGGCCGCACGTGGTGCGCCGCCACATGCTGCCCCATGTCGCCGCCACCTTGCTGCTGTTCGCGCCCACGGTCATGGCGTTCGACCTGCTGACGGAGGCCGCGCTGTCCGTGATCGGCGTCGGCGTGCAGCCGCCCGGCGTCAGCTGGGGCACCCTGATCGCGGACGGGCAGGGGCTGATCTACACCCGTCCCATTGTGGCCATAGCGCCCGGGCTGGCGGTGGTGGCGGCCGTGCTGCTGCTCAACCGGCTGGCGGACGGTCTGCGCCAGGGCGAGCCGTCGCGGTGAAGCTGCTGGGGCGGCTCAGCCAGGCGCTGGCGGTGCTGTTCGGCATCAGCGTGCTGGTGTTCCTCATCTTCTTCGCCACCCCAGGCGCGGACCCGGCCGCGCGCCTGGCCGGGCGCGGCGCCAGCCCGGAAACCCTGGCCGCCGTGCGCGCGCAGTACGGCCTGGACCGCCCGCTGCCCGTGCAGTACGCGCGGCTGATGGCCGGCCTGTTCGTGACGCGGGACCTGACCAGCTTCGTCAACCGCGGCCAGCCGGTGGTGCCGGCGGTGCTGGCCGCCGCCCCCGTCACCCTGCTGCTGTCGGCGGGGGCTGCGGCGCTCTGGCTGGCAGGCGGCCTGGGCATTGCGCTGTTCGCCAGCGCGGCCCGGCGGGGCGGCGGCCTGGCCATCGGCGCTGGGCTGGTCGGCGTGTCGATCCCCGCGTTCTGGCTGGGCGAGGTGGTGAACCTGCTCACCCAGCGCACCTTCCACGGCTCCTGGCTGTTCCGCTGGGTGCCGCCGCTGGGGGCGGACCTGTCGTTCGCCGGCATGGTGCTGCCCTGCGCCACCCTGGCGCTGCTGTACGCCGGCATCTATGGCCGGGTGCTGCACGCAGGCTTGCAGGAAGCGCTGCGGTCGGACCCGATCCGCACCGCCCGGGCCAAGGGGCTGGGAAATGGCGCGGTGCTGCTGCACCACGCGCTGCGCCTGTCGCTCACCCCCGCCATCGCGCTGTTCGGCCTGGATTTCGGCGCGCTGCTGGGCGGCGGCACGGTGCTGATCGAGGTCGTGTTCGGCCTGCACGGCGTGGGCAAGCTGACCTATGACGCGCTGCAAACGCTGGACCTGCCGATGCTGATGGCGACGGTGACGTACGCCGCCGTGCTGGTGGTGGCGGTCAACGCGGCGGCGGACGCAGCCGTGTGGGCGCTGGACCCGCGCCGCCGGGGCTAGAGCGCGATGTCATCCCGTTCTAA
>CAXTNC010000222.1:0-4763 GCA_964245495.1 uncultured Acetobacteraceae bacterium
TCACGGACGCGATCGGCGAGGTGGGCGCGCTGTGGCGGGCCGCCGGCCACCCGGCGCTGCGCACCTCGTTCGCCAGCTCCTCCACCCTGGCGCGGCAGATCGAGCAGGGCGCGCCCGCCCAGGTGTTCGCCTCCGCCGACGAGCGGTGGGCCGACTGGCTGCAAGCCCGCAGCCTCCTGGCGCCCGGCACCCGGCGGGACCTGCTGACCAACACCCTGGTCCTGGTCGAGCCGCGCACCGCCCTGCACCCGGCCGCCATCAACCCGAACCTCGACCTGGCGGCGCTGCTCGGCCCCGATGGCCGCCTCGCGGTCGGCGACCCGGCGCACGTCCCCGCCGGCATCTACGCCCAGCAGGCGCTCACCCGGCTCGGCCTGTGGACGGCCGCCGAGCCCCGGCTGGCCCGGGCGGAGGACGTGCGCGGCGCGCTGCTGCTGGTGGAGCGCGGGGAAGCGCCCGCCGGCATCGTTTATGCGACGGACGCGGCGGCCAGCCCGGACCTCGCGGTGGCGGGAACCTTTCCGCCGGACTCGCACGACCCGATCACCTACCCGTTCGCCCTCGTGCAGGGCGGCGACACGCCGGAAGCGCGCGCCTTCCTACAGTTCCTGTCAGGCCCGGAGGCGCGGGCCGCCTTTGTCAGGCACGGGTTCGGCATCGCCGGCGACAACGCCGGGTGAGCCGCCCCGGCTTGCGCCCCGGCCTGCGCCCTGGCTTGCGCCAGGATGCCAAGAATGGAATAGACGTGGGGAAGTTGCGCGGCTGAACCAGTCAACACACCACGGCATGACCTGCGCATGGCCTGTGGACAAGGAGGCGACCATGCGCCCTGCCGAGAACAGCGCCGACCAGTCCGCCATCGACCTCGACGCCCTGCGCGAACGCTACCGCATCGAACGCGAGCGCCGCGCCCCCGCCCCGGGCGACCGCAGCTACCTCGACATGGGCCGCGGCTTCCAGCACCTGCTGATCGACCCCTACAGCGACCTTGTCCCCCGCGCGCCGCTGCACGACGAGGTGGACGTGCTGGTGGTCGGCGGCGGCCTGGGCGGGCTGCTCACCGCCGCGCGCCTGAAGGAGGCCGGCGTGGACAAGGTCCGCATCGTGGACGCCGGCGGCGACGTGGGCGGCACCTGGTACTGGAACCGCTACCCGGGCGCCGCCTGCGACGTGGAGTCCTACATCTACCTGCCGCTGCTGGAGGAAACCGGCTACATGCCGGTCGAGCGCTACTCCAAGGCGGCGGAGATCCGCCAGCACTGCCGCCGCATCGCCGACCACTACCGCATCTACGACCACGCCTGCTTCTCGACCCTGGTGACCCGCCTCGACTGGGACCCGGCAACCGCCCGCTGGACGGTGGAAACCGACCGCGCCGACCGCATGGCGGCGCGCTTCGTCGTGCTGACCACCGGGCCGCTCAACCGGCCCAAGCTGCCCAACATCCCCGGCATCGAAAGCTTCAAGGGCCACAGCTTCCACACCAGCCGCTGGGACTACGAGTACACCGGCGGCACCGCGACCGAGCCGCTCGCCGGCCTGGCTGACAAGCGGGTCGGCATCATCGGCACCGGCGCCACCGCCATCCAGTGCGTGCCGCCGCTCGCCCGCTCGGCGCAGCACCTGTACGTGTTCCAGCGCACGCCCTCCTCCGTGGACGCCCGCAACAACGCCCCCACGGACCCCGCATGGGCGGCAAGCCTCCAACCCGGCTGGCAGCAGAAGCGCATCGAAAGCTTCACCCACCAGCTGGCGGGCAACCTGGCGGAGGAGGACCTGGTGGCCGACGGCTGGACCGTGCTGGCGCAGGCCATGCGCGCCATGCTGGCCAAGAACCCCGCAACCCCCGACCCGGCGGCGCTGCTGGAGCGGGCCGACATGGAGAAGATGGTGCAGGTCCGCGAGCGGATCGGCAGCATCGTCAAGGACCCGGCCACCGCCGAGGCCCTGAAGCCCTGGTTCAGCCTGTTCTGCAAGCGCCCCTGCTTCCACGACGAGTACCTGCAGGTGTTCAACCGCCCGAACGTCACCCTGGTGGACACGCAGGGCCGCGGCGTGGAGCGGATCACCGAAACCGGCGTGGTCGTCGCCGGCCAGGAATACCCGCTCGACTGCCTGATCTACGCCACCGGGTTCGAGGTCGCCACCGACTTCTCCCAGCGCTCCGGCTTCCAGGTGCACGGGACAGGCGGCCAAACGCTGACGGACAAGTGGGCGAACGGCATGTCCACCCTGCACGGCATGCACACCCGCGGCTTCCCCAACTGCTTCGTGCTGAGCAACTCGCAATCCGGCATGTCGGCCAACTTCGGCCACATGCTGAACGAGCAGTCCAAGCACCTCGCCCACATGGTCGAGCATTGTCTCACCCATGGGGTCAAGACCCTGGAAGCGACGGAAGCGGCCGAGCAGGCCTGGGTGGACACCATCGTCAAGCAGAGCGAGGGGCGCCGCAAGTTCCTGGAAGCCTGCACCCCCGGCTACTACAACAACGAGGGCCGCGTGACGGACGCTTCCAGCCGCAGCGCGCCCTACGGCGCAGGCCCGGTCGCGTTCATCCAGCTGCTGAAGCAGTGGCGCGAGGCCGGCGACTTCGACGGGCTGGAACTCGACGGCAAGCCCGTCAGCGCGGGGGAGATGGCGTCGTCATGACGGCAAGCCAATCACCCAGGAGCGGGGGCCGCAAGTCGGTCCTCATCACCGGCGCCGCTTCCGGCATCGGCCGCGCCACCGCCCTGCTGTTCGCGCAGAAGGGCTGGTTCGTCGGCGCCTACGACGTGAGCCAGGCCGGCCTGGCCGCCCTGGAAGCCGAGGTCGGCGCCGGCAACGGGGTGTTCGGGGTGCTGGACGTGTCCGACCGCGCCGCCTTCGCCGCCGCCGCCGCCGCGTTCGGCGCCGCCACCGGCGGCACGCTCGACCTGCTGTTCAACAACGCCGGCATCGGCGTCAGCGGCCTGTTCGACGAGCTGCCCTGGGACGACGTGATGAGGATCGTGAACGTCAACCTGCTGGGCGTGATGATCGGCATCCAGGCCGCCATGCCGCTGCTCAAGGCGACCCCGGGCGCGCTGTGCCTCACCACCTCGTCCTCCTCCGCCATCTGGGGCACCGGCGGCATCGCCGTGTACTCCGCCACCAAGCACGCCGTGAAGGGCCTGACGGAGGCGCTGTCCGTCGAGTTCAAGCGCTTCGGCCTGCGCGCGGCGGACCTGCAGCCCGGCCTGATCGACACGCCCATCCTGCCCGACACGCTGCGCGCCATGGCCCCGCCGGACGGCATGTGGCGGCTCGTGCCCCCCGCGGAGGTGGCCGAGATGGTCTGGACCGCCTACGGCGGCGACCAGCTCCACCTGTACGTGCCCAAGGAGCTGAAGGACTTCGCCTTGCAGGTGGCCCAGTCGCCGGAGCAGGTGCGCGAGGAGCGCGCGGCGCAGTTCGGCTTCGCGCCCCAGGCCGAGGGGACCCCGGCATGACCCGCCGCCTCGCCCTGCTGGCGGCGCTCGCCGCCGCCGCGCTGCCGCCGTCCGCCCGCGCCGCCGACCCGGCCTCCGCCGCCGACCGCAGCTTCATCGCCATGGTCAGCCAAGGCGGCATGTTCGAGGTCAAGGCCGGCCAGCTCGGCGCCGAGCAGGGTTCGGCGCAGGACATCAAGGACCAGGGCGCCACGGAAGCGCATGACCACCAGCTGGTCGGCGACAAGCTGAAGGCGATCGCCTCCGAGGCCGGCATCACGTTCCCCGACGCGCTGAACCCGCAGTTCCAGAAACAGTTCGATGACCTCAAGGCGCTGTCCGGGCCTGCGTTCGACAACGCCTACCTGCGCGCCATGGCGGACATCCACGCCAAGGACGGCGCCGCCTTCGCCGCCGAGGCCAAGAACGGCGGCAACCCCAAGCTGCGCGCCTTCGCCGCCGAAACCCACCGCATCGTGCTGCGCCACATCGGCGAGCTGAAGGCGGTCGGGCCGGAGGGGTGAGGCTGGCCAGAGTCCCGCTGTCATGACCTGACTTCGGTTCAGGAGCCTGACCATGAGCAACACCCTGTACGAAACAGATTTCTCAGCCTGGCTTGACCAGCAGGCCGGGCTGCTGCGCCGCGGTGACCTGGCCGCGCTGGACCTTGAGAACCTCGCAGAGGAAATCGAGTCATTGGGCCGGAGCCAGCGCCGCGAACTTGCCAGCCGTGTCACGGTGTTGCTCATGCACCTGCTGAAATGGGACATGCAGCCTGACGAGCGGTCAAACAGTTGGCGAAACACCATCAACGGCCAACGGCGGGAGCTCGAACGCCTGCTGAAGCAGAGTCCATCCCTGCGGCGAACTTTGCCCGATGTCATCGCAAGCGAATACGACGACGCCAAGGCCGATGCCGTGGAGGAAACCGGGCTGGTTCAATATCCCGTGCCGCTCATGTGCCCGTTCTCGCCGGCGCAAGTCATGGACCGTGCTTTCCCCACCCGCCTGGTCGTGGCGCAGACCCAAAGCTGACCACCCCCCGCCCGCTTGACGCAGCCGCCGCCCGCTTCGGCGCGTCCCTCAAGGCCAAGCTGTCCGCCGCCGGCGCCGCCGGCGCGCCCGAGGACCAGCTGCGCGCCCCGCTGGAAACCCTGCTCGCCGACCTGGCCGCCCTGGCGCTGTTCCGCCCCGGCGAGGTCGTGGCGGTCGGCGAGGCCGCGCTCTCCGCCCTGCGCTCCCGCCCGGACTACGCCGTCACCGTCCGCGGCGCGCTGGCCGGCTTCATCGAGGTCAAGGCGCCGGGCAGGG
>CAXTNC010000223.1:0-4738 GCA_964245495.1 uncultured Acetobacteraceae bacterium
GCCGGCGCCGCGGCCGCGTATGCCGACGCCACCATCACCGTCGCCACCGTCAACAACGGCGACATGGTGGTGATGCAGAAGCTGTCGGCGCAGTTCGAGCAGCAGCACCCGGACATCCACCTGAAGTGGGTGGTGCTGGAGGAGAACGTGCTGCGCCAGCGCGTCACCACGGACATCGCCACCAAGGCCGGCCAGTTCGACGTGCTGACCATTGGCAACTACGAGGTGCCGATCTGGGCCAAGCAGGGCTGGCTGCTGCCGATGGACGCGCCGGCCGCCTATGACGTGAACGACCTGCTCAAGCCGGTGCGCGACGGGCTGACGTACGACGGCAAGCTGTACGGCCTGCCGTTCTATGCCGAGAGCGCCATGACGTACTACCGCAAGGACCTGTTCCAGAAGGCCGGCATCACCATGCCGGAGGCGCCCACCTACGCGCAGATCCGCGAGTACGCCGACAAGATCACCGACAAGCCGAACCAAGTCTACGGCATGTGCCTGCGCGGCAAGCCCGGCTGGGGCGAGAACATGGCCTACATCACCTCCCTGGTGGATGCCGAGGGCGGCCAGTGGTTCAACGAGCAGTGGAAGCCCACCATCAACGCCCCGGCCTGGAAGACGGCCATCAGCTACTACGACGACATCCTGAAGGCCGACGGCCCGCCCGGCGCCACCTCCAACGGGTTCAACGAGAACCTGGCGCTGTTCTCCAGCGGGCACTGCGGCATGTGGATCGACGCCACGGTGGCCGGCGGCCTGCTGTTCGACGCCAAGCAGTCCCAGGTGGCGGACAAGGTGGGCTTCGCGCCGATGCCCACCGGCAGCTTCAAGGGCGGCCCCACCTGGCTGTGGAGCTGGAACCTGGGCATCCCCGCCTCCACCAAGCAGGCCGACGCCGCCCGCGCGTTCGTGACCTGGGCCACCTCCAAGGAGTATATCCAGCTGGTGGCCAAGCAGAACGGCTGGGTGTCGGTGCCGCCGGGCACCCGGCAGTCCACCTATGACAACCCCGACTACCAGAAGGTCGCGCCGTTCGCGTCCTTCGTGCAGAACGCCATCGCCGTGTCCAACTCGCAGGGGCAGACGGAGCACCCGCGGCCGTACACCGGGGCGCAGTTCGTGGCGATCCCGGAGTTCCAGGGCATCGGCACGCAGGTGGGCCAGACCATGGCCGCCACGCTGACCGGGCAAAGCACGGTGGATGAGGCGCTCAAGACGGCGCAGGCGTCCACGGAGCGCACGATGTCCCAAGCCGGCTACCCGAAGAAGTAGCGTGGGAGCCACGGCCCTCGCCCGCGGCGCGGAGGCGGCGCCCGCGTCCAGGCCGCGGGCCGCCGGGTCGTGGCTGGTGGCGCCGTCCGTGCTGGCGCTGCTGGCGTGGATGATCGTGCCGCTGGTGCTGACGCTGTGGTTCTCGTTCCAGTACTACAACCTCCTCAGCCCGGAAACGGCCGGGTTCGCCGGGTTCGAGAACTACCGCTTCCTGGTGACGGAGCCGGACTTCTGGGTTTCCTTGCGCAACACGCTGGTGCTGCTGGCTGCCGTGCTGGTCATCACTGTGGGCTTCGGCACGCTGCTGGCCGTGCTGTTCGACCAGGACTTCCCCGGGCGCAACATCGCCCGCGTGCTGGCGATCTCGCCGTTCTTCATCATGCCCACGGTCAGCGCGCTGATCTGGAAGAACCTGATGATGCACCCGATCTACGGCGTGCTGAGCGCGGCGGCGCGGCTGGTCGGCGCCGAGCCGGTGGACTGGTTCGCGCAGTTCCCGCTGGCCTCCGTCATCGGCATCGTGTCGTGGGAATGGCTGCCGTTCGCGCTGCTGATCCTGCTGACGGCGGTGCAATCGCTCAGCCATGAGCAGCGGGAGGCCGCGCGCATGGACGGCGCGGGGGTGGTGGCGCAGTTCGTGTTCATCACCCTGCCGCACCTGTCCCGCGCGATCAGCGTGGTGGTGATGATCGAAACCATCTTCCTGCTGACGGTGTTCGCGGAAATCTACGTGACCACCGCCGGCGGACCCGGCAACGCCACGACCAACCTGGCCTTCCTGATCTACGCCCGCGCGCTGCTGCAGTTCGACGTGGGCGGCGCTTCCGCGGGCGGCGTGGTGGCCATCATCCTGGCCAACGTGGTGGCCTTCTTCCTGGTGCGCAGCATCGCGCGCCGGCTGGAGGCGTAGGGTGCGGGCAACCCTGGGCCAGCGCGCGCTGGCGTTCGCGCTCGGCTGGGGGGTCGCCATCCTGCTGTTCTTCCCGATCGCCTGGATGGCGCTGACCAGCCTCAAGCAGGAGGTCGCGGCCATCACGCCGGGCTTGCTTTTCTCGCCCACGCTCGACTCGTACCGCGAGGTGCTGGCGCGGGCGGACTATCTCGGCTTCGCGTTCAACAGCGTCGCCGTGTCCGTGGGCGGCACCGTGCTGGCGTTGGCGCTGGCCATCCCGGCCGCCTACTCGATGGCGTTCTTCCCCACGGAGCGGACCCGCGGCACGCTGCTGTGGATGCTGTCCACCAAGATGCTGCCCCCGGTGGGCGTGCTCGTGCCAATTTACATCCTGTGCCAGCACGCCGGGTTGCTGAACAGCCGCACGGCGCTGGTGGTGATCTACGCGCTGAGCAACCTGCCGATCGTGGTCTGGATGCTGTTCACCTTCTACAAGGAGGTGCCGAACGACATCCTGGAGGCGGGCCGCATGGACGGCGCCAACACCACCAGCGAGCTGTGGCACCTGCTGCTGCCGCTCACCTTGCCCGGCATCGCCTCCACCGGGCTGCTGTCGCTGATCCTGTGCTGGAACGAGACGTTCTGGAGCCTCAATCTCACCTCGTCGGGCGCTGCGCCGCTGACCGCGTTCATCGCGTCGTTCTCCAGCCCGGAGGGATTGTTCTTCGCCAAGCTGTCGGCCGCGTCCACCATGGCGGTGGCGCCCATCCTGGTGTTCGGCTGGTTCAGCCAGCGCCAGTTGGTGCGCGGGCTGACCTTCGGCGCCGTCAAGTAAGGAGAAGCCGATCGTGGCCACGCTGACCCTGCGCAACCTGCGCAAGAGCTACGACGCCGTTGACGTCATCAAGGGCATCGACCTGGACATCGCCGACCGCGAGTTCGTGGTGTTCGTGGGGCCGTCCGGCTGCGGCAAGTCGACGCTGCTGCGCATGATCGCCGGCCTGGAGGAGATCACCTCCGGGGACTTGCAGATCGACGGCAAGCGGGTGAACGAGATGCGCCCGGCGGACCGCGGGCTGGCGATGGTGTTCCAGTCCTACGCGCTGTACCCGCACATGACGGTGGCGCAGAACATGGGCTTCGCGCTGCGCCTGGCGCACGTGCCCCGCGCGGAGCGGGACCGCAAGGTGCGGGAAGCCGCGCGCATCCTGCAGCTGGAGCCATACCTGGAGCGCCGTCCAAAGGACCTTTCCGGCGGGCAGCGGCAGCGCGTGGCCATCGGCCGGGCCATCGTGCGGCAGCCCAAGGTGTTCCTGTTCGACGAGCCGCTGTCCAACCTGGACGCCGCCTTGCGCGGGCAGACCCGGGTGGAGTTGCTGCGCCTGCACCAGGATCTCAAGGCCACGATGATCTACGTCACCCACGACCAGGTGGAGGCCATGACGATGGCCGACAAAATCGTCGTGCTGCAAGCGGGCGTGGTGGAGCAGGTGGGATCGCCGTTGGAGCTGTACCATCGCCCGCGCAACCTGTTCGTCGCCGGGTTCATCGGCTCGCCGCGCATGAACATGCTGCCGGTCACGGTGGCGGAGGCCGGGCCGTCCGGGACGACGGTGACGCTGGCGGATGGCGGGCAGCTTTTCGTCCCCATCTCCGCCGCGGCCTCCCAACCCGGCGGCGCGTTGACGCTGGGCGTGCGCCCGGAAGGCTTCCACATGGCCGCGGACGGCCCGGTGGGCGGCACGGTGCGGCTGGTGGAGCAGCTGGGCGGGCTGACGCTGCTGCACGTGTCGGCGGACGGCCAGGAGCTGACGGTGCAGCTGGACGGCAGCGACGTCACCCGGGTGAACGAGGCGGTCCGCTTCCAGATCGACCCGGCAGCCTGCCACCTGTTCGGCGCCGACGGCCAGGCCCTGCCGCACCTGGACCGGCACCGCCTGGCGGCGTAGGCCGGTGTTCCTCGGCCTGGATTTCGGCACCTCCGCGGTCAAGGCGCTGCTGGTGGACGGGGAGCAGCGCCCGGTCGGCAGCGCGTCGGCCGCCTTGCAGGTGCAGCGCCCAGCGCCGGGCCACAGCGAGCAGGCGCCGGAGGCCTGGTGGCAGGCCATGCTGGACGCGGTGGACGCGCTCGGCCGCGAGCACCGGGCGGCCCTGGCTGCCGTCCAGGGCATCGGCCTGTCAGGCCAGATGCACGGCGCGGTGCTGCTGGACGCCGCGGGCGCCGTGCTGCGCCCGGCCATCCTGTGGAACGACGTGCGCGCCACGGCCGAATGCGCGGAGCTGGAAGCAGCGTTCCCCGCGCTGCGCCAGGTGACGGGCAACATCGCCATGCCCGGCTTCACCGCCCCCAAGCTGCTCTGGCTGCGGGCGCACGAGCCGGATGTGTTTGCCCGGGTCCGCACGGTGCTGCTGCCGAAGGCCTGGGTGCGCCACCGCCTGACCGGCGAACTGATTGAGGAGATGTCCGACGCGTCCGGCACGCTCTGGCTGGACGTGGGCGCGCGCGACTGGTCGGACGGCGCGCTGGCCGCCACCGGGCTGTCCCGCGCCGCGATGCCCCGGCTGATGGAGGGC
>CAXTNC010000224.1:0-4719 GCA_964245495.1 uncultured Acetobacteraceae bacterium
CTGCGGGATCGACTTCGACAGCCTGTTCGAGAAGGAAGCGGTGCCGATCCCCGGCAAGCGCGAAGCGGTGACGCCCCCCGCCCGCGGCCTGCAGGTGGACCCGGCGTTCCGCACCCCGGTCAATTTGCCCCTCGCCGTGACGAACGCCGAATGGGCGCAGGCCGGCGGCAATCCCGCGCACACGATGGGCAACCTCCTGCTGGGCGACCTCAGCCGTTCCTGGCGCCAGTCGATCGGCGAGGGCGGCGGCTACCGCCGCAAGATCACCGGCACCCCCGTGATCGCCGGCGGCCAGGTGTTCGCCATGGACTCCGACGGCGCCGTGTCCGCGTTCGATGCGGCAACGGGAGCGAAGCACTGGAGAACGCCCACCAAGCCCAAGAAGGACCGCAGCAGCAACCTTGGCGGCGGCGTGGTGGCGGGCGGCGGCACCGTGTTCGCCAGCACCGGCCGCGCCGAGGTGCTGGCGCTGCAGGCCACGACGGGCGACATCGCCTGGCGCGTGCCGCTGGACGCGCCGGCCCGCGCCGCGCCGACCCTGGTGGAGAACCGCCTGTTCCTGCCCACGCTGGACGAACGCATGGTCGCCCTGTCCCGCGCCGACGGCAAGCGGCTGTGGAGCTACCAGGCCACCCCATCGGCCACCATCGTGCTGGGCGAGCCTTCTCCCGCCTACGCCGACGGCGTGCTGGTCTGCGGCTTCGGCTCCGGCGACCTGGTGGCGTTGCGGTCGGAGACCGGCACCCTGCTGTGGAGCGACAGCCTGGCCGGCGCGCACGGCCGCATCGCCGCCGCCGACCTGTCCGCCATCCGCGCCATGCCGGTCATCGTGCAATCGACCGTGTACGCCATCGGCGTCGGCGGCTTGCTGGTGGCGCTGGACCTGCGCTCCGGCCGGCGGCTGTGGGAGCGCGAGGTGTCGGGCCAGCACACCCCCTGGATTGCCGGGGACTGGGTGTTCGTCCTGTCGGAGGACCAGCAGCTCGCCTGCATCAGCCGGACCGACGGCCGGGTGCGCTGGCTCAGCCAGTTGCCGCGCTACGGCAACGAGAAGAAGCTGCGCGACCCGATCTATTGGGCGGGGCCGTTGCTGGGCGGCAAGTACCTGTACTGCGCCGGGTCCACCAAGAAGCTGCTCGCGGTCAACCCGGCGAACGGCGCGGTGCTGGGGGAGCAGGACCTGCCGGACGAGGTGTCGGTGAACCTGGTGGCGGCTGCGGGGAGGATGTTCGTCATCACCGAGGACTCCACCCTTTCGGCGCTGGGCTGAGCCGTGCTGCCCACCGTGGTCATCGCGGGGCGGCCGAACGTGGGCAAGAGCACCTTGTTCAACCGCCTGGCCGGACGCCGCCACGCCCTGGTGGCCGACACCCCCGGCGTGACGCGGGACCGCAAGGATGCGACCGCGCAGCTGCGCGGGCGCACGGTGCGGCTGGTGGACACCGCCGGGTTGGAGGAAAGCGCGCCGGACAGCCTGTACGGCCGGATGCGCGCCAGCTCGGAGGCGGCGGTGGGCGGCGCGGACCTGGTGGTGTTCGTGGTGGACGCCCGCGCCGGCATCACCCCGGCGGACAGCCACTTCGCCGCCTGGCTGCGCCGCCAGGGCCGCCCGGTGCTGCTGGTGGCCAACAAGGCGGAGGGCCGCGGCGGCGCGCAGGCGGCGCTGGACGCCTACAGCCTGGGCCTGGGCGAGCCGCTGGCCGTGTCCGCCGAGCATGGCGAGGGCTTGGCCAACCTGATGGGCGAGATCGCCGACCGGCTGCCGGAGCCGCAGGAGGCGGACGAGGCGGACCGCCCGCTGCGCCTGGCCGTGGTGGGCCGGCCAAACGCGGGCAAGAGCACGCTGCTCAACCGCCTGCTGGGCGAGGAGCGCATGATCACCGGGCCGGAACCCGGCCTCACGCGGGACGCGGTGACGGTGCGGCTGCACGACGAGGCGGGGCCGATCGAGCTGGTCGACACCGCCGGGCTGCGCAAGAAGGCGCGGGTGGAGGCGGCGCTGGAGAAGATGAGCGTGTCGGCCAGCATCGAGGCGTTGAAGATGGCCGAGATCGTGGTGCTGTGCGTCGATGCCGTGGAAGGGCTGCACGAGCAGGACTTGCAGATCGCCCGGCTGGTCGAGCGCGAGGGGCGGGGCTGCGTGCTGGCGCTGAACAAGTGGGACGCGGTGCCGGACCGCAACGCGGCGCGCCGCGGCGTGAGCGACCGCCTGGAAACCAGCCTGGCGCAGATGCGCGGCATCCCCGTGGTCACGCTGTCGGGCATGACGGGAGCGGGGGTGGACAAGCTGCTGCCCGCCGTGCGCCGCGCCCACGCCGTGTGGAACACCCGGGTGGCGACCGGCGAGCTGAACCGCTGGTTCGAGGCGGCGCTGGAGCGGCACGCCGCCCCCCTGGTGGACGGGCGGCGGCTGAAGCTGCGCTACGTGACGCAGCCCAAGGCGCGCCCGCCCACCTTCGTCATCTTCGGCACCCGGGCGGAGCAGACGCCGGAGGATTACCGCCGCTACCTGGTCAACGGCCTGCGCGACGCCTTTGCGCTGCCCGGCACCCCCGTCCGCCTGCAGTTCCGCGGCACCAAGAACCCGTACGCCGACGAGTGAACCTGCGCACCTGACCGGCGTTGCCGGGTCAGGAGGGCGAAGCAATGGCCAAGGGTGCGGAGAAGACCGATCCGGAGCTGTGGGAGAAGGTCAAGGAAGAGGTCACGCAAGGCGACAAGGGCGGCAAGCCCGGCCAATGGTCCGCGCGCAAGGCGCAGATGGCGGTGAACGAGTACAAGCACGAGGGCGGCGGCTACGAGGGCGAGAAGTCGCCGGACAACCACCTGGTCGAGTGGCAGCGCGAGGAGTGGGGCACCAAGTCCGGCCATGCCAGCGGCGAGACGGGCGAGCGTTACCTGCCCAAGGAAGCGCGCGAGTCGCTGACGGACAGCGAGTACAAGCGCACGTCTGACAAGAAGCGGGCCGACACGGCGCGCGGCAAGCAGCATTCCGTTCAGCCCAAGGATGTCGCCGCCAAGACGGCCGAGCATCGCGGGCACCCCAGCACGCGCGCCGAACTGCTGGAGCAGGCGGCCAGCCGCGGCATCAAGGGGCGCAGCCGGATGAAGAAGGCAGAATTGGAAAAGGCGCTGCACGCTCATGGCTGAAATGGACGAGGCGGAGCGGGCGGCCACAGCCCAAGAGTTCAAGCAGGTGGTCAACATGACGCCGGCCGCCCTGCGCAAATGGCTGGACGGCGAGGAAAGCCGCACGGTCGGCATGACGCACGAGGGCGAGAAGGCGCACGAGGGCGGCGAGGAATCGGTGGGCCACGAGATGGGCCGCCGCATCCTGGAGCTGCGTGCCAAGAAGGCGGCAGACCTGGACGAGGCCGACTACGAGGCGATGCGCAAGGTGGTGGGCTACGTGCACCGCCATTCCAAGCAGCGCCCGCACGGCGACATCACGGACACCCGCTGGCGCAAGTCGCTGATGAATTGGGGGCACGACCCGCTGAAATAGGCCCGATAGCCGCCCGCCGCTTCGCCAGTCTCCCCCTAACGGCCCGGTCAACGGGCGCGCAAGGAAGATGTGGTCATGGAGCTGGAACGCCGGACCGTCCGCCTGGTGACGTTGCGGCCCGTGCCGTTCCTGATGCTGTGCTACTTCGTGGCCTACCTGAACCGCCTGAACGTCGGCTTCGCCAAGCTGACCATGAGCGGCGACATCGGCTTGTCCGACACGACGTTCGGCTTCGGCGCCGGCATCTTCTTCGTAGCCTGCTTCGTGTTCGAGGTGCCGTCCAACCTGTCCCTGGAGAAGTTTGGCGCGCGCAAGTAAATCGCGCGGATCATGCTGAGCTGGGGCGTAGTGTCCGGCGCCACCGTCTTTGTCACCGGCGAGTACAGCTTCTACACCATCCGCGTCCTGCTGGGCTTCGCGGAGGCCGGGTTCTTTCCCAGCATCATCCTCTTCCTGGCGCTGTGGTTCCCGGCCAAGGAGCGGGCGCGCATCGTGGGCCTGTTCATGGCCGCCATCGCGCTTTTTACTGTTATCGGCGGCCCGATCTCCGGCAAGCTGCTCGACCTGGAAGGGATGGCGGGACTGCACCGCTGGCAGTAGCTCTACCTCATCGAGGCAGCGCCGGCGCTGCTGCTGTCGGGGGTGGTAATGCCTCACTCTCACCGACAAGCCGGCGGACGAGCGCGCCTGGCTGATGCAGCGGCTGCAACGGGAGCGCCAGGTGAAGGAGCAGGCCAGGCACTTCTCGGTGCTGCAAGCCGCCACCAACCCCCGCGTGCTGGCGGTGGCGCTGATCCACTTTTGCGCCAACGCGACCAGTTACGGGCTGAGCTTCTTCCTGCCCACCATCGTCAAGGGCTTCGGCGGCTTGAGCAACGTGCAGATCGGCCTGATCACGGCGCTGCTCTACGTGGTGGGCCTGGTGGCCATGATCTGGTGGGGCCGCCGCTCGGACGCGCGCCGGGAGCGCAAGGGCCATGCCGCCTTCGCCCTGTTCGTGGCGGCGGCGGGCATCGCCGCGTCCACCTTGTTCGCGGACCCGGTGGAAAAGATGGTCTGCCTGACGGCCGCCGGGTTCGGCATCTTCGCCTGCCTGCCGATCATCTGGACGCTGCCGACCGCGTTCCTGTCGGGTGCTGCGGCGGCGGGCGGGATCGCAACGGTGAACGCGCTGGGCAATTTGGCGGGGTTCTTCGGGCCGTATGCGATGGGAT
>CAXTNC010000225.1:0-4672 GCA_964245495.1 uncultured Acetobacteraceae bacterium
TCCCCGCCCAGCTCACCGCCCGGCGCGGCGCTGCGCGCATCGGCCTGACGCTGGACCGCCCGCTGGCGGACGGCTGCTGGCACGCCCTGGCCCGCAACGCCCGCCGCGTGGCGCCCGGCGACGTGCTGTCCCTGGACGGCACGGAGATGCGCGCCGCCGTCGCCGCCTGCCGCGAAGGCAGCGTCGCCCTGCGCTTCGACCGCGAGGGCGAGGCGTTCGCCGCCGCCCTGCACGCCGCCGGCGCGCTGGCCCTGCCGCCCTACATCGCCCGCCCGTCCGGTCCCACGGCGGCGGACGCGGCGGACTACCAGACGGTGTTCGCCCAAACGGAAGGCGCAGTGGCCGCCCCCACCGCCGGGCTGCACTTCACCGCGGGCCTGCTGGCGGCGCTGGACGCGGCGGGCGTGCGGCGCGCCACCGTCACCTTGCACGTCGGCGCCGGCACCTTCCTGCCCGTCCGGGGCGACCCGGCGGCCCACGTCATGCACCCGGAGCGCGGCGAGGTCACGGAGGCCGCCGCCGCCGCCATCCGCGCCGCCGCCCGCGTGGTGGCGGTGGGCACCACCACCCTGCGCCTGCTCGAATCAGCCGCCACCCCGGACGGCGTGGCCCCGTTCCGCGGCGACACCGCGCTGTTCATCCGCCCCGGCTTCCGCTTCCGCGCGGTGCACCAGCTGATGACCAACTTCCACCTGCCGCGCTCCACCCTGTTCATGCTGGTCTGCGCCTTCGCCGGCACGGAGCGGATGCGCGCCGCCTACGCCCACGCCATCGCCAGCGGCTACCGTTTCTATTCCTACGGCGACTCCAGCCTGCTGGACCCGGCGGCGTGAGGCTGGGCCAGGTGGGTTTCCTCCCACGCCATCACGCGCTTCACCACCGTGCGCAGCGCCAGGATGGCCGCGAAGGCGCCGATCTGGTCCCAGCCCTGGATTTCGATGGTCTTGAGCAGGGCGGCGGCGGTTTTCAGGCTCAGCCCCCACAACGCCCCCTCGATCACCAGCAGCCGCACCGCCGCCGGGTCCCGCGTCCGCACCAGGCGCACGAGGGCGGCGAGGCAGTAGCCGACGATGACCAGCGCCCCGGCCAGCTCGATCAATGCGATGAGCAGGCCGAAGCCGTCAGCCGGCATGGGCCGGGTTGCGGGCCTGCGCCTTGTCGATCTCCTGCTGCAGGAAGTAGTTCAGCACCGTCCGCAGCACCACGATGGCGGCGAGCTGGCCGATCTCGGTCCAGGTGGGCGCCACCGCCGTGCGCAGGATATCGGCGGCCAGCTCGAACTCCAGCGCCACAGCGAGCCAGCGGCCCAGCCGGAGGCGCACCGCCTCCTTGGCGTCCCCCTCCGGCCCTGCCGCCCGCGCGGTGGGCAGGAACAGCAGGAGGGAGCGGATGGTGGCTTCCAGCGCAGCCAGGCCGATGACGACGGCCGCCGCCGCTTCCACCCCCGAGGCGAGCCAGATGGTGAGCTGCTTGAAGATCATCGGCGCCGGTCCATGGCGACCTGAACACGGCAGGGGCGCCCGGGTTTGACGTTGTCCTGGACCCTTGCGGCCAGCAACGGGCAAGCGCGCGCCGGAACGCTGCGCACCGCGCACGGCGACGTGCCCACCCCCGTGTTCATGCCGGTCGGCACCGCCGGCACCGTGAAGGCGATGACGGCGGACGGCGTGCGCGCCACCGGCGCCCGGCTGGTGCTGGGCAACACCTACCACCTGATGCTGCGCCCCGGCGCGGACCGGGTGGCGGCCTTGGGCGGGCTGCACCGGTTCATGGACTGGCCCGGCCCCATCCTGACCGACTCCGGCGGCTTCCAGGTCATGTCGCTGGCCGGCCTGCGCCGCATGGACGAGGACGGCGTCACCTTCCGCTCCCACCTGGACGGCACGGCGCACCGCCTCACCCCCGAGTCCTCCACCGCCATCCAGGATAAGCTGGATGCCACGGTCACCATGGCGTTCGACGAGTGCACGCCGTTCCCCGCCACGGAGGAGCAGGCGGCAGCCTCCATGCGGCTCTCCATGCGCTGGGCCGCGCGCTCCCGCGCCGCGTTCCGGCCGCGCGCCGGCTACGGCCAGTTCGGCATCGTGCAAGGGGGCGTGTTCCCCCATCTGCGCGCCGCCTCCGTCCAGGCGCTCGCCCCGCTCGGCTTCGAGGGCACGGCCATCGGCGGCCTGGCGGTGGGCGAGGGGCAGGCGGCGATGTTCGCGGTGCTGGACGCGACCGCGCCGCAGCTGCCCCAGGGCCAGCCGCGCTACCTGATGGGCGTCGGCACGCCGGACGACCTGCTGGGCGCGGTCAGCCGCGGCATCGACATGTTCGACTGCGTGATGCCCACCCGCGCCGGCCGCACCGCCCGCGCCTACACTGGCAACGGCGTGCTGAACCTGCGCAACGCCCGCCATGCCGGCGACCCCGCCCCGCTCGACCCGGCCTGCGCCTGCCTCGCCTGCACCCGGCACAGCCGCGCCTACCTGCACCACCTGTTCCGCAGCAACGAGATGCTCGGGCCGATGCTGCTGACCGGGCACAACCTGACGTATTACGCTGGCCTGATGGCCGGGCTGCGCGACGCCATCCTCGCCGGCCGCCTGCCGGAGCACGCCGCCGCCGTGCGCGCGGGCTGGACGGCGGCGGCCGCAGACCACACTTCCCCCGCATGACCGATGCACCCTACGCTGGGCTGACCCAGCTCGGCCGCCCCGCTGGCCTGCCCGCCTCCCCCACCGAGGCGGTGCTGGAGCGCGTGCCCAGCCCGAACCGCGGCCAGGACTACGTGGTGCGTTTCACCGCGCCGGAGTTCACCTCGCTCTGCCCGTTGACCGGCCAGCCGGACTTCGCGCACATCGCCATCGACTACATCCCCGGAGAATGGCTGGTGGAAAGCAAGTCGCTCAAGCTGTTCCTGGGCAGCTTCCGCAACCACGGCGCGTTCCACGAGGCCTGCACCATGGAGGTGGCGGACCGGCTGGTGAGCCTGCTGCAGCCCCGCTGGCTGCGCATCGGCGCGTACTGGTATCCGCGCGGCGGCATCCCGATCGACGTGTTCTGGCAGACCGGCGCGCCGCCGCCGGGCGCCTGGGTGCCGGAGCAGGGCGTGCCGCCGTACCGTGGCCGGGGCTGACCCGAAGGCGGACATCCGCGCCAGGGCGCTGGCGCTCGGCTTCGACGCCGTGGGCTTCGCGCCCGCCTCCCTCGGCCCGGAAGCGCGCGAGCGGCTGGGCGCGTTCCTTGCCGCCGGGCATCACGGGGACATGGGCTGGCTGGCGGAGCGCACCGCCGAACGCAGCCACCCGAAGGCGCTTTGGGACGAGGCCCGAAGTGTGATAGCCTTAGGCATGTCCTACGCTCCCGCCGTTGACCCCCTTGCGACGATCCCGCGGCGGGACCGCGGCAACATCTCGGTCTACGCCCGCAACCGCGACTACCACGATGTGGTGAAGGGCCTGCTCAAGCACCTGGCGCAGTTCATCGCCAGCCGGTTCGGCCCCGCGGTCAAGGTGTTCGTGGACACCGCGCCGGTGATGGAGAAGCCGCTCGCGGCGTCCGCAGGGCTGGGCTGGCAGGGCAAGCACACCAACCTGGTGTCCCGCGCGCACGGTTCCTGGCTGTTCCTCGGCGAGGTCTACACCACGCTCGACCTGCCGCCCGACCCGCCGCACGCCGACCGCTGCGGCTCCTGCACGCGCTGCCTGCGGGCCTGCCCGACCGATGCCTTCCCCGCCCCCTACCGCCTGGATGCCACGCGCTGCATCTCGTACCTGACCATCGAGCACCGCGGCCCCATCCCGGCGGCGCTGCGCCCGGCGATGGGCAACCGCATCTACGGCTGCGACGACTGCCTGGCCGCCTGCCCGTGGAACCGCTTCGCCGCCGCCTCCCGCCACGCCAAGCTGCAGCCGCGCCCGGAGCTGGACGCGCCGGAGCTGGCCCGGCTGGCCGCGCTGGACGACGCCGGGTTCCGCGCCCTGTTCGCCGGCTCCCCGGTCAAGCGCATTGGGCGGGACCGGTTCGCCCGCAACGTGGCGGTCGCGGTCGGCAACTCCGCCGACCCGGCCCTGCGCCCTGCCGCTGCCCGGCTGGCATCCGACCCGGACCCGGTGGTGGCGGAGGCCGGCGCCTGGGCCGCCGCGCGCCTGGGTTGATGCCGGCTTGGCTTCATGCCGCCCTCTTTCCCTCGCGTCATGGCCGGACTTGATCCGGCCATGACGGTGGGGGATCAACCTCGCCCCGCCGCGCCATCCGCGTGACCCTGGAGAAGCGCAGCGTCACCCTGGCAGGACACCGGACCTCCGTGGCGCTGGAGCCGGAGTTCTGGGCGGCGCTGGAGCGGGCGGCGGAGCAGCGCAGGCAAACCCTGGCCGGACTGGTGTTCACGGTGGACGCCGCCCGCGCGCCGGGCCGGCCGCTCGCCTCCGCGCTGCGCGTTTTCGCTTTGCAGCTGCACTGTTAACTTTCATGCAACCATTAGTTGCCACTCTCTCATTCAGGTCAAAACGGCCTACAGGAGCAAGAACATGCCGACCACCGAAACCGCGCCTGCCCCCATCCCCGTCAGCCCGCTCGTCCTGGCGGACCGGCTGATCTCCCTCGCGCAAGACGCGGACCGCGCCGGGTACTGCGATTCAGCCGTGCGCCTGCTCGGCCTGGCCTACGCCGTGTTCGACGAGCAGCC
>CAXTNC010000226.1:0-4653 GCA_964245495.1 uncultured Acetobacteraceae bacterium
TAGCTCGTCAGGCTCATAACCTGAAGGTCACAGGTTCAAATCCTGTCCCCGCAAAATACGCTTCTCTCCTTAGTCCAGCAGGCATCTCCCAGACAGCATGAATGTTCCATGCTTGCTGATCGCGAGTCGGTGAACTTGCCCATGAGCACCAAGATGAAAGATACGCCCGCCGATCGCATGACTGCCTCGGCGAACGCGAAGAAAGCCATGCTGGAGCGGTTCAAGGCCAAGCCATCGGCTAATGATCCGGCTGTTCTTGAACGGCAAGCGGCTCAGAAAGCTGTTGCTGACGCACGGCATGCCCGCCTCATGGAACGCAAGGCGGCGCAGGAAGCTGAGTTGGCCCGCCAGGCGGCCGAACAAGCAGCCTTGCTTCTGAAACAGAAGGCGGAAGCGGAAGAACTGGCCGCACAGCAGCTGCGCAAAGCGCAAGAGGCCGCCCTCGCTGAACGAGACTACAAAGCCCGCGCTCTGGCCCTTGCAGCGGAACAAAAAGCAGCACGCGACGCCCGGTACGCCAGGAGAAAAGCCCGTTGACACCCCATCATTGAGGCACGGGTCGAGACAGCCAGCTTTCCCTTGGCGTCAGGTCGTCTCAATGAGACAATTCCTTGGCCATGCCGCCTATTCCCTGGACCGACAGGGAAACATGCGCCGTTCCAGCAAGCTCCGTATCACTCCAATCGACTGGACGTGGCTCCAATCCATTTCGGGCACCGGGTTGAGCCAAGCGGAACGGCGCCAGTGCTCAGTCATCCGCTTGAGCCAGGTAGCGCCGGTCTCGTCGTTCCAATGTTCAACGCTGCCCCCAGGGGTCACGATTTCATACGGACTCATCGTTGCATCTCCCGCAAAAATGGCACAGAACTCAGGACCGTAAGTTCTCAGCAACTCAGTTGTTGCTACCGTGTTGTCATGGCGACGGCGGTTGCCAGTCCATACGCGTTCGTAGGGGCAATTGTGGTAGTAGAAGAAGTTAATCTGTTTGAACTCGCTGCGTGCGGCTGAGAACAGTTCAGCGCTGACCTTCACGTGCTCATCCATGGAACCGCCCACGTCGAGGAACAGAAGCACCCGTACGGCATTGTGGCGTTCCGCTTGCATCCGCAAGTCCAACGACCCGGCGTTCGCTGCCGTTGCGCTGATGGTGCCGGCGAGATCGAGTTCTGTCGGCAACCCCGACCGTGCGAAGCGGCGAAGCCGGCGCAGGGCCAGCTTCACGTTGCGCGTGCCCAACTCAACCGTGTCGTCCAAGTCGCGGAACTCGCGCTTGTCCCATACCTTGACTGCCCGACGTTGGCGGTTGCCGTCCTGGCCGATGCGCACGCCCTCCGGATTGTACCCGTAAGCGCCAAATGGCGACGTGCCGGCGGTGCCGATCCACTTGGACCCTCCCTGATGCCGGCTTTTCTGCTCCTTCAGGCGCTCACGCAGCATGTCCATCAGCTTGTTCAAGCCGCCAGCCGCTTCGATCTGGGCTTGCTCTTCCCGGGTCAGCAGCCTTTCCGTCATGCGCCGAAGCCACTCGGCAGGGATCTCGTCGCCCACCCCGTCATCTGGGCTGGCAGTTGTTGCGTCGTCCAAACCCTTGAAGCAGGCTGCGAACACGCGGTCGAAGCGGTCCAGAAGCCGTTCGTCCTTCACCAGGGCCGCGCGGCTGAGGAAGTAGAAGTCCTCCACGCTGCAATCCGCGGTGCCTGCCTGCACCGCCCCCAGCAGCGCAAGGTACTCCGTGACGGAAACAGGCACGCCCGCCTGGCGCAGCGACAGCACGAAGCTGGTGAACACGGCCTGGTCAGCGCACGCTGGAGAAGCTGGTCGGAATCAGCAGCTCATTGGTGATGTGTCCCACGATGGCGCCGTCCCTTTCCGTTTCGGTCCGCTTGGCGATCCATTCCGGGTCGGATTGGAACGCGGTCCACTTCACCTCGCGCTCGGCCAAGCTCTCCCACGCCAGCAGGTAAGTCAGCGTCTGGTTGGACTGGCCCACCAGCGTCGTCCAGAACCCGACTTGGCGTATGCCGTGGCGTTCCCAAAGCGGAAGCGTGATCGTTTGGAAGCGGTCGAGGAGCGCGGGAAGACGGCCAGGAATGCAGTGATAGAGGCGCATCTCGTGGATCATGCTGCACGGCTCCGCTGTGTCCCGGCCACCATGCGCGGCGGATGGACTGGCAGCAACCGGCGTTTCACCTTTGCGTTCCGCTTCCATGGACCCTGACACCAGTTCCCGTCCGAAGAAACGCCGACACGTCGGCCTGTGGGCCTTGGGCACGCTCGTCGTGGCCGTCATCGTCCTGGTCGCCCTGTGGGACTGGGACTGGTTCCTGCCCCTGGTCGAGGCCCAGGCAAGCTCGGCCTTGGGCCGCAAGGTCACGGCGCAGCATCTTCACGTCCATATCGGCCGGACCACCACCGCGTCGCTGGACGGCGTCGTGGTCGCTGGCGCGGATGGCTTCCCTGCCGACAAGCCGTTCGCCACGATCGACAAGCTCACGGTCGTGGCTGACATGATGGCGTATGTCCGCTCGCGTCAGATCGTCCTGCCGCAGATCGTGGCCGACCACCCGGTCGTGGACGCCGAGCAGGAAGCGGACGGCAAGGCCAACTGGCCGACCGGCAGCAGCACGTCCTCGTCCAGCAAGCCGTCCGATCCGGCTGCCGGTCCGAAGATCGGTCAATTGGTCATCAACGACGGCCATGCCCACGTCATGCTGGCCCGCTTGAAGGCGGATTTCGACTTGGGCGTCGCCACCAAGGCCGCGGCCTCCGGCGGGACGGCGCCGGACAACCAGGCTGGCCAGATCACCGTGGACGCCAAGGGTGCGTACGCCGCGCAGCCGATCAAGGGGCGGCTGATCGGCGGCGCGCTGCTGTCGCTCAGGGACGCCAGCCAGCCTTATCCCATCGACCTGCGCCTTGAGAACGGGCCGACCAAGGTGATCTTGACCGGGACGGTGCAGAACCCGCTCAACTTCGCAGGCGCCGACCTCAAGCTTGAGCTGTCCGGCCCAGACATGTCCAAGCTGACGCCGCTGACCGGAGTGCCGATCCCGGAAACGCCAGCCTATTCCATCGCTGGCAAGTTCGACTATGCCGACCGCAAGTTCCGCTTCACCGGGTTCACCGGCCGTCTCGGGGAAAGCGACCTGAACGGGGACATCGCCGTTGACCCGACCCAGCAGCGCCCGTTCGTCGATGCCAACCTGTTTTCCCGCCGGGTGCAGCTGGCAGACTTGGGCGGCTTCATCGGGGAAACGCCGGGCCGCAAGAGCGCGGGCACCCAGAGCGCCGAGCAAAAGGCGGAGCTGGCCCACCGCGAGGCCAGCAGCAAGGTGCTGCCCGACACGCCGATCAACCTGCCGAAGCTCAACTTCGCCAACGTGCGGCTGCGCTACAAGGGCGCCCACATCGAGGGCCGTTCGGTGCCGCTGGACAACATCGTGGCCGATCTCGACATCAACGACGGCCAGATCCGCCTGCACCCGCTTTCCTTCGCGGTGGGCACGGGCGAGATCAGCCTGACGTCCGACCTCGCGCCGCAAGGGCATGAGTTGAAGACCGCCACCGAGATACAGTTCAAGCAGCTCGACGTTGGCCGGCTGCTGTCAGCCACCCATGCCGTCAGCGGCGCCGGGTCGCTCAGCGGCAGCGCCAAGCTCGACTCGACGGGCAGCTCGCTCGCGTCCTTGCTCGGGCGCGGCGATGGCGGGCTGCGGCTGGGGTTGGCGGGGGGCAACCTGAGCGCCTTGCTGGTGGACATTGCCGGGCTGGAGTTCGGCAACGCTCTGCTGTCCGCCTTGGGCGTGCCGTCGCGCGCGACGCTGCAATGCTTCGCGGGCGTGTTCACGCTACAGCACGGGCTGCTGACCACCAACACGCTCGTGATGGACACCAGCGAGGCCCAGATCAAAGGCGCCGGCACGGTCAACCTCGCCGACGAGACGATCGACTACAAGCTCAAGACGGCGTCGCAGCACCTCAGCGTCGGCACCTTCCCGACGCCGATCGACATCACCGGCAAGCTGGCCGGCCCGTCCATCAAGCCGGAGATCGGGCCGTTGGCCGCGCGGGCGGGGGCAGCGGTGGGGCTGGGCATCCTGTTCCCCCCGGCGGCGCTGCTGCCCACGATCCAACTGGGGGTTGACGATGACGGCGGCTGCTCAGCCGTTGAGAGCACGGCGGCGCGCAGCACTCCGGCTGCGGCAGAGGCCATCACCCGAAAGCCGGCGGCGAAGCGGCGGCGCTAGGGCATTCTCCAAGCCAATGGGGTCGAACGGCTTGCGCGGCTCGGGCGTGATCTGGGATGGCCGAGACGTTGTCCGAGGACTTGCGCGGGCGCGTGATCGCAGCCGCCAGGCTTCAACCCCATCGAGAACGCACGTGCCAAGCTCAAGGCACTCCTGCGCAGAACGGCAGCCCGCGCCATCCCAGTTCCCTGGAATGCCACCCGCAACGGCTTGCCCCAGTTCACGCCCGGCAAGTGCGCCAGCCACCTCGCCGCATGCAGGCATGAACCGGGATGAATTGTAAGGGAGCGAACGGTGTTCGGCTCCTACTCCGCCGCCGCCCGCAGCGCCGCCCCTGCCGCCAGCGGGCACAGCGGCAGCGCCGCCGCCAGCAGGGCGCACAGCAGCAGCAGGTGGGGCCGCGGAC
>CAXTNC010000227.1:0-4635 GCA_964245495.1 uncultured Acetobacteraceae bacterium
GCGGACGGGCGGGCTGCAAGGCGCGCCGCTGGTGGCCTACGCGTCGGCGGCGGCGCATGGCTGCATCCCGCAGGCGCTGGACATGGCCGGCCTCGGCACGGACGCGCTGCGGCTGGTGGCGGCTGGCCCGGACGGCCGGATGGACGCGCAGGCCTTGCAGGCCGCCATCGCCCGGGACCGGGAGTCCGGCCGCCTGCCGTTCCTGGTGGTCGGCTCCGCCGGCACGGTGGACACGGGCGCGGTGGACGACCTGGACGCGCTGGCCGGGCTGTGCCGGGCGGAGCGGCTGTGGTTCCACGTGGACGGCGCGTTCGGCGCCCTGGCGGCGCTGTCCCCGGCGCTGCGCCCGCTGCTGCGGGGGATGGAGCGGGCGGACAGCCTGGCGTTCGACTTCCACAAATGGGGCCAGGTCCCGTACGACGCCGGGTGCGTCCTGGTGCGGGACCCGGCGCGGCAACTGGACACGTTCGCGCAGGACAACGCCTACCTCCGCCGGGAAGCGCGCGGGCTGGCGGGCGGCTATCCCTGGCCGTGCGACCTGGGGCCGGACCTGTCCCGCGGCTTCCGGGCGCTCAAGGTGTGGATGACCTTGTCGGTTTATGGCGCCGAGCAGTTGGGTGAGGCCATCGAAGGCTGCTGCGTCCTGGCGCGGCGCCTGGCCGGCCGGGTGCGGGCGGAGCCGGCGCTGGAGCTGCTGGCGCCCGTGACCCTGAACGTCGTGTGCTTCCGGGTGCGCGCCCTGGATGACGCCGCGAACGCGGCGCTGGTGGCGGACTTGCACGAGGCAGGGCGCTACGCGCCTTCAACCACGACCGTGGCGGGGCGCACCGCGATCCGCTGCGCCATCGTCAACCACCGCACGGCGGAGCAGGACGTGGACGGGCTGGTTGCAGCAGTACTCGCAATGGCAAGCAGCGGCGCCGTCTAGGGACCGGCTTGCTTCCATCGCAGAAGCACGTTCTCGCCCTGCGCGGCGCCGTGCTCAGTCAGCCACTGATGCAGCTTGTATTCAGTGAACGTTACTTCTCGCGTGACACGGTCGTTAATTGGCCCGGGTTGAACGGATTCGAACTGTCCGACTTGAAGAACTAGGATCGCCGTGTCGTGCTCTGCCGCTCCTGGCCGCAGTGCAGCAAGTTCGTCAGCCTCGCGCAGGTCGGGCGGGGCATTCGACAGGTCATACACTTTCACTAGATCATACACGGACATGCCTGCGTCCTCGTTTCGCATTCTGCGCCTTAGACAACAAAATCATATACACCATTTGTTGTATTGCAAGGCGGCCGCGGCGTGGTTCCAGCCCGGCGCTGCCCCGCCCGGGCAATGGCCGACAACCGGCTGGCGGGACATGGCGGGACGCCCTATGTCTGTCGCCATCCTGGAGTGCCCTTCCATGCGCCTGCTGGCCGCCTCGTTCCTGCTGCTTGCAGCGCCTGCCGTCACCGGAGCCGCTTGCGCCGAGCCTGTGAGCCTGGCCGCCCACCAGGCCACCTACACGCTCAGCCTGGACAACGGGCGCGGCGGGGATGTCACCCGCGTGTCCGGGACCATGGCCTACGAGGTGACGGACGCGTGCGACGGCTGGGCCGTGCGGCAGCGCCTGGACATGACGCTGGCCAACCGCGACGGGCAGGACGTGCACATGGTGTCCGACTACCTGACCTGGGAAAGCAAGGACGGCGCCAAGCTGCGCTTCCACATGAAGCAGATGACCGACACCGCCACCACCGAGCAGGTCGAGGGCGACGCCAGCCTGGAGGCGCCGGGCGGACCTGGCCAGATCCACTACACCATGCCGGAGGACAAGCGCATGGACCTGCCCCGGGGCACGCTGTTCCCCATGGCGCACACCGCCAGGATCATCGAGGCGGCGGAGGCCGGCACCAAGTTCCTCAGCCTGCCGCTGTTCGACGGCACGGGGGCGGACGGGGCGCAGAACACGTCGGTCTTCGTCAGCAGCTGGGGCGGCCCGGCCGCGGCGCCCTACCCGGACCTGGCGGAGCTGCCGTCCGGCCGGGTGCGCGTGGCGTTCTTCTCCCGCGCCAAGGAGGCGCAGCAGCCGGACTACGAGGTGGGGATGCGCTACTGGGCGAACGGCGTCGCCGACAGCTTGAACATGGATTTCTCGGACTTCGTGGTGAACGGCAAGATGGCCAGCTTCAGCTTGCCGGCGTCGCACTGCTGAGGGCCGCGCCCATCTCGCGCACCGCCTCGATCTTGGCCCGGAAGGCGGACCAGTCGTCGGCCGCGGCGATCGGCGCCCAGATCGCCTCCACCTCCTCGATCAGCACCGTGCAAGGCTCCGTGCGCATCCAGTAGGGATGCGACGGCCGGCCCGGCCGGCTGTAAGCGCTGAGGGCGGCGCGCACCGGATCGAACGCCTCGCCGAAGGAGGCGTCCAGCTCTCCGCCGAAGGCCGCGAAGAACGCGCGCTCGAACGGCATCTGCGACTGGGCCAGGGCCGTCCACCACGCCTGGGCCAGCGCCGCGTCCGTTTCCGGCCCGGCGGGCGCCAAGCCAAGGCGGCGAATTGTCGTGGCATCGTACTCTGTCCGGAAGGCCGGGGCGAAGCCTTGCAGCACCGCCACCAGGGCGTCCTTGTCCGCCAGCGGCAGCAGGCACTCGGCCAGCCGCGCCAGGTTCCATTGCAGGGTTTCAGGCTGGCGGCCGTAGGCGTACAGGCCGCTCTCGTCGAAGTAGGCGGCGGTGAACGCCGGGTCATAGGTCGGCAGCCAGCGCCAGGGGCCGTAGTCGAAGCTTTCGCCGGTGATGTTGATGTTGTCCGTGTTCAGCACGCCGTGCACGAACCCGGCGGCCATCCACTGCGCGCCCAGCCGCGCCACCCGGGCGCACACGGCCGCGAGAAACGCCACGGCGCGCTCCGCCTCGTCCTCGCGCCAGGCTTCCGGGATATAGGTCCGCACGCTGTGGTCCAGCAGGCGGCGCAGCCCGTCCACCGCGCCCAGCGCCGCCTGGCGCTGGAACGAGCCGATGCGGATGTGGCCATGGCTGAGCCGCACCAGCACGGCGCTGCGGGTGGGGGAGGGTTCGTCGTGGCGCACCAGGTCCTCGCCGGTTTCGACCAGGCTCAGCGACTTGGAGGTGTACACGCCCTGGGCTTCCAGCATCTCGGTGGCCAGCACCTCGCGCACGCCGCCCTTGAGGGTCAGCCGGCCGTCCCCGGCGCGGGACCATGGGGTGGTGCCGCTGCCCTTGGTGCCGAGGTCGAGCAGGCGGCCATCCTGCAAGTCGTGCACCTGGGCGTACAGGAAGCCGCGGCCGTCGCCGAGGTCCGGGTTGTAGTGGCGGAACTGGTGGCCGTGGTAGCGCAGGGCGAGCGGCTGGGCGTGGCTGCCGGGCAGGGGGCGGAAGCGGCCGAGATAGCTCACCCACTCCGCGTCCGTCAGTCCGTCCAGCCCGATGCGGGCGGCCCAGCGGTCGTCGCGGTGGCGCAGGATGGCTTGCGGGAACTCCGCCGCCTCGACCCGGTCGTAGAAGGCGTCCCCGAGCGCGGCATGGGCGGTGGAAGGCTGGAAGGCGGGGGAGATCGGCATCGTCAGCCTCCGGCTCGCGCGGCCAGGGCCAGCCGCGCGGCGATCAGGAACTCGTGGTTGCCTTCCGGGCCGGTGATCGGGCTCCGTTCGATTCCCAGCACGCTCCAGCCCGGCAGCGCCGCCCACCAGGCGGAGATGGTGGCGCAGACCGCCTGGTGCACCGCCGGGTCCCGCACGACGCCGTGCTTGCCCACCTCGGCCGGCCCGGCCTCGAACTGCGGCTTGATGAGGGCCACGGCCCAGGCGCCCGGGGCGCAGCAGGCGAGCGGGGCGGGCAGCAAGGTGCGCAGGCCGATGAAGCTCGCGTCGCACGCCAGGGCGCCGACCGGCTCGGGCAGGGCGAGGTGGCGGGCGTTGGTCCGCTCCCGCACCAGCACCCGGGGGTCGCTGCGCAGCTTCCAGGCGAGCTGGCCATGGCCGACATCGACGGCGTGGACCCGGGCGGCCCCGTTCGCGAGCAGCACGTCCGTGAAGCCGCCGGTGGATGCGCCCACGTCCAGGCAGGCGAGGCCGGCCGGCGACAGGACGAAGTGCGCCAGGGCGTGCGCGAGCTTGAGGCCGCCGCGCGACACCCAGGGGTGGTCCTGGCCCTTGACTTCGAGCGGGGCCGCGGCGGGGAGAAGCTGGCCGGACTTCTCGACCCGGCGGTCGCCGGTGAACACCTTGCCGGCGAGGATGAGGGCCTGGGCGCGGGCGCGGCTCTCGACCAGGCCACGGTCGAGCAGGAGCTGGTCGGCGCGGGTTTTCTTGGGCTGCGCCTGGCTAATGGTGCAGGTAGCTTGCCACTGCCACCACGAAGGACGCGACAGCAATGATGGGCGCCAGCGGGCGGTCGCGCTTGAAGGTGTCAGCCTCAGCCAAAAGCTTGCGGATTTCCGCTTGGTTGCGCTCGATCCGCACGATCTGCTCCTCGATGCCGGGGCTGCCCGGGTTGCCTGCACTCACGGCGCTGTTCCTGTCTTCGAGGAGGACGCGCCCGGACCATAGCCGCCGGCGAGGGTTTGGGCCAGCCAGCTTCAGCCCGTCCCCGCTGCTTCCGTCACCGTTCGTGCGATGCTTGCGGCGTTCAGCCCGGCTTCGG
>CAXTNC010000228.1:0-4618 GCA_964245495.1 uncultured Acetobacteraceae bacterium
GTCGGGCGCTGCGGCCCAGCCGTCGTCGATCACCAGCAGCAGCGGGCCGGCGCCGGGCAGCGCGCCCGCCGCGTCCAGCACCGGGCGGGCCAGGCCCACGATGAGCAATGCCGCTGCGGCGATGCGCAGCAGCAGCAGCCACCAGGGGGTGCGGGCCGCCGTCTCCTGCCGGGCGCGCAGGCCGAGCAGCAACCGGATGGCCGGAAAGTCCTGCGTGCGCGGGGCGGGCGGCGTCACGCGCAGCAGCCACCACAGCGCGGGCAGGGCGGCGAGCGCCAGCAGCGCCCAGGGAGCGGCGAAGATCACGCGATGCCGGTCACGTGATGCCAGACAGGGCGGTGTAGAGCGCCAGCAGCGCCGCGCCCGGGGGCGCATCGGTGCGATGGGTGGCAAAGCCCCAGCCGGCGGCGCGGCACAGCGCGCCCAGCCCGGCCTGCTGCGCGGCCAGCGCCTCGGCGTAGGCGGCGCGGATGCCCTCCACCTGCGGCACCACCATGTCGCCGTCCGCTTCGACGCCGCGGAAGCGCACGCGGCCGGCGTAGGGCAGCAGCGCCTCCGCCGGGTCGAGGATTTGCAGGAGGTGGCCGCGCACGGGGATGCCGGCCAGCCGGGCGACCACGCCGCGCACCTCGTCGAGCGGCTGCAGGAAGTCGCCGATCAGCACCACCCGGCCATGCGCCGGCAGCGCGCTCACCGCCGGCAGCCCGTCCGAGCCTGACCCGAGCGCCGCGGCCATGGCTTCCAGCGAGCCGCCGGAGCGCTGGCCCAGCAGCCGCACCCGCTCGCCGCCGCGCAGCAGCAGGGAGGCGGCGGCCAGCAGCAGCAGCTCCGCGCGCTCGACCTTCTCGGGCAGCGCGGCGGCGGAGCGCCACCGCATGGAAGCGGAGCCGTCCCGCCACAGGTGCACGGTTTGGGCGGCTTCCCACTCGGTTTCGCGCACGTAGGTGCGGGCGGACTTGGCGGATTGCCGCCAGTCGATGCGGCCCGGCGCGTCGCCCTGCTGGTAGGGGCGGAACTGCCAGAAGCTGTCCCCCTGCCCGACCCGGCGGCGCCCGTGCACGCCCTGCGCCACCGTGGCCGCAACCCGCTCGGCCGCCACCAGCAATGGCGGCAGGGTGGCGCCCAGGGCTTCGGCCCGCAGGACTGGGCGCAGGACGGCAGGCTTCAAAGCCGCTTGACCAGGGCGGTGATCACGTCCCGCAGCTCGATGCCTTCCGCCCGGGCCGCGAAGTTCAGCGCCATGCGGTGGCGCAGCACCGGGTGCGCAAGGGCCGCCACGTCGTCCAGGGAGGGGGACAGGCGGCCGTCCAGCAGCGCCCGCGCCCGGGTGGCCAACATGAGCGCCTGCGCCGCGCGGGGACCCGGCCCCCAGGCGACGTGGTGGCGCACCGTGTCGTTGGCGGCGGTGTCCGGACGCGCGCCGCGCACCAGCGCCAGGATGGCATCGACCACGCTTTCCCCCACCGGCACCTGGCGGATCAGCGCCTGGGCGGCCAGCAGCTGCTCGCCGGTCAGCACCGGCCTGGCCTGCGCCCGCTCGGCGCCGGTGGTGGCCAGCAGCATGGTGCGCTCGTTGGCCAGGTCCGGGTAGCTCACGTCCACCTGGAGCAGGAAGCGGTCGAGCTGCGCCTCCGGCAGCGGGTAGGTGCCTTCCTGCTCGATCGGGTTCTGCGTCGCCAGCACGTGGAACGGGCGGGGCAGCGGGTGGTCCGCGCCGGCGACCGCCACCTTGCCCTCCGCCATGGCCTGCAGCAGGGCGGACTGGGTGCGCGGGCTGGCGCGGTTGATCTCGTCCGCCATGAGCAGCTGGCAGAACACCGGGCCGGGCAGGAAGCGGAAGGATCGGCGGCCCGCGCCGTCCTCGTCCAGCACCTCGGAGCCGGTGATGTCGGCCGGCATCAGGTCCGGGGTGAACTGCACCCGCTTGGGGGCCAGGCCCAGCACGGTGCCCAGGGTTTCCACCAGCAGCGTCTTGCCAAGGCCCGGCACGCCCACCAGCAGCACGTGGCCGCCGGACAGCAGGCAGACCAGCACCTGGTCCACCACCTCGTCCTGGCCGAAGATGACCCGGCCGACTTCAATTTTCGCAGCGGCGGCCCGGGCGCCGAGCGCCTCGACCTCCGCGACCAGGGTTCCGCCATCCATCGTGCCGCCGACCGCCACCGCCATGCGCGAACTCCCAACGCAACCACGCCGATATGGCGGGCGGGGCTTTCATCGTCAGGGGGATGCTACCTATATCTCCGGCCAACGGAAGCATCGGCGGAGGTCGGGGAGCGCGTTGTGAACGATGCCATGCCTGATGCAGCCTGCTCGCGCGCCCGTTCCCCCGACGGCAGCGCCCGGGGGAGCGCCGGCGGCACGGCCCCCGCAGCGGGCGCGCCGGAGCCGAAGCGCCAGCGCGCCGAGATCGGCCACCTGCCGTTCGTCATCAAGCGCGACGGCACGTGGCTCTACCGCGGCACCTCCATCAACCGCAAGGAGCTGGTGTGCCTGTTCGCCAGCGTGCTCAAGCGGGAGGCGGACGGGTCCTTCTGGCTGGAAACCCCGGCCGAGCGCGGCCGCATCGAGGTCGAGGACGCCCCGTTCGTCGCGGTGGAGCTGGGCTGGACCGGGCACGGCGGCGACCAGGTGCTCAGCTTCCGCATCAACACGGACGAGATGGTGACCGCCGGGCCGGACCACCCGATCCGCGTGGCGCACGACGTGCTCACCTGCGAGCCGACGCCCTACATGCTCGTCCGCCCCGGCGCGGGCGCCCTGCCGGTGGAAGCGCGGATCAACCGGGCAGTGTACTACGAGCTGGTGGCCCTGGCCGTGCCGGAGGTGGTGAAGGGCCGCCGCGTGCTGGGCGTATGGAGCTGCGGCCGTTTCTTCCCGCTGGGCGACCTGCCCGCCGGCGAGGACTAGCCGTTGGACCTGGCCGAGCTGCGCCTGCGCCTGGCGGAGCGGGACGGCACGGTGCCCGTCGTTCCGGCCGACGCCCTCGCGGCTCCCGTCACGAGCGACGATATCGACCCGTCGGACGCCCCCCTCATCCCGGCCGCCGTGCTGGTGCCCATCATCCACGGCGAGCGGCCGGGCATCCTGCTGACCAAGCGCACGGCCACGCTGTCCTCCCACCCGGGGCAGGTCGCCTTCCCCGGCGGCCGTTTGGAGCCGGGCGAGGCCGCCGTGGAGGCGGCGCTGCGGGAGGCGGCCGAGGAGGTGGGGCTGCCGCGGGATCTGGTGGAGGTCACCGGGTGCCTGCCCGACTACGCCACCGGGTCCGGCTTCCGCATCACGCCGGTGATCGGGCTGCTGGCGCCGGGCTTCCGTCCCGTGCCGTCGGCCGCGGAGGTGGAGGAGGTGTTCGAGCTGCCGCTTTCCGTCCTGCTGGACCCGGCGGCGCCGCAGCGGCGCCACGCGGAGTGGCAAGGACGCCGCCGCACGTTCTGGGTGTGGCCGCATGCGAGGCACACCATCTGGGGCGCCACCGCGGCCATCCTGGTCCATCTGGCGCACCGCTTGCGCATGGCCGCAGCGGGCTGATGTTCCGCCTCGGCGAAGCGTTCGCGGCCGTTGCCCCGCTGCTGGCGGCTGCCCTGCTGTACGGCGTCGCGTACCGCCGCCTGCCGAGCCGCCGCGCGGTGCTGCTCATCGCGGTGGTGGAGGCGGGGTTCGCCGCCAGCCTGATATGGCAGGGCACGGAGGGCCTGCGCCCGCACGAGGCCTACGTGCCGGCCAAGCTGCGCGACGGGGCCGTGCTGGAAGGCCATGGCAACTAGCGCCGCGCCCAACCTTGCAGACTTGGGCCCCGCGCATCCGGGGCTGGCCCGCCTGCTCGCCGACCCGGACGTGCGACGCCTGCTGGCCCTGCTGCCCGGGGCGCGCCTGGTCGGCGGCTGCGTGCGGGACGCGCTGCTGGGCCTGCCCGGCGCCGACATCGACGCCGCCACGCCGCTGCCGCCCGACCAGGTGGCCGCGGTCCTGGCGGCGGCCGGGGTGCCCACCTACCCCACGGGGCTGGCCCACGGCACGGTGACGGCCGTGCTGAACGGCCGCCCGTTCGAGGTCACCACGCTGCGCCGCGACGTGCTGACCGACGGCCGCCACGCCGCCGTGGCCTGGACGGAGGACTGGCAGGAGGACGCGGCCCGGCGGGACTTCACCATCAATGCCATGTCGCTCGGCGCCGGGGGCGTGCTGCACGACTATTTCGGGGGCGCGGCGGACCTGGCGGCCGGCCGGGTGCGCTTCGTGGGGGACGCCGCGGCGCGGGTGGCGGAGGACTATCTCCGCATCCTGCGCTTCTTCCGCTTCCAGGCCCGCTACGGCGCCGAACCGCCCGACCCGGCGGCGCTCGCGGCCATCCAGGGCGGCCTTCACGGCCTCGCGCAGCTGTCAACCGAGCGGGTGTGGAGCGAGCTGAAGCGCATCCTGCAAGCGCCCGACCCCGGCGCCAGCCTCCGCCTGATGCAGCGGACCGGCGTGCTGGCCGCAGCTATCCCGGAGGGCGCGGACCCTGCCGGGGTCGCCCGCCTGCCGCCCGACCCGGTGCGGCGCACGGCGGGGCTGCTGACCGGGGACCCTGCCCGCTTCGCCGCCCGCCTCAAGCTGTCCGGCGCCGAGGCCGCGC
>CAXTNC010000229.1:0-4573 GCA_964245495.1 uncultured Acetobacteraceae bacterium
GTGATGAGCAGCAGGGTGGTGCCGTGCTCGGCCTGCATGGCGAACAGCAGGTCCATCACGGTGTGCCCGGTGGCGGCGTCCAGGTTGCCGGTCGGCTCGTCCGCCAGCAGCAGCCGGGGCGCGGGGGCGAAGGCGCGGGCCAGCGCCACGCGCTGCTGCTCGCCGCCCGAAAGCTGGCCCGGCAGATGGGTCAGCCGGTGGCCGAGGCCGACCGCGCGCAGGCTGGCGGCGGCGCGGGCCTCCGCGTCCGGCGCCCCGGCCAGCTCCAGCGGGATGGACACGTTCTCCAGCGCCGTCATGGTCGGGATGAGGTGGAACGCCTGGAACACGATGCCCACCATGTCCCGCCGGAAGCGGGCCAGCGCGTCCTCGTCCAGGGCGGTCAGGTCCTGCCCCGCCACGGCGACGCTGCCGCCGGTGGCGCGCTCCAGCCCGGCCAGCACCATCAGCAGGCTGGTCTTGCCGGAGCCGGAGGGGCCGATGATGCCGACCGCCTCGCCCGCCGCCACCTCCAGGTCGATGCCGGCCAGGATGTTGACCGGCCCGGCGGCTGCGGGCACGGTCAGGCGGAGGCCGCGCACCTGGACAAGGGGCGCCCCGGCTTGAGCTGGGAAGGCTGGGGAAGGCAGGATGGTGTCCATGATGTCCCCATATGGCCCCAAGCCCGGTTGGGCGAGGGCCGCGCTGGCGCTGGCGCTGATTTTCGCACCCGCCGCCTCCGCCCGCCCGCTCAAGCTGCTGGTGTTCGGCGACTCGCTGGCTGCCGGTTATGGCTTGGCGGAGGCCGACGGCTTCCAGGCCCGGCTGGGCGGCGCGTTGAAGGCGGACGGGTTCGACGTGCAGATCCTGGATGGCGGCGTGTCCGGGGACACCACCGCCGGCGGGCGCTCCCGCCTGGACTGGGCGCTGGCGGACAAGCCGGACGCGGTGCTGGTGGAGCTGGGCGGCAACGACGGGCTGCGCGGCACCGCGCCTGCGGACATGGAAGCCAACCTCAACGCCATCCTGGACACGCTGGCGCGCGACCACATCCCCGCCCTGCTGTCCGGCATGGTGGCCCCGCCCAACCTGGGCGCCCCGTTCAGCCGCGAGTTCGGCGCCGCCTTCGCCCGGCTCGGCCAGCGGCCGGGGCTGCTGTATGACCCGTTCTTCCTGGATGGCGTGGCCGGAAACCCGGCGCTCAACCAGCCGGACCACATCCACCCCAACCCGGCGGGGGTGCAAAAGGTGGTCGCGCGCATCAAGCCGATGGTGGAGCGGCTGCTGCGCGAGGTGCCGGGCGAGTCGTGAGGCTTTTCGTGGCGCTTGGGTTGCCGCGGGAGGTGCGCGCGCACCTGTCCCGCCTGTCCGCGGCGCTGCCCGGCGCGCGCTGGCTGCCGCCTGAGACCTACCACCTGACGCTGCGCTTCGTGGGCGACATCCCGCGCCACCGGGCAGAGGATTTGGACGAGGCGCTGGCCGCCCTGCGCGGGCGTCCGTTCGCCCTGGCGCTGCGCGGGGTCGGCCTGCACGAGAAGGCGGGCCGGCCGCAGACGTTGTGGGCCGGGGTGGAGCGCAGCCAGCAGCTCGACCACCTGCAAGCCAAGATCGAGACGGCGGTGCAGCGGGTGGGGTTCGAGCCGGAGCGGCGTCGGTTCACCCCGCACGTCACCCTGGCCCGGCTGGACAATGCTGCGCCGGACGCCCTGGTCAGGTGGGTGCAGGCGCACAACCTGCTGCGGGCCGGCCCGATGGCGGTGGAGCACTTCACCCTGTTCTCCTCCCAACTCGGCAAGGACGGCGCGGCCTACACGCCCGAGGTGGATTATCCGCTTGCCCGATGACCTGCACACCGCTGCCGCCGAGGCCCGCGCCTGCACCGCCTGCGCCGGGGTGCTGCCGCTCGGCCCCCGCCCGATCCTGCGGGTGAGCACCACGGCGAAGCTGCTGATCGCCAGCCAGGCGCCGGGCACCAAGGTGCACGCCAGCGGCACGCCCTGGACGGATGAGAGCGGCAAGCGGCTGCGCGGCTGGCTCGGGCTGACGCCGGAGCAGTTCTACGACGGCGCCAAGGTGGCGATCCTGCCGATGGGGCTGTGCTACCCCGGCCGCCTGCCGAACGGCGGCGATGCGCCGCCGCGGCCGGAGTGCGCGCCGCTGTGGCGCCCCCGGCTGCTCGGGCTGATGCCGCAACTGGAACTGACGTTGCTGGTGGGCAGCTACGCGCAGGCGGACGCGCTGGGCCGCGGGGTGATGACGGAGCGGGTGCGGGCGTGGCGGGAGCACTTGCCGCGGTACTTCCCGCTGCCGCACCCGTCCTGGCGGACGGGGGTGTGGGAGACGCGCAACCCGTGGTTCGTGACGGACGTGCTGCCGGGGTTGAGGGAGGCGGTTGCGGGGGTGCTGGGGATTTAAATACTATAGCGGAGTGCATGTGTCATATCCCTCCATCCCGCTCCAACCGCGGTCAGTGAGGGACGTAGTCTCCTGCCGGCACGAATACCTGAATACGTTGCTGATCCAAGACTTCCGAGAGCGGGTCGTAAGTTTTCGGCAGCGCGCATTCCCGGCTCGATATCGTCTGCCCTTCGCTCTGCACCACTAGGCCGGTCATCTCTTTCGGGTCGTTGTGCCCGTCGGCACCGAACCCGGTTCTGACCATCATATAATAAACGATGTAGCGGTGCGTCGGCGTGTCGGCATACACTTGCGTCTCGCCACCGCCCGAGAAACCTTGACTGGCTAGGTGTAAGTCGGTTGCTTTGAGTTCAACCCGGCCCGGACGTCCGAAGCGATAGATGGCCCGACCCTGCCCCTGGCCGCAGATCGACACCGTCTTGGTCTTCACCTGGCAGGTGAACAGGATCGTCTCCGACACCTCGCAAAGTGACTTAGCCGCTTTGGGCTGGGCTGGGGCGGCGCGCGAGTGAACCGCCGTCAAAGCCGCGACAAGCAGTGCCGCCAGTGCCGAGCTCTTCATCGGCCGACACCGAAAGCATCTAGGGCGCGCTGATAGGCATCCCGCCGATCCTGTATTCCGGTGTCGCCGCCGTTGAGGGACCGCGACACGGCATCAAACTGCGTCTGATCGAGGACGTCCGCCGTCCGCCCATTCAGGCCACTGCTTTGCCAGAACGCTGCTGCGGTGTCCGCGGCGTTCTGCGGCTCCGCCAAAGCTTCGGGGTTATTCTCGAAGCCGAGAGCGCGGTAGTTGGCACGGCCTGTGACCTGTATGAGACCTCGCCCGCGAAAGCGGAAGCCATCACCGCTTGTTTCGTCGCCGTTGCCATTCCGGATGGCGTATGTCCGGTTTGCGAGCGCCTCGGGGTTATGGGCGTAAGGCGCGGCTGCGGCTTCCGTGGGGAAACGTCGTGGCCATACTTGAGTCATCCGCTGGGCAGAGTAGTCCAGACTCTCGACCGTGCGATGCAACTGCATGCTCTCGGCCGAAATCTGGGCCAGGAAGGCGGCCTGCTGCGTGGGCGTGTTGATGCCGTGGGTCGCCATGGCTTGGTTCAGCGGCCCGACATAGCGGTCCGCCTCATCGCTAGCTTGAGGCATGATCGCGCGCAACTGGTCGGCTGTGATGGGCGTCGGCTGCTCCGCGGCGCCAGCAGCCGAGGTGGGCGCGGCAGCAGAAGCCACATTGCCGGCCGGCACGCTGGCCGCGGGCTGCTGGCTTGACGAAGCCCCCGGTCCGCCGGCCCCGCCCGCTTGGGTCATGCCTTCAACCGTGTTCAAAGGCATCGCGGCAGCAAGGTCATCCAGCGGCCCGAGGTCGGTGCCGAGGCGGACGGTGCTGGAACCGTTATCGGCTGCGCCGTCGCCGCCGTCCCGCGCTTGCATGATGTCAGCCAGGATGTCCTGGAAGCGGGTGGCGCCGGATGCAGGGCCATCGCCGGATTGCGGGTCCAATGCCGGGTTGTAGAGCGTGCCCCGGCCGTAACTGGCCGCGAAATCGAGGGAAGGACCGTCCGCCATATGTTTCGCTCCGTGACTGGGTGGCTTGCTGGGGCAAGTGACCCGGCACTCAACGAGGCGATGCTGCCCAAGGCAGCCGAGAGGCGCAAGCCAGTTGGTGTTGAGGCAGCTCGGTTTCTGCCTTGCGGCAAGTTGCTGCCCACCTCTTGAGCATCATCGCATGAGTCGTGTTTCAACTGCCCTTGGTCAATGACAGACCAGGCGACTCACCCCCCAAACAACCCGCTGCGCGGAAACCCATTCGGCGGCAGCCGCCCTGCCTGCGCCCGCTCCCCCAGCCAATCCCGCAGCGCCGTCTCCGTCCGGGTCTTCTCGCCTAGCCGCCAGGTCAGCCCTTCGGCCAGGCGGAACACCTTGGCATCCTTCAGGCCGCCCTCCTTGAACCGCTGCAGGATCACCCCGGAGCCGCGGGCCAGCACAGGCGCCTGGTCGAGCGGGAACACCAGCAGCTTGCGGTTGTCGCCCACCGTGGCCACGTGGTCGCCTTCGGCGGGGATGCACAGCAATGCCTCCTCTCCCGGTCGGGTGTTCAGCACCTGCTTGCCGCCCTTGCGCTCCGCCAGCAAGTCCGCCGCCTCCGCCACGAAGCCGCGGCCGGCGACGGAGGCGACCA
>CAXTNC010000230.1:0-4565 GCA_964245495.1 uncultured Acetobacteraceae bacterium
TAGTCTTGTTGCAGCCATGATTGCGACCACTTCCGAAAAGTTCTACACTTGTATGTTCACCTGACATTGGGGAGCGTGCAGTGAGTTGGCAGACGCAAGGCCGCAAGGAGCACGGGCATTTTGGCGATGGCCACGCGGCGACCTCGGCCAGGACGCAGCAGCCTCGCCCGGCAGCGCCGATCCTCAAGGCTGCGCATCAGCCGCAGCCGCTTCAGGGTGCAGCGTCGGCAACAGACCTGCATGAGAGAAACGTGAAGGACCTGGCTCGGGTCATCGCGTCCGAAGCGAATGGGCGTCCTCTGGTCGAGCAGACGATGGTTGGGCAGGTCTTGATGAACCGGCTCCGTCGCGCGCCTGCTGACTGGACGGTTCAGCAGGTCTGGAGCGGGTTTGCGCATAATCAGCCACCCACGGATGCGCAACGGGCCTTGGCGCGCAATATCATCGATGGGAAGGAGCCGGATATCTCGAACGGGGCCACGCATTTCTACTCGCCTGACCAAATGCCGAAAAAGGGAGATCCTACGAAAGGTTTCGACGTTGGCGGGGGTTTAGAGCATTCGATTTCACCAAAAGGCCTGCCAATTAACAATTACCGCCCAGGCTTTGCTGCGCGCTTTCCTAGCGTAAACATACCAGGCGTGGATACGAGATATTTTCGAGTCTACCAGCAGCCAGGAGCCGGCCATGTTCGTTAGACTGCTACCCGCTCTTTGCGTATTTTACTACTTTACCATTTGTGGTCACGCTTATGGAACCGGAATAACTGATCCTAACAGCAATCTTTATGATGTCGGCATTAATGATCTTTACAAAGACCATGATCTTAAGAGATGTCGTACCTCATACTGTCTGGCGCTGTACGATGTCTCTTACGCCTGGAGTCTGCTTGGCCATAGAGATTCTCCGAACTCGCTAGCTCGCCTTGCTCCATACCCGCCTGACTTCTTCACCGACTCAGGGCGACATGCAGCGCGCTTGGTGGCAAGCCTGCCGAATGCAACAATGACTTGCTTCGTCGAGCAGAAAATGATCCGTGAGTTCACACTTCGCTTCGACGACCATCTCGGCTTTGTCGAGCTGATGGAACTGGTGAGCGAGTTGCCGTCCGGCTGGGAGCAGTGCCGCCAGGGCATCGCCGCCGCCATGCCGCAAACACCGGCCAACGCGCAATGGCTGAGAGACGCCGACGAGTTCATCGCGCAGGACCTCAAGGGCAATCCCGCGTTGCGCAAATGGGTGCATCTTGGCGGTCCTGATCCACGGCCCTGAGCGGGCAGAGAGGCTGGACCCGGCTGGCATCGCCTCCAGGCACTTGAAGGCGGCCAGCCAGAACACCCCGCCAACGTCAAGCCGCCACCACCTGGCCGTCCCGCAGCGTCACCCGGCGGTCCATCCGCGCCGCCAGCTCCGGGTTGTGGGTGGCGATCAGCGCCGCCACGCCCTGCCCGCGCACCGCGGCCAGCAGCGCGTCGAACACCACGCCGGAGGTGCCCACGTCCAGGTTGCCGGTCGGCTCGTCCGCCAGCAGCACGCGGGGAGCGTTGGCCAGCGCGCGGGCGATGGCGACGCGCTGCTGCTCCCCGCCGGACAGGCGGCCCGGCTCGTGCCCGGTGCGGGCGGCCAGCCCCAGCGCGCCCAGCAGCTCGCGCCCGCGCGCCTCCGCCTGCCGCCGGCGCACGCCCGCGATCAACTGGGGCAGCACCACGTTCTCCAGCGCGGTGAACTCGCCCAGCAGGTGGTGGAACTGGTACACGAAGCCGATGCAGTCGCGGCGGATGGCGGTGCGCGCCGGGTCCGGCAGGGCGCCGGCGTCCTGGCCATCGACCAATACGGCGCCGGCGTCTGGCCGCTCCAGCAGCCCGGCCAGGTGCAGCAGGGTGGACTTGCCGGTGCCGGAAGGCGCCACCAGCGCCACGATCTCGCCGGGGCGCAGGGCGAGGTCCGCGCCGCGCAGCACGTCCAGCGTCCCATCCCCCGTCCGATAGCTGCGGCTGACGGCGCGCAAAACCAGCGGGTCGTCAGGCATTCCGCAGCGCTTCGACCGGGTCGGTGCGGGCGGCGCGCCAGGACGGGTACAGCGTGGCGAGCAGGGACAGCGCCAGCGCCATGGCGATGATCTGCGCCACCTCGTGCCAGTCGAGCTTGGCCGGCAGGTGGGCGAGGTAGTACACCGTGGGGTCGAACACCGTGCGCCCGGTGGCGGCCTCCACCCAGCCCTGGATGGTCTCGATGTTGAGGCAGAACAGCACGCCGAGCAGCGTGCCCGCCACCGTGCCGGTGACGCCGACGGACGCGCCGACCATGAGGAAAATCCTCAGCACCGCGCCGCGCCCGGCGCCGATGGTGCGCAGCACGGCGATGTCGCGCGTCTTGTCCTTCACCATCATGATGAGCGAGCTGACCACGTTGAACGCCGCCACCAGGATGATGAGCGTCAGGATCAGGAACATCACGTTCTGCTCCACCTGCACGGCGGCGAAGAAGCTGTTGTTGTTCTGCTGCCAGTCGATGATCCGCACCGGCTCGTCCCCCAGCGCCGCCAGGATGGCGCGGCCGATCGGGCGGGCGCGGTCCGGGTCGTCCACCACCACCTCGATCTGCGTCGCCTGCTCCGGCTGCTGGAAGAAGACCTGCGCCGCCTCCAGCGGCAGGAACACGTAGCCGCTGTCGTAGTCGTTCATCCCCACCTGGAAGATCGCCGCCACCGTGTAGGCGCGCACGCGGGGGATGGTGCCGAACGCCGTGGCCGCGCCCTGCGGCGAGATCAGCGTGACCTTGCCGCCGACCGGGATGCCGAAGCGGCTGGCCAGGGTCGCGCCGATCGCGATGGCGTCCGGCCCGTTGAAGGCGCCCAGCGAGCCGCCCACGATGTGGTCGCTGACCGCGCGCAGCCCCTGCAAGTCCGCCTGGCGGATGCCGCGCACGTAGCCGCCGGCATTGTTGCCGCGGTCGTCGGTCAAGGCCACCTGGCCGTCCACCACGGGGATGGCGGAGAGCACGCCGGGCACGGTGCGGATGCGGGCAGCGTCGGCGTCGTACTGGGTGATCGGCTGGCCGGCGCCGTACACCCCGAGGTCCCCGTTGAAGCCGAGGATGCGGCCGAGCAGGTCGGCCTTGAAGCCGCCCATGACGGACATGACGATGATCAGCGTGGCGACGCCGAGCGCGATGCCGACCAGGCTGAACCCGGCGATCACGGAGACGAACCGCTCGCCGCGCCGGGCGCGCAGGTAGCGCCCGGCGACGGCGCGCTCGAAGGGTCCGAACATCAGCGGCGCTGCGGGCGGCTGCGGTCAGCCCAGTTGCGCAAGCGCGTCCTCCACCGTCAGCTCGACCCGCTCGCCCGTGGCCCGGCGCTTCAGCTCCACCCGCCCGTTCGCCGCCCCGCGCGGGCCGACGACGAGCTGCCACGGGTGGCCCATCAGGTCGGCGTCGGCGAACTTCACCCCGGCGCGCTCCTCGCGGTCGTCGTACAGCGCGGCGGCGCCCAGCCGGGCGTACAGCTGCTCGCACAGCGCGCCGGTGCCAGGGTCGCCCTGCTTGAGGTTGAGGATGGCGGCGCGGAACGGGGCGATGCTGTCCGGCCAGATGATGCCGGCCTCGTCGTGGCTGGCCTCGATCACCGCGCCCACCAGGCGGGACACGCCGATGCCGTAGCTGCCCATCTCCGGCGCGGTCGGCGTGCCGTCGGCGCCGGCGATGCTGAGGCCCATCGGCTCGCTGTACTTGCGGCCGAAGTAGAAGATGTGCCCCACCTCGATGCCCCTGCCCTCGCGGCGGCGCCCGGGCGGCACCTGCGCCCAGGCGGCCTCGTCGTGCTTCTCGTCGGTGGCGGCGTACAGCCCCGTCATCAGGCGGTAGAACCGGTCCAGGTGCGCCGGGTCCGCCGCGTCGTAGTCGGCGCGGAGCCAGTCGGTTTCCTCGAAGGCGGCGTCGAAGAACACGCCGCTTTCCCCCGTGGGCGCCAGGATGATGAACTCGTGGCTGAGGTCGCCGCCGATCGGCCCGGTGTCCGCCACCATTGGGATCGCCTTGACGCCGAGGCGCTGGAAGGTGCGCATGTAGGCCAGCATCATGCGGCGGTAGCTCAGCACGGCGCCGTCGTAGTCCATGTCGAAGCTGTAGGCGTCCTTCATCAGGAACTCGCGCCCGCGCATCACGCCGAAGCGGGGGCGCACCTCGTCGCGGAACTTCCATTGGATGTGGTAGAGCATCTGCGGCAGCTGGCGGTACGAGTGCACCGACTGGCGCAGCAGGTCGGTGATCATCTCCTCGTTGGTCGGCCCGTACAGCAGCTCCCGCTCGTGCCGGTCGGCGAAGCGCAGCATCTCCGGCCCGTAGGCGTCGTAGCGGCCGGACTGCCGCCACAGGTCGGCCGGCTGCACGGTGGGCATCAGCACCTCCTGGCCGCCGATCGCGTCCTGCTCCTCGCGCACCACCTGGGCGATGTTGCGCAGCACCCGCTGGCCTGCCGGCAGCCAGGCATAGATGCCCGCCGCGGTCTGCCGCACCAGGCCGGCGCGCAGCATCAGCCGGTGGGAGGCGATCTGCGCCTCGGCCGG